>CAZNTU010000007.1:0-64388 GCA_964575975.1 uncultured Desulfobacteraceae bacterium
AACAAAACCGGACTGGAGTTTAAATACCGAAAACTCGATATTTTCATCACCCCAGTTCAATCCTATCCAAATTGAAATAATTGTTTAGCCAAGCGCTCACGACGGACGAGGCAATGTCGCGGTGTTCCTGTAGCGCCACCTTCCACGGCGGCGCTACAGGAAACGACGCGACCCTGCCAGGCGAAGAAGAATCGTTTCACACAAGCTCCCCGCCGTCGCGGGGACAGTGCTCGACCGCCGGATCGTAGACCAGCTCGCCGCATACGGAGCACATCCGGGGCTCTCTTTCGAAAAATTCGGCGCTATCCTCGCGTGCGGCGAAGTAATCCTTCATTCTGGAATAGGCCGATTTCATGGTGTTCAGGAACTCGTCCAAGCCATCGTGATCGTACTGATTGGAAAGCTTCTCGGCCGGGTGCCCGCAGCCGGGGCAAAAGTTTTCCTTTTCCCCGAGAATCTTCTCGCACTGGGGGCATCTTTTCACCGCCGACTCCTCTACGGGCGGCTCCTTCTTCTCTCTTCTCTTGTATTCCCCCTTCTTGATCTTCCCGTATTCCGAGCCGTCGGCCCACTTGTCGATCTCCGACGCCCGCAAAACGGCGAAGGGGTGGGACCTCCAAATATAGGACGAATAACGGTAGAACTTGTTGAGCCCCATGTCCTTGGTCAAGTTTTCGAACTGGCGGGCCTGCTCCAGAAAGTCCCGCTCGCTCGTCATCTGCGATATGGACCTGGAACCGGCGGAGATTTTCATCAGGACTCGAATGATGGAATTTTTGTTGTCGGTGACCAAGAGGGACGCCCGGTCCGAGGACAGCTCCGCTTTTCTTCTCCACTCGGCGAGAGCCAGGTTCAAGGGCGCGACCAGCGACCTGAGCGGTCCCAGGAACCAAAGGCAGTTTTTCAGAAAATCGTAGAGGGTGAGATACAGGACGTGATGGCACTTGATATGCCCCGCCTCGTGGGCGATTACCGCGAAAAGCTCGTCCTCGTCCAGCAGGTCCACCAGTTCCGAATGAAGGACGATCAGAGGATATTCGGTCCCGATGGTGAACGCGTTGGGCCTGGGATCCTGGAAAATGAAAACTTCGGGGACCGTCACCCCCAAACTTTTCGCCGCCTGCTCCGCCATGTCGTAAACATGCCCCAGCGTGTTCGGGGTCGCTTTCAAGGCGTCCGCCATGGCCCTGACGCGAAACAGCCTCTCGTAGCCGTACTCCATCATCTTGCGCACCGCAAGGTCCAGTCCGGGCGCGTTGCGCAGAGCGTTGGTCGCGTTCTTGTCCAAGCCGTGGGCGAAAGACTCGGGCGACATGTCCAGATACGTCGGGGTGTCGAAACCGAGCCTGAGCCTGTACTCGAACTCGTGGCCGCAACCGGGCCTCGGGCATTTCAAGACCGCCATGTTCTTGGCCTTCGAAAGGGGCGCGACCTTCCTGTAGGAGCATTTTGGACAGTCGATAACCGCGGAAATCCGGGATTGTTCGCTCATGGCTCTATTTTCCCCTCCTTTCTGGGTTGCTGGTTCGTTTTTTATTACCAGTCTTTCCGCCGATATTCAACTCGGAGCCGTTTAAAAAAAGCGGCGAACTCCTTCGAAGAATTCGCCGCCAAACTTCTATAGACTTGCCCCCAGAGGAGGTAGCTTGCCTCCCGGATCACGCCTACCTACAGCAGTATCCGCCGCCCCGGCCGTATCCTTTTCCTTGACCATAGCCCGGACACGGCCTGTGGTCGGGGTTCTCCTTTCGCATCTTCAACTCGAATTCGAGACCTTTCTGGCTCAGATCGGCCTCTATCCCCGAAATTTCCTTTTGAAGATTGGACGCAACCTGTACATCGGGATTTTCCTTGGCCAATTCGCTTCTCAGCGCCATTTCCTTCTCGTAAAGATTTCGCCGAAGACCTTCGGTGGATTTCACGAAATCCGCCCACGGTCCGGTCTCCTGCCCTTGGTTCTGGTTTAAGTACGGGCAATTGCCGTAGGCCCGGGGGCATCCATAATCGCTCCACCTGGGTCCCCCGCCCCAGCCACCGCATCCATATCCGGGTCCCCAACCGGCAAAGGCCAGCGTGGCGACTCCAACCACGGCTATGATCGTCGTCATGATTGCCAATCTGGTTTTTCCGTTCATTTTTTACCTCCTTGTTCATTTAGATCTTCGCAAGTTTTTCGCGGACGCGATTTCACTTTGCTCTCGCATACGATTAAAGCAACCGCCGTGCCAAACAATAGAAAGAACATTTTTTTCTTTCGAATCGTCCTTTTCAACGAAAACATGATAATACAGAAAACGGTTTTTTAAAATCAACCGGATCGCCTTGCAGACCGAAATCGGGAATTTTATTCACATATTGTTCGATTCGCTTTGGAAAGCGGAGCAAAAATCTACATGTCGATTCGTGGTAAATGGAAAAAATTTGGAGGCTGCAATGCGAACCACATCTTGGGTGGTGCTTACAGGCGCGCCCTGTTCGGGAAAGACGTCGGTTATTCTGGATTTGGCGGACCGGGGATTTCGGGTAGTCCACGAAGTCGCGCGGGCTTACATCGAGGAGATGTTGAAATCCGGACGCACTATCGAGCAGATCAAGGCCGACGAACTCGCTTTCGAGCGCGTCATTCTCTACCGAAAGCTCGAAATCGAAAAGGACTTGCCGGATGACGAAACCATATTTTTCGACAGGGCCGTGCCGGACAGCGTCGCCTATTTCCAGGCCGCGAACCTCGATACGGCAGAGCCGCTGGAAAAGAGCCGCCTGGTTCTGTATCGCCGAGTGTTTCACTTGGAGCGGCTTCCTTTCCGTAAGGACCATGCGAGGTCCGAAGACCAGGAAAAGACGGAAAGATTGGACCGTCTTTTAAAACGCGGCTACGAAGCGCTGGGATACGCGCCGGTCCTGGTGCCGGCCGTTCCAGTGAAGGAACGGGCCGAATTCATTTTGGAACGTTTGCGAGCAGACGGTTTTTCTCCGCGTCCGTAAGATAGCGCCATTTTCCCTCCGGAAGATTTCCCAGGCGGACGTTGGCCACGCGGATTCGTTTCAGCTCGGTTACCCGGTTTCCCACTTTCCGGACCATCCTTCGGATTTGCCGGTTTCTGCCCTCTTTCAGGACGATCTTGAAGCTGGTAGGCGAAACGAATTTCACGCGGGCGGGCCGCGTTTTCGTTCCCAGGATTTTCAGGCCTTTTTCGAAGGCCGTCAACGCGCCCCGGGGAATCGGTTCCGCGACGGAAACCACGTATTCCTTTTCGTGGTCGAAGGAGGGATGGGTCAGACGCAGATGGAGGTCGCCGTCGTTGGTGAGAAGCAAAAGTCCCGTGGAGTCCTTGTCTAACCTTCCGACGGGATAGACGCGCCGGCTGACGTCAACCAAGTCCAGCACGATTTTCTCCCCCGGATGGTCGCAACTGGTGACGTATCCCAAGGGCTTGTTCAATGCTATATATATAAGGTGTTCCTCGATGGAAACCGGGTTGCCCTCGACGAGCACATTGTCCTTTTCCGGATCGACCTTCGAGCCGAGCTGGCTGACAACTTGGCCGTTGACCGTCACTTTCCCCTCGACGACCAGCATTTCCGCGTGCCGTCTCGAGCAGTAGCCGGACATGGCGATGTATTTTTGAAGTCTCATGGATAAAATTATTTTTCGGACGGAACCCGACCGATCAGGAACGGTAGTCGGCGTTGATCTTCACGTAGTCGTAGGAAAAATCGCAGGTGTAGACGGACGCCGTTCCGTTTCCCATTTTCAAATCTACGCCGACGACGTATTCCGCCTTCTTCATGACCAGCGTGGCTTGCCTTTCGATTTCGATGCCCCGCCCTCTCCCGTTCTGGCACATCAGGACGTCGTCGAAATAGACGTCGATCCGGTCCTGCTCCAATGGAATTCCAGCGCGTCCGACTGCCGCCAGGATTCGGCCCCAGTTGGCGTCCTCGCCGAAAAAGGCGGTTTTCACCAGGTTCGAGTTGGCGACGGTGGATGCGGCCGCATAGGCGTCGTCGTCGCTGAGCGCTCCCCGGACTCTGATTTCGACAAACTTGGTGGCTCCCTCGCCGTCCTTGACCATCATCTTGGCAAGCGCAAGAAGAACGTCGTCTAGCACCCTTTGAAAGACGGCCTTGTGGACCGAGTTTTCAATGACCGCCCCCGAGGCCCCGTTGGCCAGAACGAGGGCCGTGTCGTTGGTGCTGGTGTCTCCGTCGATGGTAATCCGGTTGAACGATCTTTCGGAGGCCATGTACATGGCGTAGGACAAATAGTCGGGGTCGGCGTTTATGTCCGTGCAGACGAAACAAAGCATGGTGGCCATGTCGGGCCGGATCATTCCCGCGCCCTTGGCGATGGCGGTCACGGTAAATGTCTTTCCGTTGATTCGTCCCGTCTGGCTGACCAGTTTGGGAATGGTGTCGGTGGTCATCATGGCGATCGAAAGGTCCGAAAAACCATCGGGCGCCAGGCTTTTTGCAAGCAACGGAATCGCCTTTTCTACCTTGGGCATGGGCATAGGAGCGCCGATCACGCCGGTCGAGGCCACGAGCACCTCGTCGCGTTCAATGCCAAGCTCCAAAGCCGCCAGCCGCGCCATGGCCTTGGCATCCTCTATCCCTTCAGGGCCGGTGCAGCAATTTGCACATCCGCTGTTCACAAGGATCGCACGCGCCTCGCCATTTTGGATCAGTCGCTTGTCCAAAATCACCGGGGCCGCTTGCACCAAATTCCGGGTGAACACGCCCCCCACCTTCGCCGGTCTCTCGGAAAAAATCAGCCCCAGATCCAGTACGCCTTCTTTCTTTATGTTCGCCGCGACTCCGGCGGCACGAAAACCAGGACATCCGATCTTTTCCATTTTTACCAATCACCTGTCTTTTTATTCGTTTTCATCTTCCAAAAGCGATCAATGACAACCGATTTTCCACATAATCCAGTCGCCAAAGCGGCCGTTTGGCTTTCCGACTTCCCCCGTTTACTTAGAATTTTCAAAAGATTTCATTTGACAGATAATTACATGGTTGTCAATCGGGTAAATGGGGTAAAATTTCGATATAGAAGACTGGATCGAAATCCACGCTACAACGTTTCATTTCACAGCCATCCGTGGTTTGACACGGCGGATGTTTTCACTTAAAGTTTTTTAAAACTTTTTTAAACGATCGGGGTGGCCGTATGAAAAAAATAAAATGCGAGAATTGCGGAGAGTCGTTGTATTTGGCGAGAAGGTGAAACCGGGTGTGTCTGCGCTGCAGGTACTGCGGCCGAGAATATTCGTTGGAAAGCATCAAAGGACTCTTAGACGACGAGCTGGAAGAAATGCTGGCGAATGTCCGCTGCGACCGGCTCTGACATTGCAAGCGACCGAAGCTTCGATTCGACGCTCTCGCCTGCGATGTTTTATCAAGCCTCCTCGACTCCGCCCCCGAAAAGAATCTCGAAAAATCCGGTGGACCAAATGATCGTACTGAACTGCCTGTTTCCCGTATTCGCCTTGATCCTGCTGGGAAGCCTCTTAAAAAGGTACGGCCTGAGCAACGAGGCGTTTTCGAAAACCTCGGACCGGCTGGTGTATTTCGTCTTTTTTCCGGCAATGCTTTTCTGGAAAATCGGCGGTTCGTCCCCCGCGACCGCTTCGGATGCCGCGCTTTGCGTGGCCGCCTTGTGCGCGCTGGGTTCCGTCTACGTTTTGAGCTGCCTGGCCATGGGCGTTTTCAAGGTCGGACGGTTCCAGGCGGGGGCGTTCTCCCAGAGCTGCTACCGGTTCAACACCTACATCGGGGTCGCCATTGTGCTGAACGTTTCGGGCGAGACCGGCATGCGACTGTTCGGTATTTTGATTGGGTTCCTGATTCCCGTCATCAACGTGCTGTCGGTATCCACGCTGATCTGGTTTTCGGGAAAGAGCTTCGGGATGCGGGAGCGGATTGGACTGGCTTTGAAGTCGATCGTTTCCAATCCCTTGATTCTGTCGTGCATAGCGGGAATCGCCTACGCCAGGTTCGTCAATTTCTTTCCCGCGTTTTTGAACAACACGTTCCAGTTGTTGTCGTACGCGACGCTGCCGCTGGCTCTCTTTTCCATCGGCGGGGCGCTGACCCCGAAAGCTCTGAAGGGACACTTCAAGGTTTCCTTTATAGCCTCCGCGATCAAACTGGCCGTATACCCCGTGATCGGATTCTGGTTTTTCCGGTGGTTCGGAATCGGAGGCGAAGCCTTCAAAGTCGGCATGATCTATTTGGCGCTTCCGGCCTCCACCGCCATTTACGTGCTTTCGTCCCAGCTCTACAGCGATACGGAACTGGCCTCGGCATCCATCGCCATGTCCACCGTCCTGTCCTTTTTCTCCCTGTCGGCCGTATTGCTGATGGAACAGACCGGATAGGGGGCGCCATGAACAACTTCAAGCTGGTGATCGAATACGACGGCGCCGCATACAGCGGGTGGCAAAGGCAAAAAGAGGACCGAACGATTCAGGGCGAAATCGAAAACGCACTTCGGATCATGACGCGCGAAAAGGTGGTCCTGGTCGGCTCCGGAAGGACCGACGCGGGCGTCCATGCCCTGGGACAGACTGCCAACTTCAAGACGAACGCCCGGATTCCTCCGGAGGCGTTCCAGAAAGGATTGAACAGTCTCTTGGACGGGGACATCGCGATCAAATCGTGCGAATCGGTTACGCTCGATTTCCACGCCCGGTTCGACGTCGTCAAAAAGGCCTATCGATACCGGATATCGAACCGCTCCGTCCCTGCGGCGGTGGGAAGACATTACCTCTGGCACATCCGTCGTCCGGTGGACACGAACGCCATGGCGAAAGCCGCATTCCGTTTTCTCGGAGAACACGACTTCAAGGCGTTCGAAGGAAGCGGAAGCCCCCGTGCGAGCACCATAAGGCGCGTTTTCAAATCCGAACTCTCCTTGGGCGACGACGGTCTGATAACGTACGATATCGAGGCGAACGGCTTTTTGAGATTCATGGTCAGAAACATTGTGGGAACCTTGGCGGAGGTCGGTCGAGGGAAAATCGGGCCGGAGGACATTCCCGGAATTTTCGAGTCCGGGGATAGAAGCCTGGCCGGGGCGACCGCTCCTCCCCAAGGACTCTTTCTCGTGTCGGTGGAATATTCGTGATTCCGTTCAGAACCATAGGCGTCTTTTTCGTCCTGTTCCACCGGTTCAGCGTCCGCCATATCCTGAAACATCCCGGCAGAGCCTTGATCGTGGTGCTGGGGATATCCCTGGGTGCGGCGGTCTTCACCAGCGTGCGGCTTTCCATCCAGGCATCCCTCGCCTCTTTCGACCAAAGCATGAGCATGATCGCGGGAAGCGCCGACCGGGTCGTTTTCCGCCCGGGAGGCGGGACTCCCGACACGCTCGTCGCGCCTCTGTCGAAATTGGCCTTCGTAAAAAGCGCCTCGCCCGTCCTGACCGCCTATGTCCATCCCGCGAGAGAGGGCGCCGAACCGTTCCTCCTGATCGGCTTCGATCCCGTGTTGGACCGGCCGTTTCGAGAATGGCGAACGGAAACCGGAGAAAAGGAGGAGGACGGAGAAGTCTGGCTGAATCTGATGAAAACGCCTTATTCCATGCTTGCGGGGGAATCCCTTCTGAAAAATTTGGAACTGGCGTCGGACGATGCCGTAACAATCGAGCACGTGGGTCGCGCTGCCGATTTCACAGTACTGGCTTCGCTCTCGTCCGAAGGGCTCGCGTTAGTGGAGGGAGGACGGGTCGCCATCTGCGACATAGCCACTTTTCAGGAGTTCACGGGAAAATTCGGCCAAGCGGACCGAATCGACCTTTTGTTCGAATCCCCTCCGTCCGAAAGCCAACTCGATCAAATCGAGGCGCTCCTCCCGGAGGGCGTCTTCCTGGAGCTACCCGACGAGAACCGCAGAAGCGGTCTGAGCATGATCGGCGCTTATCGGCTTAACCTCTCGGTGCTGAGCTTCGTGTCCCTTTTCGTGGGAATGTTCCTGGTTTACAGCCTGGTGGCGTTGAACGCCGCCTCCAGAAGAAACGAAATCGCCATATTGAGATCGACCGGGGCCCCGGCGATGCTGATTTTTCTGGTATTCATCGGGGAAGGCGCGCTTTTCGGCCTCGCGGGATGGCTGACCGCGTTTCCGGTCGGGGCCGCTTTGACCAAATACATGCTGAGAGGCGTAAGCGAGACCATTTCCACGTTGTTCGTCAGGGTCGCGGTCGAAAAGTTGGACCTTAGCGGATGGGAGGTGTTTCTGTCTTTCGGGTCCACGCTTTTCATTTCGATCCTGGCGGCGTTCTATCCCGCTCGGGAGGCCATGGGGGTGTCCCCCAAGGAAGCCATGGCCGTCGGGGGACAGGGGGTGAAATACCGCAAGGCGCCAAAGCGGCTGGGCATGCTGGGAATCCTGTGCGTCCTGATGGTATGGCCTCTATCCAACCTTCCGTCGCCGGAGAGTTTTCCGCTTCCCGGGTATATTGCGGTATTCCTGCTTTTCGCCGGTTTTTCCATGCTTTCGCCGGGAATCCTTTCGAAATTGGGAGAATGGTCCGCCCCCCGACTTCGACGCGTCGGGAAGGAGCCCGCCTATCTCGCGGCAAGATACATCAGAGACAGCGGAGCGCGCACCGCCATATCGGCAGGGGCGCTGATCACTGCGACCGCCCTGTTTTGCGCCCTTGCCATCATGGTTCACAGCTTTCGCCAAACCGTCGAGCTTTGGGCCTACGATACGGTCGCCGGAGACATTTTCATTCGCGCGAAAATGGCGGACGTCAATCGATATCGCGATCCCATCCCGGACAAGACCGTACGTTTTTTGCAAGGATTGGACGTTCCGCCTGATATGGACGTCTATCGGAGACTCTATTTGGTTTACGCCGGAGAATATCCCTATCAGTTCGAGGCCCTCACGTGGGACGTCTATCTCGAACACGGACGCTTCTTCTGGATCGAAGGAGACCCGGAGACGGGGATCGAGCGCTTGAAGCGAGGCGAGGGCGCGCTCGTGTCCGAAGTGTTCGCCAACCGCGTCGGGCTCGAAACGGGCGACGCGTTCGAGGCCTACATCCTTGGCGCCCCGTTCCGACTCCCGATAGTCGGGGTCGTAAGGGATTATCGTACCCAGGGCGGCGTCGTCTACTATTCCTTGAAACACTTTCGGGAAAGAACGGGCGATGCGCAATGGGGCGGCGTTCGCCTGTTCTTCGAAAAAAAGGGCGAAAGGCTTCGAGAATCGGTCGTCGACTTGAAAAGCCGGATAATCGCCTGTTGCGGGGACGAGATCGAGGCGACCGAGGGCGAGGAACTCCGGAAGGCCATTTTGAAGATATTCGACGAAACCTTCGCGATCACGACGGTTCTGTTGATGATCGCACTGTTGGTGGCGGCATTGGGAATTGCATCGACTCTGGCCATGAACGTCCTGGAAAGAAGACGTGAACTGAACACGATCCTCGCCGTCGGGGGCGGAATCGGACAGGTTCGGGCCATGATTTTCTGGGAGGCCCTGCTTCTTGTCCTGGCCGGGGAACTTTCCGGACTGGCTTGCGGATTCATTTTGTCGTGGATACTGGTGTTCGTGATAAACAAACAGTCTTTCGGATGGACCTTTCTGTACGGCGTCGATTTTCCGGTTCTGGCTTTGTCATTTCCTTTGATCGTCCTTGCGGCTTTGGCGGCGGCTCTGCCCGCAGTCAAAATGGCCTTCAGGGAACCGCCCGCCGCCCTCCTGAGGGAAAGATGACATGATACCGAAATTCTTGATTTGGTTCTTTGTTTTCGGCGCGTTCCTTTCGGCGCCATACCCCGCTCCGGTCCGAGCCGGTGGAACCGACGGCTATTTGAAAGTCGATGGCCCTTGCGACTTGACTTTTCCAGAGGACCACGGACCCCATCCGGGATATAAGACGGAATGGTGGTACTACACGGGGAATCTGACCAGTGCCGAAGGCAGGCGATTCGGTTTCCAATTGACCTTTTTCAGAAGCCAGATGAAACCGAACGAAGAATATGATATCGAGCGACCCGAAACTGCATCCCCCTGGAGAACCAACCAGTTGACTCTCGCCCACTTCGCGTTAACCGACATATCGAACGGAATCCATTTCAGCGCCGAAGATATGGCAAGGCAAGCCTTGAACATCGCCGGGGCGGAACAGGATGGCTCTGCCACGCGAGTTTTTCTGAAAAACTGGCGAATGGAACTGACGCCCGGCCAGCATCTGCTTAAAGCGGAATCCGAAAACTTTTCGGTCGATTTGACCCTGACGCCGCTCAAGCGGCCCGTCCTGCACGGAAACGAGGGTTACAGTATGAAAGGCTCGCGGCCGGAGAACGCCAGCTGCTACTATTCGTTCACCCGATTGGAAGCGAGCGGAGTAATTTTTTCCGGAGGACAAGCGTCTCCAGTGCGGGGGTTGGCATGGATGGACCACGAATTCAGCACGGCGCCGCTCGAGGAGGGCCTGGAAGGATGGGACTGGTTCGGCCTTCAACTGGAGGACGGCACCGAATTGATGGTCTTTTTTCTAAGAAAAAAGGCTGGGGGGTTATCGGAAGCCTCCAGCGGCACTTTCGTGGATAAGTCCGGACAGACGGTTCGTTTGGGCCTGAACGACTTTGAAATCGTTGCCCTCGATTACTGGAAAAGCGACGAATCGGGGGCCGTTTATCCGTCGTCCTGGAAACTGAAGGTCCATTCCCTGGGACTCGAGCTGAAAGTGGATTCAAATTTGCCAGACCAAGAAATGCAAACTCCGGAAAGCACCGGAGTTACATATTGGGAGGGAAGCGTGTCGGTAGACGGAGAGGTCCGCGGAAAACGGGTTCGCGGATACGGATACGCCGAGTTGACAGGATATGCGGGCGATTTCGACGCACCGATGTGAATAAACGAAATCCTAAACCTCGAAATTACATTTACGACTCGTCTTGTGTTTATTGCCGACCCGGCATCCGCTCGAACACCGGGCCGAACGAACTATGCAAATTATCCGGCTCGGGGACTCAATATAGTTTCCCCATGTTCACCACGGCTTCTCCCGTATAGATGAAATCGTCCTCCTCCTCGTATTCGCTCAGCTTGTGGTGGCAACTGGGGCAAAAAAAATAGTTCGGATATGGATCCTTTCCGCATTTTTTGCACGCTCTTCCCGTATGGACTCTTTTTTTCAATGGTTTGGGCTTTTTGATATTTCGTTTCATTTCCTAATCTCCCGTACCGTAACGCACAGCCCTTCCCCAGGCCGAGCATTATATTGAATCGCCTATCCGAAACAATTCGAAAAACCGTCTGCAATAATTGCCATCCGAATATCATAAGTACCGTATTAAGCTCAAGATCATTCCCCGATCGCCTTTTCCCGCTTTTCCGCATTGGTTTTGCATTGGATGCACTGGTTGGTGACAGGTCTGGCCATCAAACGCTGAACAGAAATTTCCTCGCCGCACGTCTCGCAAATCCCGAAAACGCCTTCCTCGAGACGGTCCAAGGCGTCGCGGATTTTATTGATCAGCTTGGCCTCCCTGTCCCGGATTCTGAGCATGAAACTCCGGTCCGCGTCGAAGGAGGCCCGGTCGGTCGGGTCCGGGAGGTTGTCCCCCACCTCCCTCATGCCGGTCACCGCGTCCTCCCCGTGCCGGACAAGGTCGTCGAGCTGCTCTGTCAGAAGCTTTTTGAAAAATTCCAAATCCTTTTCTTTCATGCGCCAACCCTTGTATTATACGTTCATTTTAGAATAAAGTAAATTAACTAAATCGCGTTCAGCCAAATTATAGATCAATTAAAAAAAATGGCAAGCCTAATCTAAAGCAACAAACGTGCCACTGGCTATTGCGATTGTTATCGACCGTTTTTTTCATTTTTCAAAATCTATCCGGGTTGAATCTCCCTGAAAATCCAAAAAATCAAATATTAGGACATCAATGTTTAAAATCAATTAAAAAGAAGCGCGCGTGTCAATTTTGTTGATTTTGAATCGAAACCTGTTCAGAATACGCCGAAAAACGCACATTAAAAGAATGTCAAATAAATAAGGAGGGTCCATCGTTATGAAAGCAATGGTCATCGACAGAATATGCGATATCGAGCTTGAGAGGAAACCTCTTTCCAAAATCGAAATGCCTGAACCCGAGCCGGAAGCACGGGAGGTGTTGGTGAAAGTATCGACATGCGGGGTTTGTCACACGGAGTTGGACGAAATAGAGGGGCGGACGCCGCCGCCGACGTTTCCCATTGTTCCCGGGCATCAGGTCGTGGGAAAAGTTGCAAAATTGGGAACTGGAGTTACGAAATTTAAATTGGGGGACCGAGTCGGCATCGCATGGATCAATTCCTCCTGCCAAAAATGCAGCTTTTGCAGGAATGGACTGGAAAACCTCTGCGAACAATTCAAGGCGACCGGAAGAGACGTTCACGGCGGTTACGCGCAGTTTGCCAAGGTCAACGAAGACTTCGCATTCCCTATCCCGGACATCTTCTCCGATTCGGAAGCTGCGCCGCTTCTCTGCGCGGGGGCTATAGGCTATCGCTCCCTTCGGCTCGCCAATATCGAGGATGGACAGAGTCTTGGTTTGACGGGCTTTGGGGCCTCTGCCCATTTGGTCCTGAAAATGGCCGCCCACAAATATCCGAGCACGAAGGTCTTCGTCTTCGCCCGAAGCGAGAAGGAGCGCGCGTTCGCAAAGGAGCTTGGTGCCGTATGGGCGGGTGAAGCCGAACAACGGCCGCCGGAACTCCTCGACGCTATAATCGACACGACCCCCGCCTGGAAGCCCGTGGTGGAGGCTCTAAAAAATCTGGCGCCCGGCGGCCGCCTGGTGGTGAACGCCATTCGAAAAGAGGACAAAGACAAGGACAGCCTCTTGCAAATCGACTATTCCGAACATCTGTGGATGGAAAAAGAGATCAAAAGCGTGGCCAACGTAGCTTGCGGCGACGTGGACGGATTTTTGAGACTGGCCGCCGAAATCCCGCTCAGGCCCGAAATCCTGGAATTCGATCTGGAAGACGCCAACCAGGCGCTGGTGGAGCTGAAGGATAGAAAAATCAGAGGGGCGAAGGTGCTGGTGTGTCGGGGTTAGTGTTCAGGGGATCAGGGAAGGTCCTGTTTTATCGCGTCACCACCTTGCGCAGCCGGGAACTGATTGCACACAATGTTTTTGCCGGCGCCTCGACATTTTTATTTACACGATTCTCCCGCCCATTTATAATTGAACAATTGTTCATATGTTTCATTGGAGAAAAAAAGTGGAGAACGAAAACCATCCTTTGGACTTGGAACTCTGTCAAGTCCGAACGGTCCATATGGAGCGCGTGAAAACGGCGATGGCGAACGCGCTGCCGGAAAATACGCTGGACCGGTTGGCGGCGATGTTCAAAATTCTCGGAGACCCCACGCGCCTCAAAATCGTAACCGCCCTCCAGGAAGGGGAAATGTGCGTTTGCGACTTGGCGGCGTACCTGAACGTAACCGAATCGGCGACATCCCATCAATTGAGAAGGCTCAAGGACCTCGCCCTGGTGAAAAACCGCCGCGAAGGACAGGTCCTTTTTTACTATCTGGACGACGATCATGTATCGGACCTTCTGAAGATCGGACTGGAACATGTCATGGAATAGGGGACTATGGACGTAATCGCGAGAGTATTTACCGAGGCGTGGGGACTTCTTCTCGAGTCCTCCGTTTATATTCTGTTCGGGTTGCTGGTCAGCGGCCTGCTGCGAGTATTCTTGAACCCTCGCACGGTCGTGAACCATCTGGGCAAGGGACGCTTTCTATCGGTGTTCAAGGCGGCTCTCTTGGGAATTCCCATTCCCCTTTGTTCCTGCGGGGTTCTTCCGGCTGCTGCCGCTTTGAAGAAACAAGGCGCGAACAACGGCGCCACCACCGCCTTTCTTATTTCCACCCCGGAATCCGGAGTCGATTCCATCTCGATCACCTACGCCTTGCTCGATCCGATCATGACGGTGGTTCGTCCGGCGGCCGCTTTTCTCACGGCATTCGCAGCCGGCATCGCGGAAAACCTGATTGGCGGCGGAAAATCCTCCGCCGTCGAAAAACCCGACCTGAGTTGCGTCATCGACGGGTGTTGCGACGGTATCGACTGCCCTCCCAAGAAACACGCGAAACATCATGGTTTCGGAGAAAAATTGAAAGCCGGGTTGAAATTCGCCGTTACGGACGTTTGGGCCGACCTGGCGTTCTGGTTTTTCATTGGACTCTTGCTGGCGGGAGCGATCACCGCGTTTTTCCCGGACGACCTGATGAGCAGGTATCTGGGACCCGGGCTGGGTTCCATGCTGCTCATGCTGGCAATAGGCGTACCCATGTATATTTGCGCGACCGCCTCGACTCCCGTCGCTGCGGCGCTAATCTTGAAAGGCGCAAGTCCCGGCGCCGCGCTCGTGTTTCTTCTGGCGGGGCCGGCCACCAATATGACTTCCCTTACCGTACTTGCGGGAATTTTGGGAAAACGGGCAACCGGCTTGTATATTTCCGCCATCGCGGTTTCCTGCGTCGTGTTCGGCCTCGCGACGGACCATTTGTACGCTTTCCTGGGCGTTTCCGCACAAGCGATAGTGGGACAGGCGTCGGAAATTTTTCCTTTTTACATGGAATTGACCGGCGCCTTGATCGTGATCGTTCTCTCGATCAAACCCGTTTCACACAAGGTTCGCAATTTGATCGGCAAAGGACGAATCGGGACTGGGGCCGGAAAAAAGGCGATTTCAAATTCCCAAAAATCGGTTGCACCCTTGGAATCTTGCGGCGGGTCCACGTGAAGATGCTCGTGAGGGCCGGTGCGGCTCTTCAAAAACTCCGAAGCAAGTATTATTGCGGGAAAGCATGCTTGTTTAAAATTACCCGGCGCCGATTCGACGCGGGGATTGCGTTAAAGCGTTCTATGAGAGAGGTTCGTGTCATTGGAAATACCGATTTGTAATCAGGGACCGAATCGATGTAGATTTAAAGGAAAGAAAACTCGAATTTGCAAAGGATAAATTCCAATGTCTTTGAAAAACAATGTGCTTCAAATCGCCTCGGGAAAATTCTTCAAGAAGAACACGTTGACGGGGCTTTCCAAAACCTGCGGCTGAGCGGCCAAAATGAGCCCGGT
The DNA here is from genome assembly GCA_964575975.1 of uncultured Desulfobacteraceae bacterium. Classification (GTDB taxonomy): domain Bacteria; phylum Desulfobacterota; class Desulfobacteria; order Desulfobacterales; family SKZT01. Next base: position 15,108 of record CAZNTU010000007.1, read on the forward strand.
CGGGCTCGAGGGATTGATCGCCGGACTTCCGCAGGCGCAGAACCCCAACTTGCTCCTGGGATACGAAACCAGCGACGATGCCGGCATTTACCGTCTGAACGACGAAATGGCACTCGTAACCACGGTTGACATCATTACTCCTCCGGTGGACGATCCCTATCTCTATGGCCAGATCGCGGCTGCCAATTCCATCAGCGACGTCTACGCCATGGGAGGACGTCCGATCACGTGCCTCAACATCGCGGCGTTTCCCTCCGGAAAGTTGGACAAGAGTATTCTCGAAGGGATTATCCGGGGCGCGCTGGCCAAGATTCACGAAGCCGGGGCGGTTCTGGCTGGAGGCCATACCATAGACGACGACGAGCCCAAGTTCGGATTGTCAGTCAACGGGCTGGTCCACCCGAAGAAATTTTGGGCCAACAGCGGCGCAAGGCCGGGCGACGTCCTTATTCTTACGAAGCCGCTGGGAAGCGGTGTGATTTTCAACGCCAACTTGAAAAAGCTCGCGAGTTCCCAAGAAATGGAGTCCTGCTTGAAAACGCTGGTAACTTTGAATCGGACCGCCGCCGAGGTTTTCGCCCATTTCGACGTACACGCGGCAACAGACGTAACGGGTTTCGGACTGGCGGGGCATGGGCTGGAAATGGCCAAAGCCTCGGGAGTCCGGCTGGAAATCGAAATGAATAGCCTGCCCATTATGGACGGAGCGCTTCGAATGTACAGACAAGGGGTGAACACCGGAATGAACCGTCCCAACAGGGAACTCTCGGAGAAACACGTGCGATTCGCCCCCGGAATCGACCGGGAGCACGAGGAAATCGCGTTCGATCCCCAAACCAGCGGAGGGCTTCTCTGCGCCATTCCCGAAGACCAAGCGGCGGAAACCCTGAGTAGGCTTCTCGAGGCCGGGGTCTCCGAGGCCCGCATCATAGGGACCGTTCATGAGTACAAGGGGGACAAACGCATTTTTTTCAGGTAAATTGGACGCGTTGTTTCCAAAACAGCAGTTCTGTCGAGAGGATGCAAATTTCCGCGTCGATATCCAGGACGGTCAAAGAATGGTTCTCGACGACGCCGGAAAACCATTGACCGGGAGGGACTGGGAGAACCAATTTGCCTTTTTTATGTTTTACACCGATATCAAAAGCCGTAATCGCGGATATAGAAACCACTGCGGCGTATTCGATTTCCCGTCTCGCCAACTCGCTTATTTTTCTCGATCAGGGGCCAACCAAATTAAAACGCATGTATCCAGCAACATTCTTCCGATTCCCCCACTCGTCTTCGGCCAAATCTTCTGTAGGGTCGTACTTGATTTCAATTTGGCTAAGCAATGGATCGTATTCCAAACGACTTTTCCTTTTGTAAGGCCCCAACTCGGCAACCTGCTTTCCGTTTCTGCATATAATGAATTTTTCTCCTTTTTGCTCCACCATCAATCCCATTAGTTCGGTTAGTTCGTTCGGTTCGAATATCGCGCAATATCAATTCGATGTCAATATCATCCACTTAAACGACCGGCATTTGCGTTGACAAAAAGCAAGGGCCTGACTAATAATTCAGACAAGCTTTTTTTCAAAAGCGTGCAAGTGTTTTAATTTTATTCCGATCGCAAAGGATTTTCCATGGAACGGGAAAAAGTCGCCAAAATTGTTCTTTTGTTGATCGTCGTTTTGATTTCGACGATTTTCTTCGCCATGATTCGAAGTTTCATCATGGTAATCGTTCTGGCGGGAATATTCTCCGCCATGATGCGACCGGTGTACCTGCGACTTCTGAAACTGTTCCGGAACCGCCGCATTCCGGCCTCTCTTGCTACGATACTTTTCATCGTCTTTCTGATCCTTGTTCCGTTAGGGTTTCTTGCGGGGGTCGTTACCAACCAGGCGATCAATGTCGGGCAGAGCGTCAGGCCTTGGATTCAGGAACAAATAGCCAATCCGAGCGTGTTCGACGACCTCATGCGTTCCTTGCCGTTCGCGGAGCAAATCCACCCCTACCGGAAAGAGATTTTGCAAAAGGCCGGCGAGATCGTCGGCACGATCAGCGGTTATCTGCTGAGCAGCTTTCAGGCGATCACGCTCGGCACGGTAAATTTTCTCTTTCTGACGTTTATCTTCCTTTACACCACTTTTTTCTTTTTGATCGACGGAATCAAAGTGCTCGAAAAGGTTCTTTACTATCTTCCCCTGAAGGACCAGGACGAGCGCCGAATGCTCGACAAGTTCACGTCGGTGACAAGGGCGACGCTCAAGGGCACTGCCGTGATCGGTCTGATCCAAGGCGGGCTGGCCGGGTTGGCCTTTTGGACCGTGGGCATCAATAGCGCGCTGTTTTGGAGCGTGGTCATGTTCCTACTGTCCGTCATTCCCGGCATTGGAAGCGCTTTGGTATGGGGTCCCGCCGCCCTTTTCCTCGCTATCGGCGGTCACTACGCGAAAGCCGTATTCCTGGCCGTTTTTTGCGGGGTGGTGGTCGGGAGCGTGGACAATTTCCTGCGCCCCATGCTGGTGGGCAAGGACACTCAAATGCACGAACTGATGATCCTTTTCGGTACTCTAGGGGGAATCATGCTTTTCGGCATCGCGGGCCTCGTCGTCGGCCCGATCATAGCCGCGCTCTTCGTGACCGTATGGGACATTTACGGGATTGTATTTCGCGACATTCTGCCGGAAGTAAGCCGCTTCGAAGAACCCGGCGGACGGAAAAGCGGAGAGGGAGACGAGATCGAAGAATAACGAACTTGACTCGATTCCGGCAACGGAACTTCACATTCCCCAACCTATCAGGTGGCATTCGTCCGCCCCGCACTTGTCCGTATCGAAAAAACGCGACGAGGCTCGGGCGTCAAAGCATCGAACAAGGATCCATGTCCACGGCCACCCTGGCGTCGCGGCGGTTCAGCCACCCGCCGTTCTGGTATACCAGCCGGTTCATGAAATTGTGCAGGACCATCGGGTTCGTAGCTTTTATCAATATCTGCCAGCGGTAGTTCCTGTCTATTTTCGGGATCGGGGCCTCGATGGGACCAAGAATGTCCAAGTTTTTAGCGAAAACGGGATCGGAGTTTTTCAACTGGTGCAAAAAATCGCCCAAGTCCTGGGAAAATCTCATGATCTTTTGTACCTCCCTCGATGAAATGGCCAGTTGGGCGAGCCTCGAGTACGGAGGATAGGACAGTGCTTTTCTAAATATTATTTCCTGATTGTAGAATTTTATGAAATCCTGCTCCTTGGCGGCAAGAATACTGAAATGGGTGGGGTTGTACGTTTGGAGAATCACTTGGCCGGGCATTTGCCCCCGCCCCGCCCGGCCGGCCACCTGCGCCAGAAGCTGGAAAGTCCTTTCCCCGGCACGAAAATCCGGAAAGCTCAACGACAGGTCGGCGCAAATGATTCCTACCAGGGTGATGTTGGGAAAGTCGTGCCCTTTTGCCACCATCTGAGTCCCCACCAGAATGTCTATCTCCCCGTTCCGAAGCTCCCGGAGCATTTTCGCAAGGGACCCCTTGCGACGGGTGGAATCCCGGTCCATTCGCGCGATCCTGGCTTTCGGGAACATGGATTTGACCGTTTCCTCGAGCTTTTCCGATCCCAGTCCCAAATGCATGATATTGGTGGAACCGCACGAGGGGCACGGCGAGGCGGAGGCCATCGAATACCCGCAAAAGTGACACTGGTAAGCGTTGACCGATTTGTGAAGGGTCAGCGTTATTTCGCAGTTTTTGCACCGGATGGCCTCCCCGCACGTGGAGCAAACCGGGTAGGAGGCGAACCCTCGCCGGTTCAAAAACAAGAGCACCTGCTCCTTTTTCGCCAACGCGTCTTCCATCGCGGCCGACAGCTCGGGGGTTACGAATCGCTTGTACCCTTTGGCCGAGCGGCGCGTTCGCAAGTCTACCACGGTAATCGCGGCGAGGGGACGGTTCTCTATCCGATGCTTCAGGGTGAGTTCCGTGAATTTTCCGACCTTGACATTATAGTAGGACTGGACAGAGGGCGTAGCCGACCCCAGAACGACGGCGCATCCGCTTTGTTTCGCCCTCAAGACCGCCAGATCGCGGGCGTTGTATCGAAAACGCGACTCCTGCTTATAGGAGGTGTCGTGCTCTTCGTCCACGACGATCAGTCCCGGATTCTCGAAAGGCGCGAAGATGGCCGAGCGCGCTCCTATGGCGATTCGGACCTCCCCCGCGTTGATCCTCGCCCACTGATCCAGCCGCTCGCCGTCGGACAACCCGCTGTGCAAAACGGCCAGGGAATCTCCGAAACGCGCCCGGAACCGTCGCACCATTTGGGATATCAGGGCGATCTCGGGGGCCAAGACCAGCACGGACTTGCCCATTTCCAAGGTTTGCGCCGCCAAATGCAAATACACCTCGGTCTTTCCACTCCCGGTAACCCCCGTCAGGAGATACGCGCGAAAACCGTCGTCGATCTTTTCCAGGATGGACGAAACCACGATTTTCTGTTCCCTGTTCAAATCGCGGGGGCTGTCCTTCGCGATGGGAGCGCCCAAAGGATCGCGATATTCCCTTTTCCACGAACGGACGACTACGCCCTCCTCCTCCAACTCCTTCACGTGTCTTGCCGCATAGTCGGAGAATGTCTTGAGAGCGTCGACCGAAATTTCCCCCGCGTCCCGAATGGCGACGACAAGTTTTTCCTTGGCGGGTCCGACCCTGATGTCGTTTGCCGATTCGGGAGTCGCCAAGGAAACGTATTGGACCATGAGACTCTTGGTCTTTCCGCCTTTCCATTCCCTGCCGAACGCGACCCATCCCAGGCCTTCCATCTTTCGCAAAAGCGAGTTCGCGGATAGAAGGCCTGTGGATTCTTCCAGCTTTTTCAGGGTCGCGCCGCCCTCCTGCCGTTCCAGAAAACCGAGTATTTCGGCCTCGTTTTTCGATATCGGTTCCCCGTTAAAGGCCGAGCGCCCTTCCTCCGTAATGGAGAAGGTCTTATATTCGCAAAGGTTCAGATCGCCGGGAATGGCGGTTTTGATTACTTCCCCGATAGGATGCTTGTAATAGAGGGCCATCCACTTGAAAAACGGGATCATGTTCTCCGGAAAAAGCGGTTCCTCGTCGGGGATGTCGAAGACGGGCTTGATCCGTTGTTCGGGCGCCTTGTCCGGAAACCCCAGAATATAGCCGGTGATTCTTCGGTGGCCGAAAGGGACGATAACTCTCTTTCCGGGAACCGCCTGCGCTTTCAAGTGTCCAGGGACGCTGTAGGTGTAGAGGGAATGTACGGGAAGCGCCGCAGCCACCTCTATCAAGTCGGAACTTTCTCGTCGGGAAATCGGCATGCTATCGGTTATTCTCTTTTCGAAGCCCGCCCGAAACGCTTGCTCATTGCTCCTTTGTCGGCGCGCGGGCGTTTCGTGCCGACATTATTATTGGCTTTTATTTATCGGTAAATAATGATATTTATCCGACGGAAACAAGGTGTTGGAAGTTTAAATTCAACGTCAACCAAAGTCAAACTCGATAGGAGGCGAAAAATGCGCAAGATATTTAAAAGCCGCGGCCTGCTGGCGGCAACTGCAATTTTGGTTTGCGTCGGACTGGTAACCATTCCTCTGGGAGCGACCGTTTCGGCGCAGGACGAATACACGCGATTTCCCACCGACGACAAGAGCGCCGAGGCAATGGTATTCGACGCCGCGCTGGTCAGGCCTCTGGGCATCGTCGGCATTGTCTTCGGCACGGTCGCCTTTGTGGTTTCCCTTCCGTTTTCGGCCCCCGGCGGCAATACCAAAGAAGCCTACGAGCGCCTGATGGCCGATCCGGCCAGATACACGTTCAAAAGGCCGTTGGGGGATTTTTAACCATGGCGCGGGCGGCGAAGCCCGCGCCTCGACACAAGTACGGGTTCGGATGACGGACGATCCGAGCATTTCAAGGAAGATTGCAACCGATACCTCGACATGTTCAAACTTTTCAAGGACTGGCTGAACCGGCATTTTTCCGATCCCCAGATGGTAATCCTAGGATTTCTTCTGGTACTTGGATTTGGAATCGTTTTTTACTTGGGGGAGATGCTGGCCCCCGTCCTGGCGGCTTTGGTAATCGCATATTTGCTGGACGGCATGGCCACCGCCCTCCAGCGTTTGAAAATGCCCCGCCTCGCGGCCGTGCTGGTGGTTTTTTTCGTTTTTCTTGCGGCCCTGGTCGTTATTCTGGTGGGGTTGCTTCCGCTTATTTCCAGGCAAATCGGCCAATTGATTCACTTGTTGCCTTCCATGGCGGCGGGCATTCAGAAGCAGCTTATCCTGCTGCCCGAAAAATACCCGGATTTCGTTTCCGCCGCCCAAGTAAACCAGGTTTTGAATTTCGTGACGGCCGAACTTACAGGGCTGGCGCAGAACCTTCTCTCGCTCTCCCTGGCATCCGTCAAGGGCATCATCACCATTCTGGTGTACCTGATCCTCGCGCCTTTGCTGGTATTCTTCTTCCTTAAGGACAAGGAACTCATCCTGATGTGGGTGACCAGCTTCCTCCCGGACCACAGGGGCCTGGCAACAGCAATCTGGGAAGACGTCAACAAACAAATCGGGAACTACATCAGGGGCAAGGTTTGGGAAATCATCATCGTATGGGGAGTGAGCTACGCGACGTTTTCGTTTCTGGGCCTACAGTTCGCCATGCTGCTGGCACTTTTCACCGGCCTTTCCGTCCTGATTCCCTATGTCGGGGCCACCATAATGTACCTGCCGATAATACTGATCTCCTTTTTCCAGTGGGGTTTGGGCTCGGAATTCGTATACGCCGTCGTCGCCTATTCGATTATCCAGGCCTTGGACGGAAATCTGTTGGTGCCCATTCTTTTTTCGGGCGTCGTCAACCTTCACCCCGTGGCCATCATCGTGGCCGTTCTCGTATTCGGCGGATTGTGGGGAGTGTGGGGGCTGTTTTTCGCCATTCCCTTGGCCACGTTGGCCCAAGCCCTGCTGAAAACCTGGCTTAACCATCGCGCGGATGCCCTTGAATCGGATGCCAATCCGGAACCGAAAATCATCAAATCCGCGAAATAGTCAACGGCGAGTTCAAGAGTCGGAAAACAAAAAGGGGCGCTTTCATAAAAAACGCCCCTCTGACAATTCCTGTTCACTTCAAGCAGGTCGTTCGGTTCAGGCGGCTTCAAGCTCTTCCTTGAGCCAATCCCGGACGTCACCCTCTATGGAATACACGCCCTTGCTGTACCCGATGGATTCCATGAACGACTTCTTCAACTCGTCGGGCATCTCGATCTCGGCCAGCTCTTCCGCCTCTTCGGAGTTTCGCCTCATCAGGTATACCACAGGCTCTCCTCCCCAGGTATTGACGACGAAATAATAGGCCACGTCGTCCTTGGAACGAATCACGTAATTGCCCCTGGCCCAGTTGTTTCCCCATTCCAGATAAAGACGGACGGCTTCCTCCGGGGTCATATCCCAATCGATTTGGTTGATCAAATCCCAGTTTTTCTTCAATTTCTTAAGGTTCGTCACGATGCACCTTCCTTTTTTATATGCGTTGCGGCTTTCGTATATCGGAAACCTTCAAGAGATTAGCCTTAAAGGTAAGAATGTTCGCGTTTTCTTCAACCATATTCTAAAGCAAATAACGGACCATTCGCCGAGTCCCGTTGTCGTTTTCCCGTTCAGGGAAAAAATTCCAACCTACGCGGATGCTCTCGGCTGTGGTATCATTGCCCCCCTTGTAGCGTTTTATCACCGCTTCGGTTCCTCCATGCCGACTTGACTGAAGACTCCGTCGAACTTAGTGTGTTTCATCCCGATACCGGCTTGCTGTCATATTCTTTCAACCCGGAAAACGTCTCAAGTGGCTTATGAAACAAAAGTGTTCAAAAAGATATTTCGAGACACATCCGCAAGACACCAAAAACACTTCAAACGCTTTGTATTGCAAGGCGTTGCAGTACATGCCCGACAATCGAGCGAAACAGAGTCTCGTTTTCGCGAGACACATGTGCCAAACGATTGTCCCGAAAAAATCCGAAGGATTTCACGAATTCGAAAAGCCCCGCAAAACGGCAGACGATTCCAGAAACGCCGTTTCAACGGGAAAATTGTCGCTATTTCGATATTTTTTTCGCCATCTTTCCAATTCTGGCGCCAAGTTTGAATTTAATAATCGCAGAGTTTGCAATCGGACTATCGAGCAAATCGATTGATTGAAAAATTGAAAAAGAAAAAAAACAAACGACGGCTTTTTCGAAAATGAACGGGAAAAAATCGGACATAACGGACAAACCGGCTTTCAAAAGGACTTGCGATCAAAACGTTTACGAGGCGCTACTTCTGGCGAATCGAATGATAGACTTGGCCGACAGAGGGGACAAGGACCGGGAGGATGTCGGTTGCGGCATTCTCTACGGAATCCTGAGAGACTCCGGATACAAGCTGAAGAAAGCCGCGGAAAGAGAGAAGAGATCCCACATCCGAAAAGGCTTTTGGAGAGAAACGACGGGGGACGACAATCTCCCGGCTTACGACTATGGAATCGAACAAGAAAAAGGAGGTACCACATTGGGCAATCTGGCAGGCACGCAAACCGAAAAGAACCTGATCGCCGCGTTCGCGGGGGAATCCCAGGCTAGAAACCGCTACACCTATTTCGCTAGCAAGGCCAAGAAGGAAGGCTACGTTCAGATCGCGCAAATTTTCGAGGAGACCGCCAACCAGGAAAAGGAACACGCCAAGCGATTCTTCAAGTTCCTCGAAGGAGGCGACGTCCAGGTAGTGGCCGCGTTTCCCGCCGGCGTCATCGGCACGACCCTCGATAATCTCAAGGCGGCCGCCGACGGCGAAAACCACGAACACACCGAGATGTATCCGGCCTTCGCCCAGGTCGCCAGGAAAGAGGGTTTTCCCGCCATCGCCGCCGTATTGGACGCCATTTCGATAGCGGAAAAGCAGCACGAGAAAAGGTACAGAGACTTGGCCGCCAACATCGAGGCTGGAAAAGCGTTCAAGAAGGACGACGCCAAAACGGTTTGGAGATGCATCAACTGCGGCTATATTCACGAGGGCGAATCCGCTCCGGACACGTGTCCGGCTTGCGCGCATCCCCAAGCGTACTACGAAGTGCTGGGCGAAAACTGGTAGGAAACGAGCCGGTTTAGATCTTTCGACGAAACCGGCGCTGACGTGACAGTTCGAATAAACCGACGAAACACAAAAAACTAACGCAAGAATCTTTAAAGGAGGCAAAATGGCTGAGAAATTGCAAGTCTACAAATGCGGCGTATGCGGAAATATCGTGGAAGTGGTCCATGGCGGAGCGGGCGAACTTGTTTGCTGCGGGCAGACGATGAAGCTGATGGCCGAGAACACGGTGGACGCGGCCAAGGAAAAGCACGTCCCGGTTATCGAAAAGATCGAGGGAGGCTTCAAGGTGAAAGTCGGGTCGGTCGCGCATCCCATGGAGGAAAAACATTTTATCGAGTGGATCGAGATTATTGCCGACGGCAAGGCCTACCGCCAGTTCCTGAATCCCGGCGAAGCTCCGGAAGCGGTTTTCATGATCGACGCCGCCAGTGTCGCGGCGCGCGAATATTGCAATCTTCACGGCCTCTGGAAAGCGTAGACACCTAAACAACCAAACCGTTGCATTCCAAAAAAACAAGGAGGTGATCCTATGCCCAATTGGAAATGCGGAAACTGCGGATACGAATTCGAGGCGAACCAGCCTCCGGACACGTGCCCGTCGTGCAAGCAAAAATGCGAGTTTCTCGACAACACGTGCTACACCCCCGACTGCCAATACACGGGGACCGATCAAAGGATAGGCAAAAAAGAATAGGTTTTCTATTTTTTTTCCGTCAAACATGCCATCCGGCCAGTCCTTTTCGACTGGTCGGTGTCCGCGCAAACAAGAACCCGATTGAAAGTTGGAGGAAATTCGATGCCGAAAGCATTGATCGTATACGCGACCAGGACCGGAGAAACCCCGAAAATCGCCGACCTGATCGCGGAGGGTCTCAGGATGTCCCTTGTGGACGTTACCATCGCCAATGCAAACAAGATCAAAAAGGAGGACGAACTCCAAGGCTACGACGCATTGGTGCTCGGTTCCGCCACGTATCACGGCGAAATGCTGCAATCCATGAAAACGCTCCTTTTTCTGGCCGAAAAGGCCGGACTGGAAAACAAGGTCGGAGGCGCTTTCGGCGCCTTCGGCTGGAGCGGAGAGGCCCCCGACCGCATCTACGACACCATGAAGAACATTTTCAAAATGAACATGGTAGGCGAACCTTTGCGCCTTAAAACCAGTTCCCTTGGCGGGGGAATCAAAATGGCCCAGGACTACGGCCGCGGCATCGCCGCCAAGTTGAACGCGTAATTCCATCATAGGACATTTTTGATTCACCCGTAAATTCGACTTTACCCGTAAATTCAACCGTTCGAACGAAAGGAGACAGCCATGACCGAAACAGCAAGCACTCCGGCCCATTGTCCGGGATTCGCAAATTTCAAGAACCTGGAGTCGTTCGTCTGCAAATGCCCCAAATGCGGCGAGGAAAAGGAAATTTTTTCCGACGAGTTCGACAAACCTCAAACTTGCGGAAAATGCAAGGAACCCATCGATTTTTCGCAATGCTCCCTGTCGGGTTCGGCGAAATCGGCGGCTCCCCGCTGATTCGACGCCCCGTCCGTTCCAATGCGGGGCAAACTCTATCCGCACAAGGTCGGATTTCTTTAGCGCCGGAAACGAGTACCAATTTCGTACTTAAGTAAAAAAGGGAAAGTTTCCGGCGTAATTTTTCATCTTACGCAAGCCATTCCAAGGAGTGAGTATGGATGCCCTCATGCTTTCGCGTCTGCAATTTGCCGCCGCGACAATGTTCCATTTTCTTTTCGTTCCATTGACCCTAGGCTTGTCCATACTGGTAGCCGTCATGGAAACCAAATACGTGAAAACCGGCGACGAAAAATATCTCGCCATGACCAAGTTCTGGGGGAAATTTTTCCTGATCAACTTCGCCCTGGGTGTCGTCACGGGCATAACCCTCGAGTTTCAATTCGGCACGAACTGGTCGAGATATTCCGCTTTTGTCGGAGACATTTTCGGCTCCTTGCTCGCCATCGAAGCCACTGCGGCGTTCTTCCTGGAATCCACTCTCATCGGCGTATGGATTTTCGGCTGGAAGAAACTGTCGAAAAAAGCCCACGCCATCGTGATGTGGCTGATCGCGGCGGGGTCTAGCCTGTCGGCCGTATGGATCCTCATCGCGAACTCCTGGATGCAGCATCCGGTCGGTTACACCATCCGAAACGGCCGCGCCGAACTGACCGACTTCTTCGCGGTGTTCCAGAAATTCGCGCTTTTGCAGTACCTCCACACCATCGCGGGCGCGTTCGTCCTGTCCGCCTTCTTCGTGATGGGCATAAGCGCCTATCACCTTCTGAAGAAACAAAACACCGAATTCTTCGCCAAATCCTTCAACATCGCCCTCGTCATGGGACTCGTCTCGTCCATTTTCATCATCGTCGAGGGAGACCTTCACGCGGTCGATCTGGCGGAAAAGCAACCGGCCAAACTGGCGGCCATGGAATCCCACTGGGATACCTCCTCCAAGGCTCCCCTCTATCTTTTCGCCTGGCCCGACGAGGAAAACGGAAAGAACGCGATACAGATCGGCGCGATACCCGGCCTGCTCAGCTTTCTGGCCTTCCGGGACGTGGACGCGGTCGTGACCGGACTCAACGATATTCCAAAGGAGGAAAGGCCGCCGGTACTGATCACTTCTCTCGCGTTCAAGGGAATGGTGGGCTTGGGGATGTTTTTCGCCATTGTCACCATAATCGCCTGGTTCAAACGGAACAGGCTACTGGAGACCCCGTGGTTGATGAAGGTCATTCTGTTTTCCATACCTCTCCCCTACATCGCCAACCAGCTGGGATGGATCGTGACCGAAGTGGGACGCCAGCCGTGGATCGTGTACGGGCTGATGAAAACATCCGACGCGGTGAGCCCCATCGCTCCCGCCCAGGTCGGAGTCACCCTGGTTTCCTTCATCCTGGTCTATGGTCTGCTGGGGGCGACCGGTTTCTATCTGATGGCCCAGCACGCCAGGAAGGGCCCCGCGTTCGCGAAGGCGCAGCCCATGCCGGCGGTCGTGCGCGACATCGCGGCGTAACAACGCTTGTCTTCGACATTTAATTTTCTTCAAGGAGAGATGGAAATGGAACTGCAAATTATATGGTTTTTTCTTTGGGGTCTTCTCTGGGCCGTGTTTTTCGTAACGGACGGGTTCGATTTCGGCGTGGGGAGTCTTCTGCCGGTGTTAGGAAAATCCGAAAAGGACAAGAGGACCATGATCAACGCCATCGGCCCCCTATGGGACGGAAACGAAGTGTGGCTGATCACGGCTGGGGGAGTCACGTTCGCGGCGTTTCCCCTGGTCTATTCCGTGATGTTCTCCTCGCTTTATTCGGCGCTCATGCTGATTCTATTCGCTCTGATTTTCAGGGGGGTGGCGTTCGAATTCAGGGGCAAGTCCGAGTCGGGAAGCTGGAAAGCCTTTTGGGATCTGGCGATCGTCGTAGGGAGTTTCGCCCCGGCGCTTCTGTTCGGGGTGGCCTTCGCCAACATATTCCAGGGCATACCTTTCGACGGCGACGGCTACTACCACGGGACCCTGCTTACGCTGTTGAACCCCTACGGCCTTTTGGGCGGGTTGTTCTTCCTCCTGATGTTCCTGGTACACGGCGCTTTGTGGCTCGCGTTCAAGACCGAAGGCGATCTTCAGGAACGCACGGTCAGGCTGGCGGCAAAACTCTGGCCGGCCGAGCTTGTCGTCGCCGTGTTCTTCCTAGCCCACACTTGGTTCGCCACCGACCTGTACGCCAATTATTTCGCATCCCCGCCGTTCTTCCTGGTCCTGGCCGCCGCAGTGGCCGGACTCCTCGGAATCAAGCTCTTCCTGGCGAAGAAGGCCTATTTCAAGGCGTGGGCTTCCTCCGCCATCGCGATCATAGGAGTAACCTTTTTCGGCGTGATCGGCCTGTTTCCCAACCTGTTCCCGTCCAGCATCGACCCGGCGTTCAACCTGACCGCCATGAACGCGTCGTCCTCGCCATTGACCTTGAAAATTATGCTCATTGTGGTAATTATATTCGTTCCGATCGTGCTGGCCTATCAGTTTTGGGCGTACAAGCTGTTCAGCGGAAAAGTCGCGGAGGAGGATTTTACCTACTAGCATGATGTGGAAACGACGGAACATTGCGAACAGACGATTTAAACGAATATGCGAATCGAAGTCCGGGGTCTTCGTAGAAGGCCCCTCTTGCAATAAATTCTAACAGCGAGGAAATCAAATGCGAGCCAAAACAATTCTCATCTGGGTTGTCGGCATTCTCATGGCCATCTCCATCGGCGTCGCGGCGCAGAACATTGGCGCCGAAAAAATCGTTCTCGAAGGCGGAAAAACAGGAAACGTGCCCTTCCCCCACAAACTCCACCAAGACAATCTAAAGGACTGCAACGTTTGCCATGGCACTTTCCCCGAGGAAGCGGGAAGCATCGCGAAACTGAAGTCCGAGGGCAAGCTCAAGGAAAAGCAGGTCATGAACACCCAGTGCCTGAAATGCCACCGGGACGCGAAAAACGCCGGACAGCCCAGCGGCCCCACGGCTTGCACGAGCTGCCACACGAAATAGGGAAAATAAAAATGCTGGTTTTAGGACTCCAGGGAAGTCCCAGATTGAAAGGCAACACGAGCCATCTTCTTTCGACGTTTCTCGAGGACGCCGAAAGGCTAGGCGCCCGCACCCGCCTTGTCGAAGTGGACAAGATGAACATCGTTCCGTGCAAGGAATACGTCGTGTGCGAAAAGAAGGGGTTCTGCCCCATCGACGACGACATGAAGCACGTGATATACCCTCTTTTGCGGGAGGCGGAGGTCGTGGTGGCCGCCACCCCGATTTTTTTCTACAACATGACGGCGCAGTTGAAAGCCCTAGTGGACCGATCCCAGACGATGTGGGCGCGCAAGTATCGGTTCAAGCTGAAGGACCCCTCGGCCAAGCGGCGCAAGGGCTTTCTCCTGTCGGTCGGGGCCACCAAGGGAAAAAACCTGTTCGAGGGTCTCGACCTGGCCATCCGGTACTTTTTCGACGCCTTGGACGCCGATTACGCCGGAAGCCTCGTTTACCGGGGAATCGAGCACGCGGACGACATGGAAAAGCATCCCACCATGAAGGATGACGTCCGCAACGCCGTCGAAAAAATCGTGGGTCCGCTCGCGAGCAGGAAAAAGGTCCTTTTCGCCTGCGAAGACAACGCCTTCTTAAGCCAGATGGCCGGGGCGTTCGCGCAAATCATGGCCGGGGACCGCCTGGATGTTTCCACCGCCGGCGCGAATCCGGCGGAAAAGCTCGACCCGGACATGGTCGAGGCCATGCGGGAAAAGAAGATCGACATGAAGTTCCGCGAACCCCGCCCGCTCGAACAAGCGCTCGCGGAGGAGAAGCCGGAAACCGTCGTTTGTCTCGGACAACCAATGGAACGAACGATGTCTTCCGACGCCAGGCAGGCGGTCTGGGAAATCGACCGGGGAAACGAAGATTCCCTGGAAAACGCCCGGCGCGTCAGGGACGAAATCGAAAGTAGGGTCTCCGCATACGTGGAAGCCCTTTAACAAGGTTCATTCATCATCAGTTCTAAAAACTATATCAAAAGGAGGAAAAAAAGCATGGATCGTTACGTTTGCCAGATTTGCGGTTACATTTACGACCCCGCCAAGGGAGACCCCGAAAACGGCGTCGCCGCCGGCACCAAATTCGAAGACCTTCCCTCCGGCTGGGAATGCCCGGTCTGCGGAGCTTCCAAGGACGACTTCGAGAAAGAATAAAGATATAATTTCCAGTCGCGCGCCCTTTTTTTCCGGTCGGAAGCCTCTTCCCGGAAAAAAAGGGCTTTCTGCTTGGAAGCCGTTAGGTGTTAGGTGTAAGCGGTTATCTGTTAGGGGTTAGCGGGAGTAACCATGATCATTCGAAAAAAACGAAAAAATTCTGGATGATTAAACGTTTTTATTTACGGTTTCACGCCAAAACAACACCGCCAACCGCTAACACCCCTGGCCTAAAACTAACGGCTAAATGCTAACAGCTAAAACCTGACAGCTAACGGCTAAATGCCAACGGCTAACAGCTAAAACCTACAACAAGGAAACACCCAATGAAACCCGTAAAAATAGCCGAAAACATATACGACGTCGGAGTCGTCGATTGGAACATCAGGGATTTTCACGGCTACTCCACCGAACTGGGCACCACCTACAACGCCTTTCTGATCATCGACGAAAAGACCGTCCTGATCGACACGGTCAAGAAGGAGTTTTCCGACGAACTGATCGCCAACATTTCCAAGATCGTCGATCCCAAGAAAATCGATTTCGTGATCAGCAACCACACGGAGATGGACCATTCCGGGGGACTCGCCCGCGTGATGCACCGAATCGGGGAGGAAAAGCCGGTATACTGCTCGTCCATGGGCATGAAAAACCTTTCCCGCCATTTTCCCCGGAACTTCAACTACCAGGCCGTCAAAAGCGGCGAGACGATCTCCCTCGGAAAAAGAACCCTCACCTTTCTGGAAACAAGGATGCTCCACTGGCCCGACAGCATGTTCACGTACCTGAACGAGGACAGGATTCTTTTCTCCAGCGACGCTTTCGGCCAGCACTACGCCGGATGCGAGGAGTTCGACGACGAGGCCGACTTGTCCCTGGTCATGAAGCACGCGAAAAAATATTTCGCCAACATTCTTCTCCTCTACGCCCCGCTGATTCTAAAACTTGTGGAAAAAGTGACGGAGATGGGCCTGCAATTGGACATGATCTGCCCCGACCACGGAATCGTCTGGAGGAAGGACCCCGGCAAAATCGTGCAGGCCTACGTCGAGTGGAGCAGGCAGAAGCCGGAGAAGAAGGCGGTCGTGATCTACGACACCATGTGGCACAGCACCCAGCTTATGGCCGAGGCCGTCGCTGAGGGAATCCACGAGGAGGGCGTCCGGGTCAAGCCGATAAAGCTGCGGGAAAACCACAGGAGCGACGTCATGACCGAGGTGTTGGACAGCAAGGCCGTCGTGGTCGGTTCTCCAACCTTGAACAACGGACTGTTTCCCACGCTGGCCGACTTTCTGGCCTACATGAAGGGATTGCGTCCCAAAAACAAGATCGGCGCGGCGTTCGGTTCCTACGGCTGGAGCGGGGAGGCGGTCGGGCTGATCCACAAGCAGCTTGAGGAGATCGGTTTCGAGATGATCGACGACGGCCTCAGGCGCCAGTACGTCCCCGACAACGAGGGACTCGAAGCGTGCCGCGAGTTGGGAAGGAAAATCGGTCGGGCGGTGAAGGGGGAATGAAATGAAAGTGCCCGTCGTGGAACTGAGCGACTGCACGCGGTGCGGCGTGTGCGTCGAGGTTTGTCCGGAAGTCTTCATCATGTCGGACTCCGGTTACATCTTCGTCGCCGAACGGGGCCAGTATCCCGAAGCCGAGGTGGACGAAGCCATCAAGAACTGCCCTGCGGACTGTATCCACTGGGAGGAACAATAATCTTCAAGAGCTTGTCGCTGACAATCCGACAATCGGAGGATGAAATGGAAAAAACGCAACCGAGGGAAAGACACGACTTTTCGGACTTCCTGTACTGGACCATGATGCTTTTCGTACCGGTCGTCATAGGCCTTCTGGCGATATACCGGCATTCCGTCGGATGGTTCGTCGGATATATAGCGGCCTTGGTCGCCATGACCGTCGTGCTGCTCAGGTTCTTCTGCACCCACTGCCCGCATTACTTGAGGCAAGAGAAGAAACTCAACTGCATGTTCTTCTGGTGGACCCCGAAATATTTCGCCCCAAGACCCGGCCCGTACGATTTGGGGGAAAAGGCCGCCACCTACGCCGCCATCGCCGTCATGGTCGGTTTTCCCCTCTACTGGCTGCTTCACGAACCCGGCCTCCTGATCGCCTACATCCTCTCGTACACCGTGTTCGGCCTATCGGTCAGAAGAAACGAATGCTGGCGCTGCATTCACAAGGAGTGCCCTTTCAACTCGGCCCCGGACAATATTTGATGGACCGATCGTATAATTTTTTCGCCCCGTGTAATATTGTTAAGGATTGAACCGGAGAGACGGAGAACAAAACTCAGGTCGAGAGAAACAAACGAAAACGCCGAAGGACATGCAACAATGAAAACAGCGATCGAACCGTAGAACGGAAAGAGCGGGATCAAACAATTTGGAATAAATCCGGAAACGCCATTTCGTCAAATCATGAAATGGCGGCTTGATTATTTCCCATTTGGCGGACATCTTGCCAGGCGGAACTTTTGTTTACGGCACACCACAAATCATATTTCTTTTGCAAATTCAGCCAAAGATCCGGCGTAGTTCCAAAAGCGCGGGACAACCTCAAAGCCATTTCAGGCGTTACGGCCTTTCTTTCGTTTACAATGGCGGACAAGGCTTTCCTCGATACGCCCAGGCCCTCGGCAGTTTCGGTAATTGTGAGGGACAAAGGTTCAAGATACAAATTTTTAAGAATATGCCCCGGGTGAGAAGGCTTTCTTTGCGTTTTCATCATAATTTTATCACTTAACGATCTTATTGGTTTTATAACAAGCCTGCACCCTTCGGAGAAGAGTGCAGGCCTCCGATTCAATGGTAATTCAAATAATCTACAATGTACGCATCCCCGTTCTCAAACCGGAAAGTGACGCGCCACGCCCCTGACACCTTTATCGCCCAAATATTTTCCGTCTTTGGGTTGAGCAGGTGTAAATCAGATCCAGGGAAATTTAAATCCCAAATCTCAGTTGCAGCATCGATGACGTCCAAAATAGTAGCGAGTCTGGCTGCGTGTTTAGCTTGGATGCCCTTCCTACTGTTTGTGTAGTAAAAAGTCTCAAGGCCCTTATGATTAAATGATTTAATCAATAGCCTCGCCTCCAGGCTTTCTGAAATGGATCGGTCATATGAAGCCCTCCATGTAGGTTGAATTGAAAAAGAACCGGCAAGTCGTAACCCAAAAGGTTACAATCTGGGAAAAAATAACATTTGCAAAGATATAGGTCAATCGAAATGTTAACGTTAAGCGAGAACAAACCTATTAAAGGAAAGAACGCGATTTGCAGAGGGAGCTTTATTTGGCGAATCCAGAAAACGTGGTTTCAAAAAAAGCGTATGCCGAGAGCCGGCGGACAAGTGTGTCCGAAATATTGAAAACCACCCCGTTTGAAATTCATGCGTCCAACAATTACTCGTCCGTCATCCGGTTTCGACGTATTGGTCGGCCCCGGACATCGCTGGTTCCCTCGTCGCGACAAAACTCCGTCTTGACGCCCGTAACGATACGGGTTAAAACCTGATCGAATGATAAAAACATTTAAACATAAAGGGCTCGAACGATTATTCTAATCCGGCGGCCCGAGCGGCGTCGATCCTCGGCATGCAAGTCGGATCAGGAAGATCCTTGCTCTTCTTGAAACGGCCGAAACTGTGGAAGACATGGATTTGCCGGGATTGGGGCTTCACCCGCTCAAAGGGAATCGCAAAGGAACTTGGGCGGTCAAAGTCGGCGGGAACTGGCGAATTGCGTTTATAATTCAAAGTGGTGACGCCTTTGATGTAAATTACGAAGATTACCATTAAGGGGGGAAAAATCGCTATGTACAATCCGCCTCACCCGGGCGAAATCATAAGGGAATTTTGTTTGGAACCTTTGAAATATCAATGTCACTGAAGCCTCAAAAGCGCTTGGCGTTACCAGAAAGACCTTTTCCGGGCTGTTGAACGGCAGATCGGGAATCAGTCCCGAGATGGCGTTGAGATTGTCGAAAGTATTCGGCCGATCGCCCGAAGGTTGGCTTAAGCTGCAGCTCCAGTACGATCTCTGGAAAACGAGACAGACCGTTGATATTAGCGGTTTAAGGTCTCTTAAGGTTGCTTGAGGGAATCATTTTTCAAACGACATTCCGCTGAAGAGCGACGATCGTACGGCTCTATGCTTTCAGCTCTGCATAACGAATTCGCGTGTCTTGATTTGTTGAAAAAGAATTACTTCGTTGAATATACGAACGAATGGTCCAAATAAACCGGAGGTTCGAAGTTTCAAATGGAAATCAGAAAAGAGACGTCCGCAGACATCGAGGGGATATCGGAAATTACCGCAGCCGCCTTCAAGACTCTGTCGATCAGCAACCAAACCGAACGTTTCATAATAAACGCGTTACGGGCCGCGAATGCGCTGACGCTTTCGCTTGTGGCCGCGATCGACGGCAGGGTCGTCGGGCATGTCGCCTTTTCGCCGGTAGCCGTATCCGACGGTTCGACTGGCTGGTACGGCCTGGGGCCGCTTTCCGTCTCGCCGGAGAACCAGAAAAAAGGGATTGGGACATCGCTGGTCAACGAGGGGCTGTCCTTGCTGAAAGGGATGGGCGGCCGGGGGTGCGCTCTCGCGGGCGATCCGAACTATTATAAACGGTTCGGATTCCGCAATTTCCCGGAACTGGTCCACGAGGGAATTCCGCAAGAGTTTTTCCTGGCCCTGCCGTTTGCCGGGAAAGTTCCGAAGGGCACGGTGGTTTTCCACGAAGGCTTCGCTGCGAGGGGATAGGAAGCGGGCCGATGAAAATCTTGCTCTCAAAGAATCCTGTTTTTGGTGGTGGATCGAGTCGGTTGGCGAAGAATGCGAAATTCCCGCGAAGAGGGAACAGAACCGATCCTTCAACCGATTCGGCCCGCCACTCCATTTTTCAACGCCTTGAAACACCGCGCTCGAAAAAAAAACTTATTTTCGTTCTTTTCGATCTTAGTAGCACAGGGTGCCCCCTTTTCCCCAACCTTATTATCTTATTTTTCTCGTCCGGCGTTCCGGCAGGCTTTCCGGAGATATTGGAAAAATCGTTCGCGATCCCCAGCCCCGCCAAATGGGCGACGGAATTGTCGCTCCGAACAGCCGAGTACGATCACAGGCGCAAACAAGGGTTCGGGCCGAAGAGCGGCTATCGCCGGCACCCCGCGTCGTTGTCCGGAACGAATCGACCGATACCCAGAGAGACTATAGCAAGGAATAGAACATTCATGATTACAGGCGAAATCAAATCCAAAATCGACCGCGTCTGGGACACCATGTGGTCCGGGGGGATCTCCAACCCGCTTTCCGTCATCGAGCAGTTGACCTACCTGCTTTTCATCAAGCGGCTGGACGAGCTTCACACCTTGAAGGAGCGCAAGGCAGCCCGGACCAAAAAACCCGTCGAGGCCCCGGTCTTCGCCGAAGGCCAGGACCATCTCCGCTGGTCGCGCTTCAAGGAGACGGCACCCGAGCAAATGTTCGCCACGGTGCGGGACGAGGTGTTCCCGTTCGTCAAGAGCCTCGGGAAGAACGGCGGCGACGGCGACCCGGAGGATTCGACCTATACGAACCACATGAAGGACGCCCTTTTCATGATGCCCACCCATCGGGTGCTGGCCAACGTGGTGGACCAGCTCGACGGCATCGACATGGCCGATTCCGACACCAAGGGCGACCTTTACGAATACATGCTCGGCAAGATCGCCAGCGCCGGGCAGAACGGCCAGTTCCGCACCCCGCGCCACATCATCGGGCTGATGGTGGAGATGACCGCGCCGACGCCCAAGGACGCGATCTGCGACCCGGCCTGCGGCACGGCGGGGTTTCTGATCGCCGCCTCGGAGTATCTGGTCAAACACCACAGCGACGCCATCTACCGCGACGAGGCCTCCCGCCGCCGCTTCAACGAGGGGACCTTCCACGGCTACGACTTCGACAGCACCATGCTGCGCATCGGCAGCATGAACATGCTGCTCCACGGCGTGGAAAACCCGGCCATCCGCTACCGCGACTCGCTGGCCGAACCCGCCGAGGACGACGCCGAAAAATACACCCTGATTCTCGCCAATCCGCCCTTCGCCGGCAGCCTCGACTACGACTCGACCTCCAAGGACCTCCTGCGGACCGTCAAGACGAAGAAGACCGAACTGCTCTTCCTGGCCCTGTTCCTGCGCCTGCTCCAAAGCGGCGGACGCGCCGCCGTCATCGTCCCGGACGGCGTCCTGTTCGGCTCCAGCAAGGCGCACAAAACCCTGCGCAAGATCCTGGTGGAGGAACAGAAGCTCGACGCCGTAGTCTCCATGCCCTCGGGCGTGTTCAAACCCTACGCCGGGGTCAGCACCGCCATCCTCTTCTTCACCAAGACCAACTCCGGCGGGACCGACAACGTCTGGTACTACGACATGCAGTCCGACGGGTTTTCGCTGGACGACAAGCGCATTCCGAGACCGGACAAGAGCGACCTGCCGGACATTCTCGCTCGCTGGCAAAATCTCGAAGCTGAAAAAGAATGCAAACGAACCGACCAAAGCTTTCTCGTAACTAAGTCCGAGATCGCCAGAAACGACTATGATCTCTCCATTAACCGCTACAAGGAGGTTGAATATGCAGCAGTGAAGTATGACCCGCCTAAATTGATTCTGGAACGGTTGGCGAAACTGGAGGCGGAAATTGCATATGGGCGGAAGGAGCTGGAGGGGCTGTTGGGATGAGCGAATCTACCACCCTTTCCGATCTTTTGTTTGAGTATGACGAACGTTTGGGAGATTTGGAGGAGCCGGTTGTTCTCACGTTGACAGAAAAGAACGGTTTTGTTCCGCAGGAGGAGCGTTTCAAAAAAAGGTTGGCGACTGAGGACACAAGTAAGTACAAAGTAGTCCGACGATTCGACGTTGCTTATAACCAGTATTTGCTTTGGGCAGGCGCAATTGCACAAAATAAAGATTGGGACAGTGGCATTGTGTCGCCCGCCTATCCAACATTTAGGGTACGTAAAGGTTATGATCCTCGCTATGTGGACTGGCTTCTTTCCGGAGACGCTATCCGTCTAAACTACGATGCGATCTCGTTTGGTGCAGTTCCGCGCCGCAGGCGCGCAAAAGAAAGCGACTTCCTTTCAATCGAAATTCCGAAGCCCCCACCCATAGCCGAACAAAAACGGATTGCGGCAATTCTGGATGCGGCAGACGCCTTGCGGGCCAAGCGCCGCAGATCCTTCGCACAGCTCGACACCCTGCTCCAATCCACCTTCATTGACATGTTTGGCGATCCCGTGACCAATCCGAGGGGATGGAGAACAGAAATTTTAGGTAACTGGATTGATAAGATTGAAAGTGGTTGGAGCCCTAAGTGCATAGATCGAAAATCTCTTGATGACGAATGGGGGGTCCTTAAACTAGGTGCGGTGACTCGGTGTGAATTCAATGAGTCAGAACAAAAGGCGCTTCCTCATGATCTTAAACCTCGTCCTGTTATCGAAGTTCACCCAGGCGATTTGTTGTTCTCCAGAAAAAACACTTACGAGTTGATTGCAGCAGCGGCCTATGTCCATGATATTAGACCAAAGCTCATGCTTTCCGATTTGATATTCCGCTTGCGTTTAAAGCCGGTGGCCAAAGTGGACCCAAGATTTTTGTGGCAACTTTTAATTCAACCCCGCCAGCGGAATACGATACAGAAACTTGCAGGAGGAGCGGCAGGGTCAATGCCTAATATTTCTAAAGCAAAGCTAAAGACTGTAAGATTGATAAAGCCACCCCTCCAACTCCAACACCGCTTCGCCACCATAGTCGAATCCGTCGGAAAACAAAAATCCCGCCTGCGTGCCCATTTTGCCGAACTCGACACCCTCTTCGCCTCCCTCCAATCCCGCGCCTTCAACGGAGAGCTTTAGCCGATGATTTCGCCGCACACATCACACACATCAAAAGCAGGGAACATACCCCGCAAGAGGCGATTTTGGCCGAAGTCAAGGAGTCAGGGACGATCTCCACGAGAATCTGCGTCCAGAGACTCGGTATCCCGAGCGCGACTGCCAAACGCCACATTGCCGAACTTGTCGCCGCCGGCGTTCTCGAAAAAGAGGGTACAGGACGTTCAACCCGTTATCGGCTCATCGAACCGAAAGCGAGCTGTTTCAATGTGATGCGAGCCGATTTGAATCACAAAATGGAGGAGAAAGTGGCCACCGAACGAAATAAATATACCATCGCGCTTGTCGTCAGCCGGGGGCGAGGAAAATTTCGCCGAAAGCATGCCGAAAAACCAGCGGATTTTTGTTCCCGCGTCCGAGGTTGGACGATGTGTATTATCGGGTTTGGCGTCGGCAAGTACCCCGAAGTGGTTTCGTATCGCAGCCCAGGGTAAAGCGGAGCGCCACCCTGGGGGAAGGGGCCGCACCCGTTCCCCATACCCTGAAAGGGTTGCATAGGGAGAAGCCCGCCGGTGCCCCCGACCGTCGCGCTCGGTCGAAAAACACGAACACCGGGGGCATCGGCGGGTCGGCCGCAGGCAATCTTCGGAAAGTTTTGTAGGGCTTGTGCGTCGAAACGCCGAACCGCATGGATTTTTATTGAACCCCTTCAGGGTAGGGAAACATATCGGACATCGTCCCCAGGGTGGCGCTTCGCTCGACCCTGGGCTGCGATACGAAACCCCTTCGGGGTATTCCGACGTCGGCATGGAGACGGAAAGGGAAACGATCTTGTGGATTGTTATCCAAAAGCGCATGGAAATGGATCGAAAAATGAAGGTTTGCAAATCCGTTGGTCTAAAAGGACACATTTTGACAAACTTCCGGAAATCGGGAACAAACCCCATCGGAATTTCCATGTGCTGCTTGACGATGATTCTCGTCATCCCATTGTTGTCAGCCTATGTTGAGAGCAACCTTGGTATCTTTTTTTTATTCCGAGACCTGATCGGTTAAACCGATCAACGGTGGAGTAAAAACGAGGCGGTATGAGGCGGTAGTGAGTCGGTATAAGGCGATAGCGAGGCGCTACGCTGCTTGTTCGGGCGAATATGCGCCTCATGGGGAGAATGAACCATGAGCAATTTTTCTTTTCTAACATCCGATTTTCGCGACATCGCCGAATCCGCCGCGCGCGCGGAAGGCCACATCGCGAGCGACCCACGCGCAGCCTGTTTCCACGCCCGTTTCACGCTCGAGGCGGTGGTGCATTGGATCTACAGGCACGACCCCGCCTTGCGCATGCAGCTGGCGTTCGCCGAGAACGACGCCGCGACCCTGGAACGGCTTCGCCGCAAGGCGATGGAGATCGCCACGATGCTGGAGGAGAAGGCGGCCATCCCAGCGGTAAAGGCCCGGCTGAGCTATCTCGCGGCGTTGCAGGACACGGCTTTTTGGAAAGGAATCGATCTGGCGGCGCTCTCGAGAGAAGCAACGCCCCTTCCCTGCCGTGGTTCGTGCGCAGCCTAGTGGGGATGGACCGCGCCGCCGCCCAGGCCGCTTTCTCCCGGCTGTTGAACGACCGCAGCCTGACCGCGCCCCAGATTCGCTTCGTGGAGACGATCGTCGATCAGCTCACGGCGCGCGGCGTAATGGAGCCCGACGCCCTGTACGAGCCGCCGTTTATCAACCTCCACGCCGGCGGCCCGGACGCGCTCTTCGCCGGAAAGGAGAAGTTGATCGAAGGAATATTCGAGAAGTTCGAGGCAATCCATGCCGGACTGAACGTGGAGGCGGCTTGAGGTAGCGCACGGCTATATCGGTTCCGCCAAGCTCTTTATGGTCGAACTGAAAAAACAACCATTACTTTTTGTACAAGCATCTTTGGCGTTGAATCTATCGATACGGAAGGCTTCCAAATAAAATCCAAAAGATCGAGGAGGCAAACGATGAAAAAGAACATGTTCTTCAGACTGGAAGCGATGACCATCGGACTGGAATTTGCCGAAACCGCTGTAATCATGATTGCCGGCAAATCGAAAGAATCAAAAATTGTCGAAACATCGGAACTCGAGTATTTGATATCAAGTTCGATCAGATCCATTCGCGAATCCATTTCCATAGGAATGGACGGGATAATGGAAGAAAACGAACTGAAAAAAATGGAAGAATTGGTCTCGACGGTCGAAAATATGGATGCGCTGCTGGCCGCAGGCAGAACGGAAATACTTTTGCCACGCGTTCTTCAGCTTCGGGAAGCGGTCGATTACGCCGAAAATCGTCTGAACGAGGGCAAGCCGGAATGGTTCGCGCCCTGTATCATCGGAGAAGCCGTGATAGCGGCAACCGTCGCAAAGGCAGGACGGGCGGATCGATCCGTCACTACGCCCCTAAAGCAACTTCAGGAAAAAGGTCGAACCATGATACTCGACGAGATTGCGAAGAGTCTTGTCCGGTCGGACTTGCCGATTCCATGGAATGCCGTGAAACGATTCCTCGACGGGGATACGACGGCGCTGAAAGAAATTGCAAGTCTGCCGCGCGAAAGGTTTGAAAATAAAAAGGGCGAAGCGAAAATCGAATTTAAAAACGGGTTCTTGGAAATAGCCGATCGCATCAGAGAGATTTGCATAAAGTACGTTGATGTTGGTTCTCTTTATCTGGAAGATGGACTTCCACCCAAAAAACTGTTAAATGCGAGACAATATTTCAATATTCCGGGCGATGAACCGGTTATTCTATTGTGCGACGCAACCGTTTTCGGCAGTTGCAAAATCGGATTTGCAATTTGCGAAAAGGGCCTGTATTGGGGCGTTGACTGGACAACCGAGACAAAACGAACATTTCTTTCCTGGAACGATTTTTCGGAAAGGCAGTTAGAACTGGTAAAATTCGAAATAAATCTGGAAAGCGGCGACAAAATAGGATTGGCGGCTCTCGGCAGTGACGAACAACGTAATCGAGTGTTTGAAATGCTGAATGAAATCAAGTTGATGCTTTTGGATACATTGCCCTATACCGTCTGAAACCGCGTAGGAAAATTGGATTTTAGGCGCTTTTCCAGACACTCGGTCGGATTTGCGAAAGATAACGGCAGTCCACCGCCGATCATCCGGCGAAATTCCAATATTCTTTCTCGGCTTTCATAAAAAAAACGGCAGTGGGTCGAATCGGTTGGCGAAGGATCCGACATTTCTGCAAAAAGGGAATAAAAAGCGACCCTGCAACCGATTCGACCCACCACCAAAAAAACATGAATCGATTTGTTCGCATCCTGTTTCTTGGTCCGTTTTTCTACCTCGGACACCGTCGGAAGTTCGGCATAGGCCTGTTCCCGTCTCAGCCATACAGACGGAAAGAAACTCGATCTCGCGTACTTTATCCAGTGAAGAAAGGAACACGGGGAAAACCATGGCATCGAATTGGAAAGCATACAACGAATTGGCGTGGACTGAGGATTGGTTTGCAGGGCCGGCTTCCTACGAGGACGAGGCGGGGTTTTACGTATCGCAAATCAAGAAGTATTCGGCGAATCCCCCGAAGACCATGTTGCATCTGGGAAGCGGGGCGGGCGGCATGGATTGGGTGTTCAAGCGCCACTTCACGGTCACGGGCGTGGATTTGAGTCCGGGCATGCTTGCCAAGGCCCGGGCCGCGCACCCGGATATCGAATACATCGAGGCGGATATTCGCGCATTGCGTCTGGGTCGGCAGTTCGACGCGGTTGCGATTCCCGATTGTATCGACTACATGATTTCGGAGAACGACTTGGACAGGGCGGTCGAAACGGCGGTTTGCCATCTAAAGCCTTGCGGCGTGCTGCTCGTGGTCGCCAAAACGAAAGAGACGTTCAATAACAACAACTTCGCCTATACTGGAGAAAAGGACGGCATTCACATTACTCTTCTGGAGAACAATTACGTAGATCCGGCCAGCCCCGACAGATACGAGGCGACGCTGGTTTACCTGATCCGCGAGAAGGGGGAACTCTCCGTACACATGGACCGCCATGTCCTTGGCCTGTTTTCGCAGAAGACCTGGGAGAATGTGTTTCGGGACCATGGACTATGCCTGCGCCAATCCACACTGGATGGCGTTTACGGCGAGTATCTGCTGGAAGACGGCTCCTATCCTATGCAGGTTTTTGCGGGCGTAAAAAACGGGCGCGAAGAATAGGCGCTTGATTAGCAATTTGCTCCGCCCTGCCCCTCGTTTCGACTTGAACGCGATCGAAAAATGTTGTAAAAAGCACACTTTTTGCGTCCGGAGCCGGACGCGTCCATTGTTTCATGAATACGGAAAAGGAGTATCGTGTATTCCGACTTTAAAATCATTTCCACGTATTACGATGCCCTGTATGTAAACGACCGGGAATACGAGCCAGAAGCCGCCAAGGTCAAGGAACTGCTGAGCAGGCACGGTGTTCCGCCGCAGGCCGATCTGCTCGTTCTGGCCTGCGGCACGGGGGGGCATGTCCCTTACTTCAAGGACGACTACAATGTTTCCGGGCTGGATCTCAGCGAGGATATGCTCGATCTTGCCAGGAAAAAGTTTCCCGACGTCGGCTTCCATATTGGCGACTTGATCGATTTCAACTTGAAGATGGAATTCGACGCCGCGATCTGCCTGTACGGGTCGATCGGATTCGTCAAAACCTCCGACAATTTGCTCGCCTCCATGAAACGTATTTCGGCCCACCTGCGGCCCGAGGGACTGGTCCTGATCACTCCCTGGAGCACGGTGGAGGAATTCCAGGATCTCATGGTGGTCGACGCGGTCGACCGGCCGGATTTGAAAATCGCCCGCATGGAACAGGTTCGCCTCAAGGAGCCGAAAATCGTGGAAGTTACGTTCCACCATCTTCTGGGGAAAAACAACGACGTGACCTACCACAGACAATCCATGGAAATCGGTCTTTTCTCGCGGGAAGAGTACATTTCCGCAATGACCGACGCCGGATTGAAGGTCGTGGAGGAATACAAGGGAACCGACGTGCGCGGCGGCGCTTATATCGCCAAACGAGTTGCAGAGTAGATTTCGAAGCCTTCTTCTAGGGCAGACAGGAAAGATTGGGCATACGAACAATAAAAGACGGAAATTCTACCGCACCAAGAGAAGATCGTCCGGGTCGAATGTCTCTACCCATACTCGGGATACGCGGGGTTGGCCGGACGGGACCCGGAACAATTGGCCTTTGCCGGAAAGGCGCACCGCCGTTAGGGCAATAGACTTTTCTTGGCAGACTAAAAAACTACATATATCGAGACCGTACTCTTAAGGATTCGTCGCTCTTCTTCTGCTTCTGCTTTTCATTCAGCGCGGACGCGCGAAGCTGCGCTACCCTGCCCATGCGCCGGGGCTTTTCATCTGGGCAAGCCGGGGATACGCCCAGTAGAAGACTCTTCTCAGATTCGTCTGCTCGACGTAGACGGAGTTTGCTTAACCCGTTTTGAGCATGAATTCCGCCTTCTACTCCTTCTCGCTTCCGTTACGAGATTCCATGCGGAGCATATTGCTTTCCTTGTCAAATTTCGGAGTGGACAAGTTTCTGCTCGTCCACTCTCAGATGCAATGCGAAGGCAAAAACGCGGCTTCAGACCAACTTGTAGTTCGCCTGCTGGTCCCAGACGATCTGGCCGATCTTTTTTCTGTGCTGGAGCACGGCCCTTACTTTCTTTTGCCACAGGGCGGGAACGGCTCTGTCCTCTTCGTCGAGATTCCCGTGCTCTTTGACGATCTCGTATATCTTCTGCAGCGGGACCCATTTGTCATACGGCATCTTGCCGTCCAAAATGTTCCATATTTGAGGAGACGTAATCATTAATGTCCATCCTTCCAATCGATTTTTGTTGATTATTATTAAATTATAAAAAACACGCGAAGCCTTCGGGCTTTTCAAGACCTAAAGATTTGGACGAGGATCGCGGAATCCGAATCTGTGTTAGAACTCCTTCATATCGAGGCTTTTTTCTCATATCGAATTTTCATGTCGCGTCCGGTCTAAAACCATATTTTTCCCATTTTTAATGATTTAAAAATTTCGTGTCAACAGAAATTATAATTTAAAACATCTTTTCAAATAGAACCCCGAATTTTGGAAGATCCCCAAATCATTGCAAAAACATTGACATCCTCGTCCCTGTGGTTTAGTGGTATTTACCGTTTTCACGGACGCGAACATGGATGAACAACTCCACGATCGCCAGCGGTGGGTGGGGGGGGAACAAAACGAAGAAAAACAGGAATAGCAAAACAGGCGGATAAAGATGCGTGAAGGTTACCGAAATCCTGCTTGCAAAATCGGAGTTTCATCCATGATCTTCGGCAACGACATGGTGGAGAACGCGGTTTTGCTATCCCGAATCGTGGATCATGTGGAAATAGTCCTTTTTCATACGCCGACACTGGATAACATTCCCGACAGCGAGCAAATTCGACGACTATGCGATATAGGCTCGCAATGCGCCGTTTCCTACTCCGTTCATCTTCCAGCCTCGCTGGAAATCGGCGCACGCAATCCGCGAAGAAGGATGGACGATATCCGGCTGATACGGGATATCTGCCTTCGACTATCGGATTTGAATCCCGTTCACTACATTTTGCATATTCCGTACTCGCCACCCACCCTGGTGGCGGTTCCGGGACTGTACTTCCAATCGGACAGCGCCGGGAAGTGGGAGGATTGGACCGAAAGGTCGTTGGAGTCCCTATCGACGCTAAAAGAGAACGCACCGAAATCCTCCAGGTTTCTGGTGGAAAACATCAATTACTCTCCTCGCTATTTATTGCCTTTCGTCGAAAGCGGCCTGTGCGGTCTCTGCCTGGATATCGGACATCTTTTCCTGGGCGGAGAGCCGGTCGCGGACATTTTGGAGGACAACATTTCCTTGATCGAAGAGATCCATATCCACGGGGTGAAGGGCCAAGAGGATCATCTGAGCGTTTCCTTGCTGCCGAAAAACTTGCTTCGTCGTTGTCTCGAATGTCTCGAAAGAAACGGGTACGGCGGGGTCTTGAACATAGAGGTTTTTTCGCCGGTAGATTTGAGGAGGTCGATCGGGGCGCTTTTGAAAACGATGAGGGAAATACGCATGGAAAGGATGCGGTCGGTTTGAAGGAAACGGGCGAGTGGTCGGATACGGACGCATTGTTTTCAGTCC
This sequence comes from uncultured Desulfobacteraceae bacterium, assembly GCA_964575975.1. Classification (GTDB taxonomy): domain Bacteria; phylum Desulfobacterota; class Desulfobacteria; order Desulfobacterales; family SKZT01. The sequence goes on from CAZNTU010000007.1 coordinate 45,056, forward strand.
GCAACCTTTTGTTTGACGCGGCGTATTCAATTGCGTTACTATGCGTAATCGGAAAACTGCCGCAACCGATGCTTTACAGACCACGGCGACTCCATCGGATAGACCAGAGAAGGGAATGCCCATGCAGAGATGTCGTTGAAATCAGGTCGATCTGAGATCTATCATCGTTTTCACGCGGATGACGCGGCAGAGATTGTTTGTATTCCGGGACAAAACGAAAGGACAATCCATTGCGTCCGCACAGCACCGACATTCGCGATCTTTACAGTATGGAGGGAAAATCGGCGGAGGGCGGGTTCAAATTCAGGGTCGAAGCCCACCTTCTGGATTTTATCAGTGCGTGCCATTTGCCGGCCAATCTCGACGACCTTTTCGAACTCGCGCTGGTTCGCCTTCTCGATATAGAACATGTACGCCATGCGGAAATATCGCTGTTCAACAAGAAAAACGACTTGGTTCTTATAGCAGAGGGAAGCAAACCGATGCGGGAGGGCGGCGAAAATCGTCAAATAATATCGCAGAGCTGGATACTCGATTCCGTCGTTCGGTATTCGACCCGGCGGACGAAACTGCCCCCTCTTTTTCCGGCGACTCTCGTCGCCTTGATGACATCCGAAAGGCCCTTGGGTTTCTTGAGCATCCGATTGGACCGGATTCGGACCACCGATTGGGAGCTTTTGGCGAATTTCAATCTCCTCGGACGTTTTCTTTCCGCGAGAATCAAGGAAATCACGCTTCGGGGCGAAATGGAACAATTGACCGAAGAGCTTCGAAACGCCAGAACGGACAACCGGACCAACCAGCAGAGAATTACGTCCTTGAGCAAGGAACTCTACGCCTTGTGCGCGATATCGACAAAGATCAACCGGTCGCTTGACATCGGCAAGTCGCTTCGAATATCCATCGCAAAGGTCAAGGAGGTTTTCAAGGCTTCCGCCGTTCTCGTTTACGTCAACAGCCCGGACCGTTCGAAACCGAGGCTTTATACCGAGCACGCAAAGGGCGGAAACAGAAAATTCTCTCCCGATCTGCTCGAACGAATCGAAAGCGTCGTCATGCGCGACTTTTTTTCGGCGCGCAGTTCAAAGCGGGACGGGTTCGGATCGCCCCCGTTCTATCCCGGGAACAAAACGCTGGACCACTACATATACAAATCCATGGTGACAGCCCCCTTGAGCGCGAAAAGAAAGCTCGTCGGCGCCGTCGTCCTTCTGTACGAATCCTCGGAGAGCTTCAACCAGGACAATCTCCGGTTGCTCTGCGGCATCGGCGATTTGATTGGAATGGCCGCGGAGAACATGGACCTTTACCGGCAGAGCCAACAGAAAAAAAAGACCGCGGCCTTTCTCGTACAATCCATTTCCAAGTTCAACGAAAAGCTGGACCTGGAAAAAACGTTGAAATCCATAGCGGAAAAAAGCGCCGAGTTTATCGGCAGGCACTGGCGGATTTATTTGTTCACGGAAACCCGTTTTCCGATGATTCGTTTAAACAAATGCAAAAAAGAGGGTGGGGCGCTTTCGAAATCGGAAACCTGCTCGAAAATCGAACCTTCGGAATTGCGGGACTTTTACGAGCAGGCGCGTCGCCGCAGGAGGTCTTCGGTCGTTTTCGACCTCGCGCGCGACGGGAGGCTTAAAAAAAATGCCAAATCCTTTTTTGAAAAGGAGGGGATCAAGTCGATCGTTTCGGTTCCGTTGACGCTGGCCGGGAAATCCATGGGATTGCTCCTTTTTTGCGGAGCAGGCGGAAAGAGGACTTTCGACCATATGGATCTGTCTGTCGCCGAGGCACTGGGGGCGGCAGCTTCGGTTGCGATAGAAAATTCGCGCGCCTACGCCGCCTCCATGGAAATGAGCGGTTTTCTGGAGAAAAGGATACTGGAAAAAACCATGCAGATCCAAAAAATCCAGGAGCGGATGGAGGACCGCGTCGAAAACCGAAACGACATCGTTTTTCGGGTCAACGCCGACAACAGGTTCGTTTTCGTCAACAAAGCCATGGAGACGCTTACCGGTTTGACCAGGGAGGATATTTGCCGGAACGATTTCCGTATCGAGCAATTCGTCGCCCCCGAAGACCGGGAGCGGGTCGCAAGCTGTTTCAAAATCGTCTCTAACGGGAAACTTCCGATCATCAAGGATCTGGAGTATCGTCACCTTGGCGGAAAGGGGACGGATCGTTTGATATCCCTGACGATTTATCCCGATACGGACGCAAGCGGAGTTATCGAGGGCATCGAAGGAGTCGGGCGCGACATCACGGAAAACAAAAGGTTGGAAGCCGAGTTGGCGAAGGCGAAGGACCTTGCGTTGCTGGGGGAATTTTCCAGCGCGATCGCCCACCAGGTCCGCAATCCTTTGGGAAACATACTCATGGGAACGAAATTGCTGCAGCGGTCCCTGGGGCTGGAAATGTCGGATCTTGCCGCGAAACGCCGGGAAAAGCCGAACGCGAGTCTCTCCAGGTCGGGCGGCGACAATAACGGCTTGGCCGAGATTTTCGAGCATCTCTCCGAAGGCATAGAAAACTTGAACCGGGTGGTCGCAAAGCTGGTAGAATACACAAAAACCTTGAAACTCAACCTCTCGGACCAGGACATACGAATCGTTCTGGAAGAAAATCTCTCCGTTTTCGACGGTCAGATCGCCCAAAGCGGAATACAAGTCGAGAAGCATTTCGAGCGAGATCTTCCTCGTATATCCGTGGACGCGGTCCTGGTCGGACAGGCGCTTCAAAACGTGATCCACAACGCGATCCAAGCCATGCCGCAGGGGGGACGACTTGTCGTTTCCGCGAGCGTCCATTCCGAAGTAAAAGGGTATGCGGTAATTTCCGTCGGGGACACGGGGCCCGGCATCGCCGCCGGAGAAATCGAAAAGATATTTCATCCGTTCTATACGACCAAGGATTCGGGGACCGGGCTGGGATTGTCGTTGGCGCACCGGATCGTCGAGGCGCACAGAGGGCGAATCCGGGTATGCAACAATCCGTGCCCTCACTTTCCCGCGAGCGGACAAGACGAAACCAAAGAGTATGTTCCGCAGGACAAGGGCAGCACCTTTCATATTGTCCTGCCGACCAACGTCAGGTCGAAACGCAATTATCTCGGTAGGATTGTCAAATGAAACACCACATTCTATTGGTCGACGACCAAGTATCCTTTTGCCATCACATCAGGGTCTTGCTGGAACGGGAGGGCTACGATGTGACAATGGCCGAAACGCCCGACCTTGCGTTGCATAAACTCTCGGAACAGACCTTCGACATCATGTTGACGGACATGAAAATGCCGGGCATGGACGGATTGGAGCTGTTCAAGGCCTCCCGAAAGATAGATCCCGGCATATCCGGCATCATCATGACCGCTTTCGGTTCCATCTCGTCCGCCGTGTCCGCGGTCAAGGAAGGCATTACCGACTACATTCAAAAGCCCTTCGAACCCGAAGCCCTGCTGATGGCGGTCGAAAAGACGCTGCGGGAAAGAGGCATGCTGCGCGAGATTCGCGATTTGAGAAAAGAAGTGGATCAACGATACGCCTTCGGGAATCTCGTGGGCAAAAACCATAAAATGAAGGCCATCTTCGACTTGATCCAAAAAATCGCGCCCAGCGACGCGCGGGTCTTTATCACGGGCGAAACCGGCGTCGGAAAGGAACTGGTGGCAAAGGCCATTCATTTCAACAGCAACAGGAAAAAAAAGCCTTTCGTCGGCATCAACTGCGGCGCCCTCGTGGAATCCCTTCTGGAATCGGAACTCTTCGGACACGAAAAAGGCGCATTCACCGGCGCGGTCCGCACCAAAAGGGGAAAATTCGAATACGCCCAGAACGGCACGCTCTTTCTGGACGAAATCGGCGAGATTTCGCCAGGACTCCAGGTAAAGCTCCTGAGAGTCACCCAGGAGAGAAAGTTCGAGCGGGTGGGCGGAAACTCTCCCATCGACGTGGACGTGCGAATCATATCGGCCACGAACCAGGACATCGAAAAAAAGATCAAAAGCGGAGAATTTCGGCTCGAACTGTTTTTCCGACTGAATGTCGTCCCGATTCACATTCCCCCGTTGAGAGAACGGATCGAAGACATCCCGCTCCTGGTCAACCACTTCATGTGCATTTTCAATAAAAAATTCGAAAAAAGCATCCGACGGATTTCCTCGCAGGCCATGACCCGGCTGATGCGGCATCACTGGCCCGGAAACGTGCGGGAACTGGAAAACGTGCTGGAAAGAGTATTCGTCACCACGGACGGCGAAATCATCGAAGACGTCGTTTTTTCCCATGAAATCAAAGAGATCTCGAACCAAGCCACCAACTCGTACCCCGTCGATACGGATATTCCGTTCAAGGTCGCGCGGGCTCTGGTGGAAAGCCGCTTCGAAAAACTGTATATCCAAGAGGCTCTGAAAAGATACGACGGAAACGTTTCACTGACCGCCAAAAAGACCGGCATCAATCCCCGGACTCTTTGGCGAAAGCTGAAGGAGCATTCCATCGACAGAAACATTCCCGTTTCGGATGCCGTCGAGTAGCCGGATGTCAGATAGCGACATTTGTGACACGATCCTAAGTTCTTGTTTTTATTGTCGATCCAAAAAGAGATACAGTGTGCGCCCCATTCCCGAGGTTTTGTTGACAGACACGATTCGCCTGTTCCCGGCCCGGAGCTTGAACCATAACCATCTGAAATTACATGAAATCGGATTGGATCGCATATGACGAACGATTCGGCATGCGATTTGCTATAGTCATGCATGTATATAATGAATTTCATCCATATTTTATAAAAACCTGAATAACACGCATCGTTACGGAAGGGAAAATGGTTTAATTCCATTGCTGCCCCGCAACTGTTAGCGGCAAATTTCTTTCCCGATCCTCGAGCGAAGAATCGGGAAAGAGAGCTTCGAAAGAGTTCCGGCCGGGAAAACCGTCTTTCGAGGCGGGAAATCCGCAAGGAGCCACTGCTCCCGCTTTAGGGGGGTGGGAAGGCGCGGAGAGTACCTGCGGCCGCGAGCCAGGATACCTTCCCATGTCATAGTGCAATGCTTTCGAGGGAGAAGTATGCATTTGTATATGGAAATATGCAGATGGCGCTTGGCCGGACCCTTGAGTTGCACATCGTTCTATCCGTCAGACTGTATTCACCCCAATCTGGAAATATTGTCAGCCATCCATAAAGGTTAGTTCGAACTTCGGCGTCGGCGTTTCCGGAGCGAGCGGCCGCTCCTGCGGTTTCTGCGCGGTCGAGCGCTCGTACGAACGCGGAAATTCCCGAAACGTCCGTGGACGGACCAATCCATAATCTACGAAAGGAGGGTATGGAATGAATGCAAAAGAACGCGTAATGGCGGTTTTGAAACATGGGAAACCGGACCGAATGCCTTGTTTCGGGGCCAATTCCACCGTGACCTACGAGCAAATGGAAAGAGTGGGGGCGTATTGGCCGGAAGGGCACGAGAAGGGAGAGGTCATGGCGAAGCAGGCCTTGGCCGCCTGGTCTGTCCTGGGATTCGACGCGGTTCGTGTGCCTTTCTGCCAGACCTTCGAGGCCGTGGCCTTGGGATGCGTTAGAAAACCGGGGAAGATTCGGGAGGTGGAGGGAATCCCCGGCATCGATCACCCGCCGCCTTACAAGCTGGACGACACGCCGGAGTTTCCCGCCGATTTTCTTTCCCGCGGACACATACCCGAACTGATCAAGGCGGTGGAGATTCTGAAAAAGGAAGTCGGAGACCAAGCCGCCGTCGTCGCGGGGATCATCGGCCCCTTCACGATAGCCGGTTCTCTGCTCGACACGGTTCCCTTGTTGAAAGCCACCTTCAAGAAGCCGGACAAGATTCGTCCATTTCTCGATATCGGGGAGAAGGCGGGTACGACTCTGGCCAAGGCGCTGGTGGAAGCAGGCGCGGACATCGTCTCGATCGAGGACATGACGGCGTCCCCCGAACTGATCGCGCCGAAGACCTACAGGGATTTCGAACTCGAATACCAGAAACGGCAGATAGACGCCATACCCGTTCCGACGATCCTGCACATTTGCGGCAACGTGGATGCGATCGTCGAATGGATGGGCCAGACCGGGGCAAGCGTGCTAAGTCTGGAGCCGAAAGCCAACGCCCGCCTGGCAAGGGAGAAATGCGGCCCGGACGTCATTCTGATGGGAGGAGTGGACACGGCGACCACGCTTTTCATGAAGGACGCCGCCACGGTGAAGCAGGGATGCGAGGAATCCATCGCCAACGGAATCCAGATCCTTGCGCCGGGATGCGCGGTGGCGCCCGGAACCAAGATGGAAAACCTGCTGGCGATGGTGGAAGTCGCCAAGGCGCATTGAAACGAACTCGGAAAACGGGGCGTGCTTTCCATTCCGGCCGCCGCTGCAAGCGCGCCGGTCCCAAACGGCCGATGCCAAAGCCCGTCCCGAGAACCAAAGTCACGAATCGGCTCGCGGAGAGCCATTCCATTAACAACTCCAAAGAAGGGAAAGGAGACTGTAGATGAAAGTATTAGACGATTTCTCTAACATTTTCAGACGGTACGACCTCGCGCTCGAAAAGACGGGCGAGGCCAAAGCGGTTTCCAAGGATCCAATGCTGCAGAAAATCGCCAAGTTCGTCGTGGACGGGGACGAAGAGGGCATCGTTCCTGCCGTGAAAGAAGCCCTTGAATCGAAAAGCCCCATGGAAATCATCAACGACGCTCTCGTCGCCGGAATGAACGAAGTCAGCCGTCTCTGGGACGACGGAGTGTATTTTCTTCCCCAGGTGATCCTGTCTTCGGATGCGATGAGCGCAGGAATCTCCGAGTGCGAGAAGAAAATGGGAAAGAGCATGACCCGAAAGGGAAAGGTCGTCACCCACACGGCGGAGGGCGACATCCACGACATCGGCCAAGTCATCGTCAACGCGCTTTTGAACGCCAACGGTTTCGAGGTCGTCAATCTGGGAGCGGACGTTCCCGTGGACAAGGTCGTGGCCGCTTGCAGGGAGCATCGTCCGATCATGGCCACCGGCACGGCTTTGATGACCACCACGATGACAGCGTTTCCGAAAATCGCCCACCAGTTGAAGCAGGCCGGACTGGAAATTCCTTTCGTATGCGGCGGCGGCGCGGTTTGCGAAGAGTTCGTCACGGAGTACGACCTGGGAATTTGGGGGAAGGAGGCCAGCCAGGCGCCGGGAATGGCGGAGGACGCTTTGGTGGGCGAAACGTGGGAGTCCATGCGTTCCAAATGGAACGGGTAACGGGAAAAACCGGAATGAAAATATAACGGGCGGAATCGAATCATGATCGTCGATATCGTTTTCGGATTTCTGGGGGCGGGAAAGACCACCTTTATCGCCCGAATTCTAAACGAATGGGACTACAAGGAAAAGACGGTCGTCCTGGTGAACGAATTCGGGGAGGTGGGCATCGACGGAGAGCTGTTGTCCGAACGGGGGGGGAACGTCGTGGAAATGCCCAGCGGTTGCATTTGCTGCACGCTCCAGGCGGATTTCAGAGTTCAACTTCTGGATATCATGAACAACATCAAGCCGGAAAGGATCATCATCGAACCGACCGGGGTCGCCACCATCTCCCAGGTCCGTTCCATAGTCGGCGCGCAGCTTTTCGAGGAAGCGATAACGGAAATCAACGACATTCTCGTAGCCGACGCGACGGGTTTCATGGAATTGTACAAGGCGAACCGACACTTTGTGGAGTCCCAGGTCGAAAACGCGGATATCGCGATTTTGAACAAATGCGACAAGGTCGACCGGAAGCGGGCCATGGTTACCAGAAGCGCCATATCCGCCCTGAATCCGGAAATTTCGGTATTGACGACGCAATACGGGGCGGTGGACAAGGCCGAATATCTGCTGGCGTTGTCCTCCGCCCGAAACTTTCCGAAAATGCGCGACAAGAATCCCCGCTCCCGCGATTCCGCGGAAACGGGCGAACTTATCGCCGGCATCGACGCTAAAGCCGGTTTGCATTTTCGCGAAAACGAGGACAACCTCGGCTATGAATCGTACGGACGCGTATTTCAGGATGCGTCCTTCGACAAAGAAGCGCTTGAACGTTTTTTTATCGAGATGAATGCGCCTCGATCCTCGTTGGGGGACATTGTCCGGGCAAAGGGCATCTTTCGCGTCGCCGACAAGGGGATGCTCATGGAACTGGCTTCGGGCGAGTTTTCGACTCAACCTGCGGGATTGTGCGAAAATACGAAGGTTACCGTTATTGGAAAAAATCTGAACCGGGAAAAGCTCGGCGAGGCGCTGGAACAGTGTTTGGTTGCCGAAAAGCCTTGAGACGCGGAATTTTGTCAAAACCAAGACGAACGGGGGGTGGCTATCGCATCGGCCATTCCGGAATTTATGCCAAGCCCCCCTAAAGATATTGGAATATGCGGACGGTAAATTCGAATCCAAACATTGGCGGAAACACGGCCGGGGAAAAACCGACGGTCCTCGTGGTGGACGACCGTTTCCGGTCCTTTCGGTCGCTGTCTCGCCTGATATCGGGGGATGTCTTCGACACGGTCTGGGCACAGGACGAACGTCGCGGCCTCGAATATCTGAAGCATCGGGGATACGAAGTGAAAATCGTCATCGTGGATCTTAAATCCACCCAAATGGGCGGAGGGGGATTCTTTCAGCATGCCAGAAACCTGGCTCCATCCGCCGCGTTTCTGATTACCGGACCGCTGGGGCCGTTTTTGTATCAAGGAGGAAACTTTTACGATTGTTTCGGCCTGGGGTTGAAGCACAACATAAACGAGGTGCTGTCGAGCATTGTTCGTAAAACGGCGAACGGCGGAAGTTCCCGAAAAAACGGCGAAGCGAGGCGCGAGCGGCGGAATGGCTATAAAGCCATTGTCGGGCGAAGCCAAGGCATGAACGAGATTTACTCCTTGATCGAAAAGTTGAAGAAGTCCTCCAGCACGGTATTGATACAGGGAGAAAGCGGCACGGGAAAAGAGCTGGTCGCGCAAACCATCCACCGCACCGGCGAAAGAAAAGACCGGCCTTTCGTGGCCATCAACTGCGGGGCCATTCCGGCGAACCTCATGGAAAGCGAACTGTTCGGCCACGAGCGGGGGGCCTTCACCACGGCCTTCAACCAAAGGACAGGAAAGTTCGAGGCCGCCAACGGGGGGACGCTCTTTCTGGACGAAATCGGCGAGCTGGAAAGGGATTTGCAAGTCAAACTGTTGCGAGTCCTTCAGGAGAGGGAATTCCAGCGTGTCGGAGGCAATCGGAACATTCGCGCGGACGTCAGGATCGTAGCGGCCGCCGGACGGGACCTGAAACAGGCCGTGAAGTCGGGGCATTTCCGGGACGACCTGTTTTTCCGCCTTAACGTGGTCCCGATTCGCATACCGCCTCTGAGAGAAAGAAAAGAGGACATTCCCTTGCTGCTCGACCATTTTTTCGAAGAAGCGGCCGGGCGGATGGGGAGGCTCGTTCCAGTCGTCTCCAAAGCCGCCGGGAATGTCTTGCGCGACTACGATTATCCGGGAAACGTCCGAGAGCTGATCAATCTCGTAGAACGCCTTCTTGTGACATGCTCTGGCGAGCGCATCGATGTAGACGACCTTCCCGGGGAGATATCGTCGCAGGAAAACGGAACAAGCGCCTTCTTGAGCGACATTCCCTCCGGAGGGGTCCGACTGGAGGATATGGAAAAGGAACTGATCCTGAAGACCTTGGAAAAGACCGGCAACAACAGAACCGAGGCTGCCAAAATGCTGGGAATTACCCGACGGAAGCTCTATTTGCGCCTCTCTTGCTACGGCGTCGCATAGCTCCTGGGTGTCACATGGCGTAGCAATATAGACAGGCGGTTGTCACATGAGGTGACGGTCGGGAAAAAGCGATTTCCTATACATTGTCGATAAAGGATTCTGGCCACTATTTACGGGCGCTTGCGATTTCGATCCTTCGAGAAAAACGGCGCCCGAATTGCAAATCGATTCGGATAGGCTCGCGGACATTGTTCCAAAACCCGGTCGAAATAGAAGTCCTTTTCTTTTTCAATTCCGCGCATAAGCAAGAAAGGAGGAACGGGAAACCTTTCATAGTCGGAACGTCAAAAAAGGAAACCATTAAAAATTCCAAAAAAGGGGGAAACAAGAATGGCACGACAAAAGATCACGCAAATGGCCTACGGCAGCGGCGAAGAAATGATTTTCGGAACCGCCAAAAAACCGGTGACCACCAAAAGAGGAATCGTAATCGGCGGAGGCTTTGTCCATCCCGAAGTCGTTCCGCATCCGCGTCCGGGCAGCGAAAAAACCATGAAGACCCTTCTGCGCGAATACGAGAGGGCAAACGGCGACGCCTTGGAAAGAATGGTCATCGTGGGACATCCGACTCTGCAAGTCGAAAACGAGCATATCTTCCAAATGACCCACAACCCGAAATGGGGCGGTGAAATCGCGGCCCAGACCGCAAAGCAGATGGACGACTATCTCGACAAGTACGGCCTGAAAGCCGCCTACCGTTCCACCATCGCCGACCTTCGCAAGCCCGACATGCACGACATGCGCAACAGCGACTACACCCACGAGGTGATCGAGTCGTTCAAGGAGTGCGCGAAATACGCGGACATCGTTTCCATCGAGTCCATGGGCGGCAAGGAGATTTTCGACCACGCGATCATCAGAAACGACATCACGGGCATCCTCTTCGGCATCGGAGTGCTGGGCGCTATCGACATGGAATGGATGTGGGACCAGATCGTCGAAATCGCCAAGAAAAACAACTGCATTCCCGGCGGCGACACCAACTGTTCGGAGGCCAACACCGCCATGTTCATGGCGGGCGGCATGACCAGCAAGGACGTCCCCCACGTGATGGCTGCGCTAGCTCGCGCCATCGCCGCTTCCAGAACCCTGGTCGCCTACGAGTGCGGCGCGACCGGTCCGACCAAGGACTGCGCCTACGAAGATCCCATCATCAAGGCCATGGCGGGAGTTCCGATCTCCACCGAAGGCAAGACCAGCGCCTGCGCCCATTCCGACTTGGCGGGCAACCTGATCGCGGCCGTTTGCGACCTGTGGAGCAACGAGGCCGTGGAATACCACGACATGTTCGGCGCGACCACCACTTCCGTGTTCGCGGAAATCCTGGGATACGACTGCGCCATGTTCAACTCGGCCATCCAGCTGGGCTACGAGCAGCAGATGAAGGAAATCCTCGTCAACTCCGACATGTACCGCGATTCCCACAGCCTGATCCTGGCGCCCAACAACGCCTGGGAGGTCGGAAACGCCATCGTGAGCAACCGCGAAAAAGGCAACTACGCCAGTGCGAGGGCCGGCGCGATCGCGGCCGGCAAGATCATCATGAACGATCCCAAGATGAAACTGACCGGCCTCGAGAAGAAAGCGCTGGAGACCGCCATGGGAGAACTGGAATCGCTTCCGGATGCAGAGGGCGATTTCATCCAAATGTGCCTCGACAAATACAAGAACGTGAAGGGCTTCAACCCGGCGTCTTACGGGCTGTAGGATTCAATGCCCAACGCCCGAGGCTTGTAACTTTCGTTCAAACGTGACAAGATGGGCACGACTGTCGCTAAAGCGCCGGTCGTGCCTGCATTTTTTATATGGAACTCCTCTCATGATCGGATGCGCGAGATGCGGCAGATGGCATTCGGATGCCGAAAAGTTCGCCGGGAAAGGTCTTTCCTGCACGGAGGTCAAGCGGTATTGGGGCAAAATCAGGGAGGAACATCACCGGTCCGAGGGGCATCTTCCGCAAATTACCGTGGACGACGAAGGCGATTGGATTTGCATGAAATGCGGCGATAAATTGTTTTCAAAATAAAAATTACAGCAGGGGGGCGAGAAAGAATATGCCGAAATTGGCAGTCGCAATGGATTTGGGAACGAGCGGGTTTCGAGGCCAGGCCATCGATTTGGACAACGGGGGCAGGATTCTGTCGACAGCCGTGACCACCAGGCATCCGTTGGCCGGCGCGAACGTGATCGATCATCTCCATTTCGCCCTCGAGGCCGGCCTGGATTGCGCCCACGACGTGGTCGTACACGCGGTCAACCGGGTGATCGACAATTTGCAGGTCGATAAAGGACGGATCGTCCGGATGGCGGTTTGCGGCAACCCTATACAGCTTTCTCTTTTTCAGGAGATCGAGATTCGGGACTTGGCCTACGCGGGAAAACGCAAGCTGGAATCGCTCGGGGTCGTTCCTCCCAAGAGAGACGCCCAAATCGTCAAGGCTTCCGAAATTCGAGGACTGGATTTGAATCCGGATGTAGAAGTCCTGATTCCGCCCGCAGTGCGGCACGAGATCGGCGCCGACGCGTTGGCCATGATGATCCAGACGGGCATGCTGGAGAAGGAGGAAATCTCCATCGTCACGGATTACGGGACCAACGCCGAAATGGCTCTCGTGCATAACGGAGTGGTCTATACCGGTTCCACGGCGGCGGGTCCGGCGTTGGAAGGGCAGCAGATCGAACACGGCTTGCTGGCGCTGCCGGGGGCCATATCCGACGTCGATTTCGAACCCGACGACACCGGCTCGTACAAATACGGGGTTTTCTCGGACAAGCCGTTGCCCGGAAAAATGAAAACCACGGTTTTGGACAAGGGCATGTCGGCGAAATCCGGGGACACGGTGGACCCCAATACCGGCAAAGTCCTCGAGAAAGGGGAGCTGAGAGCCGTTGGCATCACCGGCACGGGCGTGGTGGGGCTGATCAGCCAGGGCATCAGGGCGAACTTGGTCAAAATACCGCGCATCGGCACTTTCGACACGAACATCCACTTGCCCGACGGCGTCAGGTTCACCGAAAAGGACTTGAAGGAGGCGGGCAAGGCGATCGGGTCGGTCAGGGCCGGCCATGTCACCCTTTGCCAGGAAGCGGGCATACGGCTGGAGGACATCGAGACGGCGTACATGTCCGGCGCGTCCGGCACCTACGTCGATGCCCTCAAGGCACAGGAAATCGGCATGATCCCCGGGAACGTGAAAAAAATCTTCCAGGTGGGCAACACCTCTCTGGCGATGGCGCGGGATATCGTCCGGAACGTGGACAAGCTCCGGGAAATGAAAGACGTCGCCGACGATCTGCGGCAGCATCACTGCATGTTCGCGGCCTCCAAGGTATTCGAAAAGGTCTACATTCTGGAATTGTCCTACTGGACCGAGGGCATGCCCCTGAACCAGTACCAAAAATTTCTGGGAAAATACGGGCTGCCGGCTCTCAAGGAAATCACGGAAAAACCGGAGGTCGTGAAGACGGTCGAAAGGGATATCCCCGACCTTGGCGAGCTGGGGTTGAAAATCATTTCGGACATCGGGGAAAGAAAGACCATTGTGTTCGAAGGATGCGTGGGGGACGAGGCCTGCATCGAGGTCTGTCCCGAAAACGCGCTCGAAATCCGGCAAATCGGTCGCGAATACGAGATTACCATCGATGTGGCCCTTTGCGACGGCGTGGCTTGCCGCCGATGCGAAAGGGCGTGCGGCGAAAAAATATTCGATTTGATCAAACTCATTACCTCGTAGGAAGAGCGTTCAATGGAAAAGGAAACAGTCAACGAAGCGATCATGGAGGTTCTCGGGAGGGCGAAAGGAATCAGGAAGGTTTGCCGGTTGCGTGCCGAGGATTACCAAGTTATCCTTCAAAAGGAAGAGGAGGCCGAAAAGCGCTCGTTGATGGGGCTCGGAAAAGTAGTCAACACCGGCGTGAGGGAAGTCCTGAACTACGATTTCGTGTATGCCGCATTGACGACCATGGAGTTCGACTGGGGGGCTCACGCGACCCTGGTTCTTAAAAAGGGCTCCGAAACCGTTGGCGAGGAGGTCAGGGACGAAGAAACCATTTGTCGGCTTTCGAAACAGAAAGACGTGTGGTTTCTCCATAAAAATTTCGTGGTGTACAAGGATAAAATCTCGTTTCCCGAGGATATTATGAAAAAAATCTGCCACTTCGAAATCCCTTTCCTTCCCGCCGAGTTCTGCATACTGGAGGACGACCGCTTCGAATGCCGTTCCATCAATTACGCAAACCCGTCCACCCTTTGCGACATATATCTGAAGGAAAAATACTTCGACGGGATCGACGAGAGGGGATTGGGAACAATACTCGTAGCGGCGGACGTCTGATATGATTCACACGCACGAAGAAATACGCCAAATTCTGGATCAGCTCCCGGACGGACTCGTCACCATGAACAAAAAGGGGCGCGTGACCTATTTCAACGAAGCCGCGGAGCGGATCACCGGAATACCCATGGACGAGGCCTTGGGCATGCATTGCCGGGACCTGTTCCAATCCACGACCTGCGAAACCGAAGGCGTGCCCCACAGAAACGGCCAGGCGGGAAAAAACCTGTACGACCGGGAGTTCAGAGTCACCCGGCTGGACGGAAAGCGAATTTCCATCATATCCAGCATTTCCGCGCTCAAGGACCGTGCCGGCAATGTGATCGGAGGCATGGAAGTCTTCAAGGACATTTCCGGCAGAAAAGCGCTGGAAGACGACCTTGGGATGTCCGAAAGCAAGTACCGCCGCATCTTCGAAGGCTCCCAGGACATGATTTTCATCACCACCAAGGACGGCGTATTCAAGGAGGTCAACCAGGCGGGGGTGGAATTGCTGGGATACGACAGCAAGGAGGAGCTTCTCGCCTTGTCTTCGGTGGAAGAAATATACCAGAATCCGATGCATCGCAAAGTATACCAGAAGGAGATGGAAAGACACGGGTTCGTGAAGGATTTCGAGGCCCGTTTCAGGAAAAAGGACGGCAGCCTTATCCACTGCCTGGTCTCCGGCACGGCGGTCAGAAACGGCACTGGCGAAATCGTCGGATACGAAGGAATCATAAAGGATATCACGGCCCGCATGGACGCCGTCAGGGATCTCCACAAGCGGCACCGCGAGCTGTCCCTGCTCAATTCCGTGGCATTGGCCATGAACATGACCCAGAACTTGGACCACGTTCTCCGCACCGCCTTGGAGAACGTGTTGGACGTCCTGGGTCTGTCGTCGGGCGGAATCTATCTCATCGACCACGAACGATGTTCTTTTTCGCTTCGAGTGCGCCAAGGCCTTCCCGACACGGACGCTCTGTCTCCCGCTTCCATTCGATTCCACGATCGTGCATTGATGAAGGCTCTGCTCGACAAGGACTTGGCGCTTACTCCCGAACCCACGTTTCCTCCTTTTAAAATCGTATTCGACGACGAAATCGCGATCAATGCATCGCATTTGACCTGCTTTCTCATAACCGCCAAGGAAAAGGCCTCCGGATTCATCGCGCTGGATCTCGGGCAAAAGGTTCTCACGGAAAACGATCTGCACCTTCTAGGTTCGTTGGGCAATTTTCTGGGAGGAGCCGTCGAAAACAACCGGCTTTTGCGGACGATACAAAAGCACCGGGAAGAACTGAAAAGACTCACGGCGCAATTGTTTCAATCCCAGGAGACCGAAAGAAAGCGCATCGCCCGGGAGCTTCACGACGAAGCAGGGCAAGCCCTCACCGGAATCAACTTTTCCCTTGAAACCATCGAAAAGAACCTTCCGGACGAGAGCGATCAAGTAAAGGGACTCGTTCAGGACATCAAAAAGCAGCTCAACCGGACGTATCAGGAAATGCGGCGCATTTCCCATCGGCTGCATCCGGCGCTGCTGACCGACCTTGGGTTGGAGCCCGCCTTGGACGCCTATTTGTCCCGTATTTCTAAACACTGCAATTTGGACATTCGCTTCAGAATGGTCGGGTTCGAGCAAAGGCTCGCTCCGGATTTGGAGACTTTGCTGTACCGCCTTTCCCAGGAGGCGCTTACCAACACGCTCAAACACGCGCAGGCCAAGACGTTTCATTTGTCGATCATCAGGAGCTATCCGAATATCATATTCGTGGCCGAGGACGACGGCGTGGGGTTCGACGCCTCCAAGGCGGACCAGCGCAAAGACGCCCTGGGCCTGTTGTCGATGCGCGAGAGGGCGGCGATGGCGGGAGGAAAGTTCGCGCTGCGGACCGCGCCGGGGGCAGGCGTGCGCATACGCATCGAAATTTCCATCAAGGAGCATGCCGATGAACGGTAGACATGTAACCATCGTTTTGGCCGACGACCATACCGTGGTTCGCCAGGGTTTGGCCAAGCTGCTGGAGGCCGAACCCGACTTCAAGGTAGTCGGGGACGCGGAAAACGGAAGGGAAGCCGTCGGCAAGGTGGAAAAGCTTCTCCCGGACGTGGTCCTGATGGACATCGCCATGCCCATGCTTAACGGCATCGAGGCCACGCGCCAAATCAAGAAAATCTCCCCGAAAACAAAGGTGGTCATCCTGTCCATGCACTCCCACGCCCGCTACATCAACGAGCTGTTCAGCCTGGGAGCCTCCGGGTACCTTCTGAAAAACTCCACCGGTTCGGACATCGTCGCGGCAATCCGCGCGGCGCTCAAAGGGGATCATTACCTGAGTCCGGCCATATCGAGCCAAGTGATCCAGGATTACATCTCCATGAAAAAGGAGTCGGCCACCGACGACCTTTACGGCCAGTTGTCGAACCGGGAGCGCGAGGTGTTCCAAATGATCGCCGAGGGTCGCTCCACAAAGGAAATCTCCGATATTCTGTGCATCAGTCCCAGCACCGTGAAAACCCACCGGACGAAAATCATGGAGAAGCTGCAAGTGGAAAACATCTCCCAGCTTGTCCAATTCGCCATTCGGTTGGGGATCGTGGATATTCAGATGTAAAGGCCAGGGACCCGCACCCGAGGTCAAGCACGTTTCCGTCCTTTGCCGACCTTGGCGCGTCGCGGACAATCCCGGCGAAAATCTCGACCGAATAGCCTCAAACAAGCCGGTTGTAGAGATGTCTGCACGCGATCCGGCCGGAAAAACTATTCGACTCCCATCTCTTTCAAAGTGGCCACGATTTTTTCCTCGCTCATGAAACCCACGTGGCGGTAGGATTCCTTGCCGCTTTCGTCGTAGAAAATCTGGGTCGGAATGGACCGGATGCCGAATTTTTTCGCCTGTTCCGGCTCCTGCCATACGTCGATGAATACGATAGCCGCTTTTTCGCGATACTGTTTTTCCAGTTTCTCCAAAATGGGAGCCATCATTTTGCACGGGATGCATTTTTTAGCCCCTAAATCGACCATCGTGACCATCCCTTGCACGGGAACCGTTTTCGAGGAATCCGACGAAACGGGAGCCGCCCCGACAACCTGGAACACGATAAAAACGACTAAAAGGGCATGCGCGATCATTTTTTTCATTAAAATCTCCGTCGTTCGTTAAATGGAATATTCAGTGCCAACAAGCTGTCATTATCTTCGCTTCAGGGACTCGGAGTCCTCCGGAAGAAGACTTTTCAGTTTTTGCATATCGTTTCCCGCCGGATTTCGGGCAGTCTCCTTGCGATCTCCGAAACTTCCGGGTCCTCGTCGAGCCAGTGCTTCAAGTTTCCCAGCAGGCTGGACGCGTAGGGGCTTTTGGAGCCGTCCGCGAGCCTGTAGTTGACCCACAGCCCGTCCCGGTAGTATTCGATCAGCCCGGCTTCCTCCAAAATCTTCAAATGCTTGCTGGCGGTGGACTGCGCGATCTCCAGGGCCGCCTGGACCTCGCAGACGCACATGACCCTTCGCTGCAGCATTTTCAGTATTTTGACGCGCGACGGGTCGGAAACCGCCTTCATCACTCGTATGAATTCTTTCACGTTTTTCCTTCTCCAAAATGTTTCGACGCGATCGTTCGAATGGAATTTCAGGAAATGTCGAAAAAATCGCAGGCCACCGCGACTATCTCGACCGGATGCCGCACTTCGCGGGCCATCGTCTGACGGAACTGCAACCGGCAGCTTAGGCAGTCCGTCGCGACCAGCTCCGGTTTCCTTTCCTCGATCTTTTTAATCAACCTCGCCCCCACTTGCAGGGAGCAGTCGTGGAAATCCTTTTTGAATCCCATGATACCGGCCATTCCGCAACAATAAAGCTCGCTGTCGAGCGTTTCGAGCCGAATCCCGGGAATCGTCTCGAGGAGCTTGACGTACGGGCTGCCGATTCCCTGCTCTCTCGAATGGCAGGGCGGATAGTAGAGCACCGACGCGTACGCCGGACGGAACCCGGCTTCCCAGGCCCCGGAGGCGGCAAGACCCGCCAGATATTCTCCGGCGTCGAACGTCCTTTCGGAAACAAGCGCCCTCTTTTTCGGACTAAGGCAGGAAAAATAGCCGTCGTCCCCGAGGATTTTGGAATAGATCGTCCTGTCCAGCAAATCGAACCCGCCGTGGCATTCGCTTGACGATTTTCCGGAGGGCACCTTGATGAATTTCGGGTCTCTTCCAAAAAATTCCTGCATTTCGTCCGAATAATACGCTCCCTCCTTGAGCAGGTTTTTAAACACGAACCCGCAGGTCGGACAGGAGCAAACGATGTCGTACCCCTCATCGACCAAAGCGGAAAGCCTTTCGAGGTTTTCTCGGACGAACGACAGGGTCAGCCGGCGGTCGCCTTCCAGAAAGGAGGGCATGCCGCAGCAATTCTGCGGCGGAACGCGAACATGGACGTCGTTCGCGAGAAGGACTTCCACCGTCGCCCGCGCGACCTCCGGAAAAAAATGCCTCGCCGTGCATCCGGCAAAATAGGCGACCTTCCGCCCGGCCCCGGCCGATTTCCTTCGGTCCAAATTTCTTTTTCTGACGAACGCGTCGAAGGGTTCGTCGGGAAATCGCGGCAGACGGCGATCCGGGTGCATCCCCAGAACCCTTTTGGCGAAGCCGGCCAAGGTTCCGCTGTCCAACAACTTGTTGGAAAGCCTCGGGAAAGCCCCGCATATTTTCGACAGTCCGCCCACGTTCTCCAAAACCCGAATCCCGAGTCCCAGTCCCTCGCGGGCGACAAACCCGGTCTTCGCCTCCATCAGGCCGGCCCGGATATTCGGGCACGGACACAGGGCGCAAAAATTGCACAGTCCCGCAAGCACCCTCAATTCCTCCGGCGAAGCGGCTTTTCCGGTCTCCCTTTCGCGGTCCGCCAACGAATACAGCCGGGGGAACATCAGGCAGACCTCGTCCATCAAATACCGACAACAATCGCAATCGGCGCAGGCATCGACAATTTCACGCACCTTTTCCTCGGGCGAATTCGCGACCGTTTTCAATGATAAAATTCCTCAGCAGTCCAAGTTGAAACGGCCAAGATACACATCCAGCGATCTTTGGGACGCGGTATCGAGAGCCGGGCAGTCGCGTCCATCCTTCACGCCCTCCGCAACCCGCAAGGCGAAAACCATGCATGTGGGCTCCCGGCATTCTCGACAGTTCGTCTTGGGCAGCAGTTTCAAAATTTCGATTATTTG
>CAZNTU010000008.1:0-63425 GCA_964575975.1 uncultured Desulfobacteraceae bacterium
CTCCAGGGGATACATGGTGTCATTTTTATTTTCCCAGAGGTCAAGAGTTCTGAACGTAAAGAGTCGTTATGCAAATTTCCTTTTGGAGTGTCTTCAACTCGGCCCGGGTACTGGTGCGGAGTTGGGCGTCCAGATTGGACAATGGCTCGTCCAGAAGGAAAACATCGGGTCTTCTCGCCAGCGCTCTCGCCATCGCCACCCTTTGGCGCTGTCCGCCGGAGAGTTCCGCCGGCTTCCGGTCCAATAATTTCTCGATTCCAAGCATTTCCGCAGTTCGGTTAACCGACGATCGAATCTTGTCCTTTTTTTCTTTCGCGACCTTGAGGGGAAACGCGATGTTGGAATACACGTTCATATGCGGATAAAGGGCGTAGCTTTGAAATACCATCGCCACGTTTCGCTTTCCCGGAGGTTCGAATATTTTTTTTTCCTTGCAAGCGACGACTCTTCCGCCGAACAGGATCTTCCCTTCCGACGGCTTCTCCAAGCCGGCGGTCAGATTCAACAGCGTGGACTTGCCGCATCCGCTCGGGCCCAGCAGAATGAAAAACTCCCCGTCGTTTATTTCGAGATCGATATCCTTCACGGCGCTGACCATTCCCCGCAAGGAAAAAAATTTTTTTGTCACACGGCGATATTCGATTTTCATTCTTTCACAGCCCCTCTGGTTAGGCCCTGAATAATCCTCCGTTGGAAAAACAGCGTCAGGACGATCACGGGAACGGTTGCGACGGAGGCGGCCGCCATGATTTCCCCCCATGGAATTTGGCCGTGCAAACCCTCGAAAAGTGCGATTCCGACCGGTATCGTTCTCGCGGCCCGGTCCGTAGTCAGCATCAATGCGAACAAAAATTCGTTGAAGGAAAAAATGAAGGCCAACAGCAATGTCGAGAATATCCCCGGGGCCGCGACCGGAAAAACGATCTTGAAAAGGATTTGCAGCCGGGTGCAACCGTCGATCATCCCCGCCTTGTCGAGGTCTTTGGGAACTTGGGCGAAATAGCTGACCAATATCCAAAGGGACAACGGAAGAGACCAAGCCACGTAGGGAAAGATCAACGCCGGGAACGTATTGATCCAACCGAGAACAGTCATGAACTTGAACAGATATCCCACCAGACTCACTGGCGGAAACATGGACATGGCCAGGATGGAAAACATCAGCAAGGCTTTTCCCGGCAGCGATGTCCGGGTAATGGCATATGCCGCGAGCGATGCGACAAAAACGCAGACGACCGCGCTCGCTCCCGACACTACAAAGCTGTTTCTCAAGTAATAAAGGAAATGCTCGGACTCGGAGAACAAGATCGCTTGGTAATTTTCCAGAGTGACAAGATATTTTTCGCCGGGGAGCAAAAAATCCGGCGACCGGCTGAAACTTGTCAGCGCCATGTACAGGACCGGCCCTAGCGTAATTGCAAACGTGAACAGGATTCCGAGCCTCAATATCGACTTTCGCGCTCCCTCTTCGTTCATAGAACCTCCCTTCCGAAATTTCCCGCTCGGACAAGCGCCATGGAAAGTATCAGCGCCGACAGGAATAGAATCGCGCTGGATGCCGACCCGTAACCGAAATCGGCTGCTGAAAAGTATTCGAAGCTGAAAAGGGAAACGGATGCCGTAGCGCCTCCCGGCCCTCCTCCTGTCAGAACGTATATGACGTCGAAAATCCTCAGGGAATCCACGGCTCGAAACAGCACGGTCACAATCAGAACCGGTTTCAGCAAGGGGACTGTGATTCGACAAAATCTTTGCAGCATCGAAGCCTGGTCGATCATCGCTTGGTTGTAAAGATCGCCGGATATCGCCGAAAGTCCGGCCAAAAGAATAATCGCGGCGAAAGGAGCAGTTTTCCAACTGTCGGCCACAACCAGGGCGACGAATGCTCCGATCTCGCTCCCAAGCCAATTTACCGGTTCGTTGTGCAGGCGAAAGGTTTTGAGCAGGTAATTGGCGGCTCCGTAGCTATAATTGTAGATCAATTCGAAAATTCTCGCGGAAATCGCCGCAGGGATGGCCCAAGGCACAAGAACGCACGCTCGAACGGCTCCACGAAAGGGAATTCGTTCGTTCAGGACGAGAGCCACTGCCAATCCCACAAGCACCTGCAACGGCACCGACGCGATCACGAACAGGAAAGTGAAGACGATCGCCTCATGGAATCCAGGATCCAGGAAAAGCCATTCGTAATTGGCGAAACCGACAAAGCGGGTTTCGCGGTAGGGAACGTCCAAGTAAAAACTGTCCCGTAAAGTTCCAAGTAACGGAATGAAAACAAAGACGACCACGAAGGCGAGCAGCGGAATCAGAAATCCTATGTTTCTCCAATTCTTTTCCTCGCGACCCGCCATGTATGCATCCTTTCTATTCGATACCGTACCGTTCCAGCAAGGCGTCGATTTCTTCGTTCGCCGCCGAAAGGCCTTTTTCGGGAGATATGTTTCCCGATATCACGGCATTGATTCGGCGCTGGGCTATGGCGGAAACTTGCGTATAGAAAGGTACGACCGGCCGGGGGACCGCCTGTTCGAAAATGTTGCGAAGCTCCGTCAGATGAGGCGCTTTCGAAAGAATTTGAGGGTCGTCGTACAAATCCTTTCTGCCCGGATTCCATCCAAGGTCGAACGCCAATTTTTTCTGAACTTCGTAGGACGTGACGTACTCGACAAATTGAATCGCGATGGGCTTCACGTCGGAAAAAACGGACAGACCCACGTGCCACCCTCCGAGCGTCGATACGGCTTTTCCTCCCGTAAAGGCCGGAATCATCGAAACCCCGACCTTTCCTCGAACCCGAGAGTCGTCGCTTTGGTGCAACGCCCACGCGTAGGGCCAGTTGCGTTGGAAAAGAGCGTTTCCCGCCTGAAAAAAATGGCGGGAGTCCTCTTCTTTCATCTCCGTGTAAGTCGAGGGCGGAGAGATCTCGTATTTCCAAACGAGGTCCCGCATGAAATACAGGGCACTCAAATTTTCCGGTATGCTCGGGATCGAAGGGCGATCGCCTCCCGCGAAGCCTCCTCCCGCCCCGGCGAATTCCAGAAAATTGCAGATCAATCCTTCGTACTGGGCTCCTTGCCATACGAAACCGTAAAATCCCGGATTGGTTTGTCGAATTTTTCTTTGGACTTGCAGCGAGTACTTAAGAAGTTCGTCCCATGTGGAAGGTGGACCGGGCAATCCGAATTCGTCCAAGATGTCCTTCCTGTAGTACAGCACCCCTGCGTCGAGGTATACGGGGAGAGCGACCACTCGATTTTCGTGCAGGTCCACTTCTTGAACGATGCGTTGAAAAAAGGGATTTACATCCGCCTCGAGGGGTTCCAGCCACTCGGATGCGGAAAAAAGTCCGATCCAGGCGACATCCATTAGAAACACATCCGGATCGCTTTGCTCTGCGGTCAGAGAAACAATCAAGCTTTGGCGTCTTTGATCCGTGTCGGTCGGTTGCCGATGCAGCTTTACCGGTATTCCGTAACGCTCTTCGAAGTCCGCGACCACTTCCTCCCATATCAACAATTCGGACGGGGTCCCGCCCACGGAAAATACCAAGCGCTTTTCGTTTTCGCAACCCGAGATCGAAAAAAGAATCGCGACCCCTAAGACCCGTTTGAGGAACAACGCAAATGCCGGTTTTCGCATCGGTTTTTTTCCCTTGATGAAATCCCCGGATTTCATCCAATCCGGGGATCATGAGTAAGGATCGAGTGATTGAGTGGAATACGACTTCGACGACGTTCGTTTCTTCCAATCTATTCCATGTCGAAATAGGAGCGAACTTGGACCCTGCCGCCTGGCATTTTGAAAGCATCCACGCTGTCGAACACAGGGGCGTTCAAAATTGTCTCCTCGTTGTAGTCTACGGAGAACCAATGTCTACCCTGCGTTCCTTTCACGACCTGAATTCTCTCGATCGGGATCGGTATCACTCCGATTTGTTCCGGCCTTGACAGCAACAGGTAGCTTGGTTGCCCTGTCATGTGGAACACGATCTCTTCGTTTGTGCCGATTGGTTTTCCCGTGTTGCTTATCACCGGTGCCCCCTCCAGTTCGAGCGCTTCCGAATTGGAGAGTTCGGCCGCCTTGGACGTTGTCGATCTATATTCCTGGGCCGATACGAACGCCGCCATTGACAGCGAAAGAACGAATGCGAACACCGCCGTGACGATTGCCGAATTTTTCATTTGTTGCCTCCTTGCATTTTTTTGCGATGGTTGAAAAAATCCATTTCGTTTTCTGTGTTTTCGAAACAGCCAATTCCGAATTTAAAAAAAACAAATCGACTATGGTAAGCTAATTGCCGCCGTACGAGCCAACAATACGGAACTGACCGTATATTCCGGAAAGCCGGCGTCTAAAAACGCGAATACAAGCCCTCATGTCTTTGATTTTTCGATCTTGAAAAATCTATGGCCCCAAGTATTCGTCAAGGGAAGATCGTTCGATTCTGGAGATTTGAGAGAGTCGTTTTTTGGGGAAGTCTAAAAAAAATACGGGGGAGAAATCGTTTGCGATTTCTCCCCCGTATTTCGTGTTCCACGTGGAACATATTTTGATGTCCGACTTAGATCGACAAACCAATCCCCCGCAAGTATCGCCCGACTCTGTCCGAAACGGAATCGAACATTTTAGCCCCTGCCATGAAGGCGAAAATGTCGTCCTTGTTTCCGCATTGTTTCGCGAACGCGGGAGCGATGATTTTTGTGGCGTCCCTTGCGGAGGAATTTTCGTTCATCGCCGCCACATACATGTCTAGCCTTTTTTTTAGAACTCCGAAATAATCGACGCTTTTTTCGGCGAGTTTGCCTGCGCCTTCCGACACCTCTCGGGAGAAATATTGAATCGCCTGCCAGTAGGATTCCGAAAGGAGGTTTTTATGCGGAGATTTTTCGAGGAAATAGGAAAGGTTCCACCCTACAGCGACGATCTTTAGAATTTGCAGCTCGTATTCAAGGCTCGAGGCCCGCGCGACTGATTTTTCGGAGTAGTTCCTTGCCAGCCACATCACGTCTTCCCGGTCGATGGCGTAATGGAACAAGTCCTCGCAGGCCTTTTCGATATCGCCTTTTTCTTCGTTTTTATCGTTTTCGTCCATGTTCGAATCCGCTTTCGCAATCATTCGTCTTCCAATTCGCTCTTCAGCAATTCCTGGTGCCAAATCGCGAATTCGTACATTCCGACAAAGCGTTCGTCGTTGTTGATGATCCCCAGCGCCATTTCCAGAACGCCCCTGCAATACGCGTTGCCGGTCTTGCCCATTTCCCGCGTCTGAAGAAATTCCCTCACCAACATTTGGGTCGTCCTGTTGGTCTGGTCTCTTCTGATGTCTATCGGATCCTTCGGCATCAGAAACGGGTCCCAGTTTTCATACCCCCTTTTCAATACCTGTTTCTGTCTTCTCGGAGACATGCTGTCGAATATGAACTTTTTTCTGACTTCTTCTTCATTCGGCCGATCCGTCATTTTTTTCCTCCTCCCCCTTCTTTTCCTTGTCGCCGATTCCCAAGTATTCGTCGTCGTATTCGTTCAGGATCGCCATGGAAAGCGGGACGAGCAATTCCGCAAGTCCGACGTATTTCGATTTTATATCGGCCGCCAATTCGCGGCAGATGTGATGCAATTTTTCATGGAGAATATCGAGGTTCACGGTCGGATAGTTTTCCCCCTCCTTGAATCCAGAAATGCCGCACGTATGGCCTTTTCCTCCTATGGCGGCGGGAATTCCGTAGATCCGGCACGTGATGGGCCTGAATTCGTATATTCGGCATTTGTCCGAATCGTCTAGCATCGGGCACCGTACGCGCTTCTCCGCCATTTCTTCGAGTATCCTCGTTTCTTCCTTGCCCTCCTTGAATTCCCTGTAGGCCGCCTTTTTTAGCTTGAACGCCTCCCTGTCCGCCGTGTTGGCCTTCTCGAGGAGCCGTTCCAGTTCTTCGCCCGAGAATTTTTCCCTGAACTTTTTGCTGATGTACATGGCTTCAACCAGGCTGACATCGAAAAGGGCATGGCAGCAATCGGAACATTCCACCTTGCATTTGACGCAGTCGGGATATTTTTCCTTTACCTGCTCGAATACCCTGCCAACCGAATCTACGATTTTCCTATATTTTTCGAAATGCTTTTCGTAATCCATTTATATTGTTTCTCCCGCTGGTTCGCTGGATATCGGAAAACGATGTTTCACGTGGAACATCATTTTCCGATACAGAATTGATTGAAAATCTTGTCCAATATGTCTTCGCCGACCTCCACCCCTAAAACCGCGTCGAGTTCCTTTAACGCCTCCTTCAATTCGATAGAGACGATCTCGAGATCGTACGCGCCCCGGTAGTGCGCCAAAGCCCTTTCCACTGAATTGGCCGCTTCGGTCACATGTCTTTTCTGCCTCACGTTCGAAATAAGAATATCCTTTTCCTCGAATTGGTTCGCGCCAAGGATCTGATTTTTTATCGCCTCTTTCAGTTCTTCCACGCCGGTACCCGTCAAAGCGGATGTTTCAACGACATTTTCGCCTTTCCATTCTTCCGGTATTGCCGGTCTTTCCATGGTTGCCACAAGGTCGGCTTTGTTCAAAACCACGATTTTCGGACGGTCGCCTATGTATCCCAGGATTTCCAAGTCTCCCCGGTCCATACCGCCTGACGCGTCGCAGATGAACAGTACGATGTGAGCTTTTTCCAGAATCTTTCTGGCGTTTTCGATTCCGATTTTTTCGATCGGATCGTTGCTTTCGCGCATTCCGGCGGTGTCGTACAATCTCGCCGAAATTCCGTCAAGCTGGAAACTCTCCTCGATATGATCCCTTGTCGTTCCCGGATACGGAGTGACTATAGCCCTTTCCGAGTTCAGCAGACGATTCATGAGACTGCTTTTTCCGACGTTCGGTTTCCCAGCAAGGACAACATTGATTCCGTTTTTAAAAACGAGTCCTGCCTCAGCGCCCTTTCTCAACCTTTCGAGCGGCGACAGAATTTCTCTTTCCCAGTCTCTTCCGCTTTCGAACCCGTCTTCCGAATCCTCCGAAAAATCTATCTCCGCCTCTATTTCCGCCAAAAACACAAGTACTTTTTCCTTGATTTCGACCAATCCGGAAAACAGCTCGCCCTGAATCTGTTTTCCGGCGATTTTCCTGGCGCTTTCGGTTTTCGCGTCTATCAAATCTATTACCGCCTCCGCCCGGGTCAAATCTATTCTGCCGTTTAAAAATGCTCTTTTTGTGAATTCTCCCGGTTCGGCCAATCTCGCGCCCAACCCCAGCACCGTGCCAAGTATTTTTTCCACGACCGCCTGCCCGGCGTGCGCCTGGATTTCCACCACGTCTTCCCGCGTGTACGAATTCGGGGCTAACATGGGGCACAATATCACTTCGTCGATAACCTCTCCAGTTTCCGGCTCCACGATGTTTCCGTAAACGATTTTGCCGTGTCCGATCTCTTTTGCCCCCGTTCCGCCCCTTATGGGCGGCCGGAAAATCTTTTCGGCTATTTCAACGGCGTCGTCCCCGGAGATTCGTACGATGGCGATACCGCCTTGTCCGGCCGGTGTTGCCAAGGCGGCAATGGTGTCCGTTCTATTTGCTCTTGTTTTTATTTTTTTTCGCCTTCTTGGGAAATATGACGAGTTTGCGATAAAAACCGTCCCCGATGCTTTGCGTCCGGATTTGATTGTCGTCCTTCAGGAACAAATGCACTATTCTTCGATCATGGGAATTCATATGCCCTATCGTTACAGGCTTGCCGATTCGCTTCGCCTTTTCGGCCAATCTCGACGAGAGTCTCTCGAGATTTTGTTTTCGGCTTTCGAGGTATCCTTCGACATCCACCTGGACCCTTATTCTCTCGTCGAACTGCTTGTTCATTATCTTTTCGACGATATATTGTATCGCCTCCAAGGTTTGTCCCTTTTTTCCTATAAGAACGGCGGGACTGCCGCCGGTAACGTTCAAATGCAACTTGTTTTCAGTTTTACTTGCCGTTACTCGAGCGTCGTCCGCGATCAGTTCCACGATCTTGTTCAGAACTTCCTTTCCCTTTTCCGCGATCTTTTCGTCGTCCGGGTTTTCTTGCATCCCCTCGGCAAGCTCTTCCGGTATTTCTTTCCCTTCGGTTTCCTTCGTTTCAGCCGCAGTTTCCTTTTTTTCCATTCCGGTGTCGATTCCTTCGAAGGATTCCTTAACGATGGATTTGATTTCCTCCCGGTCTTCGTCCAGCAAAACCGAATCGTTTTCTTGGTTTTCCTTTTCGTCCCTGTTTTCCCTGCCCTCGCTTTTCCTGATCGACCTTGGTTTCGGGGATACGACGCGGATTTTCGCCTTTTTGGCTCCTACAAGTCCGAATATTCCGGTCGATCCGTACGATATTACGTCGTATTTAAGTTTGTCTTCCTTTATCTTCAGTTTCAAGCAGGCGTTCTTAACGGCATTTTCAACGTTTTTTCCTTCGAATTCCAACCCTGATGTCATGAAAACCTCCGTCGTTGTCATTTCTTTTTTTGGACGTAGTACTGCTGGCCGATGGACAAAACATTGTTGACAAGCCAGTAAAGTACGAGACCGGACGAAAAATTGACGAAAATAAAGGTAAAGATGATAGGCATGAACGTCATTAGTTTCGCCTGCATCGGGTCGCCTGCGGTCGGCGTCATCTTTTGCTGCAGAAACATGGTCGCTCCCATGATCAACGTCAAGACGGGGATGCCGTACGGAGGTTCCATAAACGGAATGGCGAAATCGAATCTGAAGAGTCTGTCCGGCGCGGACAGATCGTTGATCCATAAAAAGAATGGGGCGTGCCTCAGTTCGATGGCCTCGTACAACATTCTATAAAGGGCGAAAAAGACCGGTATTTGCAGGATCATGGGAAGACATCCTCCCATGGGGTTTATCTTGTAGGTTTTGTACAAGGCCATTGTTTCCTGGTTCATCTTCCGTTTGTCGTCCTTGTATTTTTCCCGGATCTCGGTCATGAGAGGCTGGAGTTTTTTCATTTCGGCCATGGATTTGTAGCTTTTGTTCCCGAGGGGCCATAGCAGCAATTTGACTATAATCGTCAGAACGATAATGGCGACGCCGTAATTGGGTATGAACTGGTAGATGAAGTTCATCAGCCACAGACAAGGCTTGGCGATGAAATCGAATATGCCGAAATGAATGGCCCTTTCGAGTCCGTTGTTCATTTCGTTCAGCAACTTCAAGCTCTTGGGACCGAAAAACACGTCGTACTCGTAGACGGCCGCGGAACCGGGTTCGATTTTTCTCGGCGGTTCGACATAGCTGTTTTCCACGATAGTCTCGTTCTTTTCGTCGATCTCCATGGCGGCGATTTTTTTCTCGCCCGGAACGATACTGTTCATAAAGTATATCGTTTCTATTCCGATCCAACCGATTTCCCCTTGGATGACTCTTTCGTCCTTTATGTCATCCACCTTTATTTCCTTTACGCTTCCGTCCACCAGACCGCTTACGCCCTCGAAGCCGTATTTGGCGCCGTCTTTGTTCAGATAATTGGTCAACGAAACCGCCAATCGGTCCTCCAAAGTCCTTTCGGACCCGTTCTTCACTCTCGTCACCAGAGAAATGAGATACGAATTCGGCGAAAAAGCAAATTGCTTTTCGAATACGACTCCCTCCGGCGATTTCCACGAAAATACGATTTTTTCGGGCTTATCGTTCACAACGATGTTTTTTCCTGCGACCGGGCTGCCGAACACGGCGTCTTCGAGTCCGGGAACGCCATTGTCCTTGAACGAGAGCAGCAGCGACCCTTTATTCGCTTCGTCGGAAATCAATTGCTTCAAAGGCGCGCCGTCGCCCACTTTTTCCTTGTACTTTTTAAGAA
The DNA here is from genome assembly GCA_964575975.1 of uncultured Desulfobacteraceae bacterium. GTDB lineage: Bacteria > Desulfobacterota > Desulfobacteria > Desulfobacterales > SKZT01. The sequence goes on from CAZNTU010000008.1 coordinate 9,834, forward strand.
CGAAACTTGTAAAGGTCGCGCCCTTGCCCGAAATCACGACCGAATAAAGCGGCGTGTCTACTATCGTCTGGCTGATTTCCACGGGAGGGGCCGAAAAATTCCCGTTTTCTTCCATACTTTTCAGAACTTTACCGTCTTCTTTTTCGGTTTCGAGAGTTGCTGTTTCCGTTTTGGTATCGTCCTTTTTTTCTTGAAGCTCCTGTGTTTGCGGCGCGTTTTGCACGGGCTTCCTATCGACGAAAATTGCCTCCCATACGAGAAAAACCAAGAAAGACAGAGCTATGGCAATTAAAACGCGGGATTGCTCCATTTCATTCTCCTATTTTGGATCGATTTGTCATTGCGAACGGTAACAAGATTCTAACAATATATCGCAGCCGATTTTGATTGAATTAAAAGGCGGGCGCGGGGGGTATGAAGGATCGTTTGTATTTTGCGCTCGATGCCGAGAGCTAAGCACTTACCCAAAGAAAACAAGCGAGTCATGGATTCGGCGAAACATTCCAAAATTCGAATTTCTCCGGTACCGGGTCGTAACCTCCGGGGTTGAACGGATGGCATTTCAGCAATCTTTTGAGAGCAAGGAACGAGCCTTTTACCGGGCCGTGCGCAGACACGGCTTCGTAGGCGTACCTCGAACAGCTCGGATAGAAACGGCAGTTACCCCCGAGTATCGGAGAAATCATTATCTGGTAAAATCTGATCATGCCGAGGACCGGCAGTTTCGCCGCAACCGACAAAATACTTTTACGATCAAATTTTTCGGAATATATCTTCAAGTTTTCTGAACGTTTCCTTACCATCCAGATACGTTGCTTTTTTCTTGGCGATAATATTGATATCAATATTTTCGGATATGCAATCTTTGTTCAGCCTGAAAAATTCTCTGCAATAGCGCTTGATTTTGTTTCGGGTCGCCGCGTTTCCTACTTTCTTGGTCACGGTAATCCCCAGGCGGCTGCGATTATTTTCGTTTTTTTTATAGAGCGCGAGAAAATGATAGTTTTGTATCTTGGTTCCTTCTTGCGACAGCTCTACGAATTTCCGTCGTTTCAGCAGCCTTTCTTCCCTGGAGAATTTGTACCGCTTCAAAGCTTTTTTACCCGCTTATTATATCCATCTGCACAGATTAAAATCGGTTGCGTTTTAAAATATTCCTTTAACGGAAAAATATCGTGACGATCAGGCCGACAAACGAACTCTGCCTTTGGCCCTTCTTCTCTTTATAATCTTTCTCCCTTGTTTCGTCGACATCCGTTTAAGAAAGCCGTGGGTTCTTGCTCTTTTTAATTTGCTTGGTTGAAATGTGCGTTTCATGGTCTCTCTCCATCTTTGTTTTTTTGATTACGCAAACAAACTTCCCGTTTTAAGTCCAATTCGGGAAATTAACCATATATCGAGCTTTCTGTCAACATTGATTTCCCCCCGACGCTTTCGAAATTCGACGACCGCCGTATTTTTTCGTTTCTATTTCGTCGGGCCGCATAAAATAATTCATGCGCTCATTCCGTCAAGACCTCGAAGAAATCGAACTGTTCCATATGAAATTGCGTGTTTGGAAAAATGACGATTTGCCGCCGGATTTTTTTTTCGAGGTTGGCGATAATTCGATTTTCCTCTCCCAAGAGGAGTTCCGCTATTTCAGGGTTGACCTTTAGCGTGCATTTGATACCGGTCATGTCGTCCGCGTCGCGCAAAATCTCCCTGTAGATATTGTAGCAAATCGATTTCTTCGAAATCAGGTATCCTTCCCCGTCGCAGTAAAAACAAGGTTCGCACATTAGCCGCGTCAAGGGCTTCTTTATGCGCTTTCTGGTCATCTGGATCAGTCCCATTTCCGACATGGGCAGAACGTGAGTTTTGCTACGGTCTTTTTGCAAAGCTTCGACAAGGGCTTTATAGACCTTTTCCTGGTTGGATTTTTTTTCCATGTCGATAAAGTCGATTATGATGATTCCGCCCAAATCCCTCAGTCTTATCTGGTACGTGATCTCTTTTACGGCCTCCAGGTTGGTCTTGAAAATGGTTTCCTCCAAGTTGTGCTTGCCGACGAACCTTCCCGTGTTGACGTCGATCGCGGAAAGGGCCTCCGTCTGCTCGATTACGATGTATCCGCCCGACTTGAGCCAGACCTTTCTTTTCAAAGCCCTGCTTATGTCCCCCTCGAGATTGTAGGCGTCGAAGATAGGTTCGATTCCGTCGTAGTATTCGACCGAATTTTTCAGGCTGGGCATGAAATTGTCGAGAAAGGAGACGATGCTCTCGTAACCGGATTTCGAATCGATAATGAGCTTTTCGACCTCGTGGGTCAGCAGATCCCGCACCGCCCTCAGGCTTACGGCGAGTTCCTTGTGGATCAGACTGGCGGGAACGCCTTTTTTGTATTTTTTAAGAATGTTGTTCCACAGGTTGTTCAGGAATGCCATTTCGGACAACAATTTTTCGGCTCTGGCTCCTTCTGCCGCCGTACGCACGATATAGCCGTATTCGTCGTTTTTTACCTCCGCTACAAGTTTTCTCAGTCTTTTTCTCTCGACTTCGTCCTCTATTCTTCTGGAAACGCCGATATGCGCGGCGTTGGGCATCAAAACGAGAAATCTTCCCGGAAGGGAAATGTAGCCGGTAACTCGCGCGCCCTTCGTGCCGATGGGGGCTTTTGCGACCTGGACCATTATTTCCTGTCCCTCGGATATCAGATCCTCGATCTGCAAATCGGCCCTTTCGTTGGAAATTTCCCTTATTTTTCCGTCGTTTTCCTCCTGGTCCCCGTTTTCGACGTTCTCGACCAAAAACATCTTTTCGAATTCGTCGATTTCCTCATGCACAAGGTCGTTCACATAGATGAAGGCCGCCTGGTTCAATCCTATGTCAATGAACGCGGCTTGCATACCGGGAAGCACTCTTTTCACGAGACCTTTGTATATGTTTCCGGCGATATCGGATTCGTCGTGTCTTTCGACGAACAATTCGGCTATGGTTCCGTCCTCCACGAGCGCAACGCGTGTTTCATGTTCAAAATCGTTTATGACCAGTTGTTTGAACATCACTGTCCTTTCTTGCATCAAGTTTGAGAACGCGCGCCTGCTTCACGGCCTCTTGGGAAATACCGAATACGGATTCGAGTATTTCCGACGGCCGCACACTTTTTCCCGTTTCGTTAACGACCTTTAACAATACACGATTTTTGTTTAAAATAACAATCTTCTCGATTGCTTTTTTCAGGTCGATTTCTTTGATCTTTCCCTTTTTGCTTTTCTTTCGCAGCATGAATTCGGGTTTCGTTTCGTACTCTTTCAGCTTTTTCTCGGAAAGCTCTCCCTTTGAAAGTTCGACGGAGTAATACAAGTAAGGCGGTTTATTCAACGCTTCTCCGGGTTTCAGTTCTTCGCAATCGTTCAAGATAAGCCCATCCGGCAAAAGAGCGTTTAAAACCTCGGGTAATTTACCCCCTTCAAAATCCTTTCGAACCGAAACGACGAATCTTTCTTTCAGGCTTTCCATGCCCAAGGGAAGCGGGTCTTCGAAGGATACTTTCGGCATCGGGTGAAAACCGCCGGAATAAACCACCGGAACTTTGGCTCTTCTCATAGCCCTTAAAAACAGGTTGACCATTTCCAAGTGTCCAAAAAACCGGGCTTTTCCGGTCTTCGAATAATTCACCACAATTTTCTTCGCCTCGGCAACCAATTCCCTCGACACATTTACGCCTTCTCCCGGAATTTCATTTTTTTCCTTCGCCAGAATCGGAGATAGATAGACGAAGTCGCAGACCCCGCATCCCTGGCACTCGCCCTCTCGGCAATCTACAGTGCAGGCGCGCTCCGATGCCCTCTTCCATTCCTCCAGCAAGAAACTTTTTTTTATCCCGGAATCCATGTGATCCCACGGCAGCGGTTCCTCGAATTCCCTTTCCCGTCCTGTGAAAAAATCAATGTCGATCCCCGTTTCTTCGGCGCTTTTTTCCCACAGATCGTATCGAAAATGGTCGCTCCATCCATCCAGACGGCACCCGTTTTCGAACGCCTTGACCAGAAGTTCCGCCAAGCCCCGATCGCCTCTCGCGAAAAGACCTTCGATTTTGCTCGTTTCGGGATTTTGCCATTTGACCTGTACTCCCCTTCCATGCAGCTCGTCTCTGAACAGGTTTATGCTTTCCCTGGAATATTCCAATGACGCCTGCCCCGCCCATTGGAAAGGAGTGTGCGGTTTTGGAATGAATGTCGTGAAGCTTGCGTTGATTTTTATTTTTCTGCCTCCGGATCCCTTCAAGCTTGCCGCTCGTTTAATCAGTTCCGCGGTTTGGCGCAGATCTTCGTCGGTTTCCGTAGGAAGTCCGACCATGAAATAGAGCTTGATCACTTTCCATCCGGCGCGAACGGCATCCTCGATAGTTTCGAATATTTGGTCCTGGGTCACGTTTTTGTTGATAACGTCTCTTAAACGCTGGCTTCCTGCCTCCGGCGCGATCGTGAAACCTGTTTTCCTGACTTTTTTAATTGACTCCATAAGGTTGCGGGTAAGAGTGCCGGCCCTCAGAGACGGAAGCGAGACCGCGATGTTCTCCCCGCTGTATTTTTCCATAAGCTCTCGGAGGACCTTTTCGATGCGACTGTAATCTCCCGTGCTAAGCGACAGGAGGGAAATATCTTCGTAGCCGGTAGCGCAAAGACACTTTTCGGCCAGCCGATAAACGGAATCGGCGTCTCGTTCCCTTACGGGCCTGTAAATCGTTCCCGCCTGACAAAACCTGCACCCTCTTGTGCATCCTCTTGCTATTTCGATCCTCAATCTGTCGTGAACCGGCTTGCCGAAGGCGACGATGGGTTTTTCGGGAAAAGCGGCTTGATTCAAGTCCTTCAAAATTCTTCTGCTTACGGTTTTATAATCTTCCAGCGAAGCTTCCGCGATAACAGTCTCCCTGTTTCCAATCCGGATTTTTTTACCGTCGAAAAAAGACGGAACGTACACTCCTTCGATTGTTCGCCATTGGTCGAGGATTTCCTCTTTCTTTCCGGTTCCATGCCGTTTGCATTCGATCCATGTTTTCGCCATTTCCAGGCAAACCTCTTCCCCGTCTCCGAAAACCACCGCGTCGAATAATCTCGCCACCGGTTCGGGATTGCAAGCGCAGGGCCCGCCTGCAATGATCATTGGATCGTTTTCGTTTCTCCTTTCCGAAAAAAAGGGGATATTCGACAAACGCAGCATCGTCAGAACATTGCTGTAGTTCAGCTCGTACAAGAGGCTGAAACCTACAATATCGAAATTTTTCAATGGCATTGACGACTCAAGCGAAAGCAAGGGGATATTGTTTTCGATCAGTTCGCGCTGCATATCCACCGCCGGACAGAAAACTCTTTCGGCGGCGATTTCTTGTTGCCGGTTCAAAATGGAGTACAGTATTTGAATTCCAAAGTGCGATGTCCCTATTTCGTAAAGATCGGGAAAGGCCAGCGCGATTTTCAGATCCACTTTGTCGAGATCTTTTTTGACGCTGTTGACTTCGGTTCCCAGATACTGGCTGGGGGAGGTGACAAAATTCAAGATTTCTTGATATGAACGTTTCGCCATGATATATTTTTTGTCTTTCACTATTATTTTAACGGATTGCGTTCGCGAACCGAGGCCGTCTGCGAACCTTTTTTTCACGAACCTCGATATTTGAAAAAACCGGAATCAATGATGAGATCAATGTCGCTATTTATCAATCCCTTTTTGAATTATTTTTTCAATTTTCGTATTTTTTCGTTCCTTCTACTGCCGATCGTCATCTCTCAAGCGAATGAAACGGCCCTCGCCGGACCATTCGAAAGAGAAACGCCGGTCGTGCGCGCCGTTCGCATAATCAGCCCGGCGGTTGTCAATATCAGCAGCGAATACGAAATTCAACAAAGAGCCTATCCTTTTTCCGGTCGAGGTCATGATGCATTCTTCGATTTTTTCTTCAGGGATTTTTTCGACCCGGGTTTCGAACGGAAATCCAAACGAACGAGCCTTGGGTCGGGAGTGATCATCGACGGCCAAAGGGGATTCATACTGACCAACTCCCACGTGATTCAATCGACCGGCGCCGTGAAAGTATTGCTGCAGGACGGAAGGGAATACAGCGCTCGCGTGAAAGGTTCCGATCCGGACTCGGACTTGGCCGTGCTTCAAATCGATTCCGATTCTCCGTTGCCTTCGGTTAAAATGGGCTATTCCGAAGACCTGATGATTGGCGAGACGGTGATAGCCATCGGCAATCCGTTCGGTTTTTCCCACACGGTCACGACCGGCGTAGTCAGCGCCATAAACAGAAGCATCAGAACCGAGGATGCCGTCTATCACAATTTCATCCAAACTGACGCTTCCATCAATCCCGGCAACAGCGGGGGTCCCCTTTTAAATATCAACGGGGAACTGATAGGCATCAACACGGCCATCTACGCCAAGGCCCAAGGAATAGGCTTCGCCATACCGATCAACACCGCCAAGAGAATCGTTTCCGATCTAATCCAATTCGGAGAGGTGATCCCGATTTGGACCGGGGTCGTCGTGCAGCAACTGGACCTTCGTCTCGCCAGGTACCTCGGTTTGCCGGACAATGTGAAAGGCGTATTGGCAAGAGAGGTGGAAATCGGCAGTCCTGCGGAGAAAGCGGGAATTCTCGCGGGCGACGTGATATTGTCCGTCGCCGATGTCCCCGTTGAATCGGAAGACTCTTTCGTATCGTCATTGAGAAAATTCGCCGCCGGGGACCAGATAGTTTTCGATGTCATGACAAACGGCAAGCGACGACGTGCAACCCTGACCGCAACGGTATTTCCCCTCGAAAAAGCCATGGACCTGTCCGAAAGGCTGTTGGGAATCAGAGTCGAAGACTTAACTCGTACAAATCGGAAAAAATACAATGTCGGAGCCGAGGAGGGCGTTGTAATAACGAAGGTGGCGGAAAATTCCTACCTTTCGAGAATAGGCGTGCTGCCCGGCGACACAATTTTGAAAATCGACGAAACTGCCGTTCAAAACGTCGAAGTATACAAGGAAGCGATCGTAAAATACCGGATGAAATCCTCCGCCGTCATTCTTTTGCAACGGGGAGACCGGGGGTACTACATCACGGTAAGATTTTAAATTTTTTACACGAACGATTTTCGAAAAAACGAATCAAATATAAAAGTTTGCGGGGAATTAAACAATGCAGCGATCCAAGATTGCGAAACTGCTCAAATCGGAATCCCCGGCCGAAAAGGTCCTTGTAAAGGGGTGGGTTCGGACCCGGCGCGATTCCAAATCGTTTTTGTTCATAGAATTGAACGACGGTTCGTGTTTGCAGAACCTTCAGATAATCGCCGAGGACTCTCTCGGCAATTACGACGAAATCAAATCTTTAACCACGGGGTCCGCCGTTTCGGTAACCGGCGCGTTGAAAGAGTCGCCCGGCAAGGGGCAAAAATGGGAGATTCGCGCGGATTCCATCGAGATTGTGGGACCGGCCCCCGAAGACTATCCTCTTCAGAAAAAGCGTCATAGCGACGAATTCCTGAGAACCATCGCGCATCTGCGTCCTCGGACGAACAAATACGGCGCCGCGTTTCGAATCCGCTCGGAGCTTTCTTTGGCAATCCATCGGTTTTTCCGGGACCGGGGATTCAATTACATCCACACTCCGATCATTACGGGTTCCGACTGCGAGGGCGCGGGCGAACTCTTTCGGGTGACGTCACTCAATCTCGACGAAGTTCCCAAAATACAAGGAGTTGCCGATTATTCGTCGGACTTCTTCGGAAAGGAAGCCAATCTGACAGTATCGGGACAATTGTCCGCGGAGATGTTCGCCTTGGCCTTGGGCGACGTTTACACGTTCGGCCCGACTTTCCGGGCGGAAAACTCCAACACGAGAAGGCACGCGGCCGAATTTTGGATGATCGAACCCGAAATGGCCTTTTGCGATCTCCAGGAAAACATGGATTTGGCCGAAAGTCTGATCAAACATCTGGTGGAGCGCGTGCAAAACAACTGTCCGGAGGACTTGGAATTGTTCGCACGGTTCGTCGACAAGGAACTTCCATCCAGGTTGAGAACGACTGCGTCGGAAAAATTCGTGCGATTGCCGTACAAGGAAGCGGTAGAAATCGTCAACAATTCCGGACGCAAATTCGAGTACGAGCTAAGCTTCGGCAAAGGACTTCAGGCCGAGCACGAACGGTATCTTGCCGAGGACCACTTCAAAAAACCGGTAATCGTCTTCGACTTTCCAAAGGAAAGCAGTCCTTTTTACATGCGGGTGAACGACGACGGCCAAACCGTTGCGGGAATGGACGTGCTTCTTCCGCTCGTGGGCGAAATCATCGGCGGAAGCCAGAGAGAGGAACGCCTAGAGGTCTTGTTGTCCCGGATGGACGAATCGGGCCTGAAGCAGGAAGACTACTGGTGGTACGTCGATTCAAGAAGGTACGGTTCGGTTCCTCACAGCGGATTCGGCTTGGGGTTCGAACGAATGGTCATGTTCGTGACGGGAATCTCCAATATCCGGGACGTCATACCTTTTCCAAGGACGCCTAAGAACATCGAGTTTTAGCGGGAAGCATCCCAAAAAAACAGGAAAGGCTCGCGTCGTGCTCGAGCCTTTCCCGGACTTTTCCCGTGCAACAAGGAACGGCTTCTATATATCCAGCATGCTTACTTCCAAAGCGTTGTTCTGTATAAATTCGCGTCTCGGCTCCACCTCGTCCCCCATAAGAACGGTAAAGACCTCGTCGGCATCCACCGCGTCTTCCACCTTGACCTTTAGAAGGTTTCTATTGGCGGGATTCATTGTGGTTTCCCACAGTTGACTGGGGTTCATTTCTCCGAGACCTTTGTATCGCTGGATTCCGATTCCCTTCTTGCCTTCCTCCATGAGATGTTTCAGAAGCTGCTTTTTATTCTCTACCATGATCGGGTCGTCGTCCTTTTCCTTTCCGTACACTTCGAAAGGCGGATGATCCAGTTCGAAAATTTTCTTGCCTGCGGCAAGGGCTTTCTGGTATTCGGACGAATATATCAGGCTTCTGCCGATTTTGAAGGTATGCATTTCCTTCATGGTCCCGTCCGAGGAGAACACCTCTTTTTTCGCGGAAGGCTCGACGAGGATTTCGTAGATGTCCCTTTCTTCGCTCCAGGCGGGTTCTTTCGCATTGAAACCTTTTTCCGAGATGAGATTGGCGATCCTTTCCATTTTTTCCCGGTCGGCCAAACAGGATTTGTCCTCCAAGCCTTCCCGGATCAGCAACTCTATCAACTCGGACTTTCTACCGCTTCTTTCCAGCTTGTCGATGGCGACCACGTATTCGGTCAGGTTTCCAAGGAACAGGTAAAGGTCCTTTTCGGAAACATACCCTTCGCTTTTCGAGTGCTTGACCCTTTTCGCCTCAGAGGCGCGTTTCAAGACATATTCGTTGTACTGCTTCTCGTCCTTGAGATAAAATTCGCTTTTTCCCTTGCCGACCTTGAACAAAGGAGGTTGAGCAATATACAGGTATTCTTTATCGATCAACTCCCGCATCTGTCGATAGAAGAAAGTCAGGAGCAAGGTCCGGATGTGGGAGCCGTCCACGTCGGCGTCGGTCATTATAATGACCTTCTTGTACCTGATTTTTTCGATGTCGTATTCCTCGTCGCCCACGCCGGTCCCTAATGCTGTAATGATATTTTTAATTTCGTCGCTTCTAAGGATCTTGTCGAACCGGGCTTTCTCCACGTTCAGGATTTTTCCTTTGAGCGGAAGAATGGCCTGAAATTTCCTGTCTCGTCCTTGCTTTGCGCTGCCGCCGGCGGAATCGCCCTCGACCAGGAACAATTCCCGTTCGTCGGGGTTCGACACTTGGCACTCGGCCAGTTTGCCCGGAAGGGTCGCATCGATTAGAGAACCTGTGTTCCTGGCGAGATCCCTGGCCCGTTTGGCGGCGTCCCTGGCTCTGGAAGCGTCGATGGCCTTTGCCACGATTTTTTTGGCGACAGCCGGATTTTCCTCGAAATACTCGCTCAATTTTTCGTTCACGAGACTCTCGACAAGACCCTTCACCTCGCTGTTTCCGAGTTTCGTTTTGGTCTGCCCCTCGAATTGAGGCTCTTTGATCCTGACGCTGACAACCGAGGTCAGCCCTTCTCGAACGTCGTCGCCGCTGATCTTCGCCTTTTTCAGAAGATTCTCGTTGGTCGCGTATTGGTTTATGCATCTCGTCAAAGCCGCTTTGAAACCGATCAGATGGAATCCTCCCTCGACCGTATTGATGTTGTTCGCGAAGGAAAACATTTTCTCGGTAAACGTTTCGTTGTATTGAATGGCGACTTCGATCTCGACCTCGTTTCTGACTCCCTCTATGAAAATGGGATTATGGAGAGGAACGTTTCGCTTGTTCAAGTATTCGACGAACTCTTTGATCCCGCCTTCGTAAAGGAAAGAATCCTTCTGGTCCGAACGTTCGTCCTCGATGGATATTCTGATTCCCTTGTTCAGAAAGGCCAATTCGCGTACCCGCCGGGCGAGGGTCTCGTAATTGAAATTGTCGTGGTGCAGGATCGTCGTGTCCGGCACGAACCGGACTTTGGTTCCACGCTTGTCCGTCTTTCCGATCACTTTCAGGTCGCAGGTCTTTTTTCCTCTTTCGTAGGTTTGATAATATATCTGCGAATCCTTGTAGATTTCCACTTCGAGAAAACTGGACAGGGCGTTCACGACGCTTACGCCGACGCCGTGCAGCCCTCCGGAGACCTTGTACGAATGATTGTCGAACTTGCCTCCCGCGTGAAGTTTCGTCATGACTACTTCCAAGGCTGGGACTTTTTCGGTCTGGTGGATTCCCACGGGTATGCCGCGGCCGTTGTCCTCGACGCTCACGCTGTTGTCGGTGTGGACGACGACCTGAATCTTGTCGCAATAGCCGGCCATGGCTTCGTCGATACTGTTGTCGATGATTTCGTATACAAGATGATGAAGACCTTCCACATCGACGTTGCCGATATACATGGAAGGACGCTTTCTTACCGGCTCGAGTCCTTCCAGAACCTGTATGCTTCCTTCGTTGTACGTATTTTCTAGTTCCATTATATTCTCATGGGCATGATAGCGCTTAAATAAGTTCTGTCGTTCTCCCCTTCCAAGAGGCAGGGCCTTTCATGGTCGACGATCTTCGCCACGACATGTTCGTCGTCGATGGCATTCAAGCTTTCCATGAAATATTTGGGATTGAAGGAGATTTCGATGGGCTCGCCCCGATATTCGACGTCGATTTCCTCCTTGGATTCCCCGATTTCGGGGTTGGTGGTCGTCACTTTCAGCCGGCCGTTGTCGAAGGCGAACATCGCCCCTTTGTAGTCTTGCGACGATAGAATAGACATTCTCTTCAGCATCATCAGCAGTTTCTCGCGATCGGCTTTCATGATATTGGGGGCGGTGGAAGCCAAAATCGAACTGTAGGCCGGAAACTCGCCTTCCACCAGCCTTACGATGATGGTTTCGGCGTCTTTTCTGACCACCAGACGGTCGTTTTCGATGCCGACCTTTACGACGCCTTCGGGTCCGAGGAACTTGACCACTTCGCTCAATTCTTTTTTGGGAATAAGCACGCCGGATTCGGGAGGCATATCCTTGTCCTTGTCGAAAACGCACTCGGTAAAGGCCAATCGGCTTCCGTCGGTGGAAACCAGACGCACGCTGTTTTTCCCCTCGTCGAAAATCTTTTCCAGAAAACTGCTGTTCATATGGGCCCTGCCGTCGTTAGGGTCTCCAACAATCAGCAAGTTTCGCTCGATCATTTTCCTGAAAGCTCCCGAATCGATCTCGAAAGACGGAATGTCCTCGATGAACGGAGTTTCCGGGAAATCGTCCGGGTTTGCGCAAACGATGTTGTATTGGACGTTTTCCGCTCCGATCTCGATCCAACGGTTCTCGAGTTCGGTCAGATGGATTTCCTCGCTCGGAAAGTCCCGTACAATTTCGAACAGCTTCCGGGAATGGATGGCGATGACTCCCTCCTCCGCCACTTGAGCCGGATAGCTTCCCTCGAAACCGGTTTCCAAATCGGTCGCGGTCAATGTGACGGATTTTTCCGAAGCCCGGATCAATACGTTTTTCGTGATCGCAAGGTTGGTCGTCCTCCCGGTGAGGCCCTGAATTCTTTGGAGCACAGGCAAAATGTCATCTTTTTTGATTGTAAACTGCATACCGTGTTCCCCGATCTTTGTTTTTGTTAATGATTCGTCAAGATTTGATCCATGTTCTGATTTCGGGCGCCGCTTTTTCGTTCCATTCTTCGGAAATTCTTATCTCGATGAATTTCTTGTACAAGATATCCACCAATTCCAAGACTTTTTCGTACAGATAGGATTTTTCCAGAACGGCGCCTTCCAGATCGTCTCCCGATTTATCGGGGGCCGTTTGAGGGAGCTTCAAATTGGAAACGTTCAGACTCTCTCCCTTCAAAGTGAAGTTCCATTGATTGTCCCCGGCCGTGTACGTCAAATTCAATTCGACAACCACCGCGCCTTTCTTCAGGGCGAGCATCCCTTCCTCGAGTCCGGCGTCGTCGCCTTTGATGGTGACCGTTTCGACTCCCTCGTGCAAACGGTTTTCGCAAACGATACGGTTCCCTATGTCCAAGGCCGTCAGGTCCGGGACCGACCTTTGCAAAAATCCCCGGTCGTTTTCCATCAGAAACCACAGCCAAGTGAGAAATTCGTGTCCTAAAAATTTGTAGCGGTTGTATGAAACGGATACATCCAGCATTCGTCACTCCGAAAATTGAGTTGGGGATAGTTTGTTGAGCGCGTCCTTTTGGGATTCGGACAAGCCGACGGCAAGATCGGCGATCGTGTAGGGAAAAAAACGAATAAGGCTCAATTCGAATGTTTTGGCAAAAAGATTCTCGAACTCCTCGTTGGCGGATTTCTGGTTGCTGAAAAACCAGAGGGTTCCTTTTTCGTAGTTCCAGACAAGATCGTACACGCTGGGCACGGCGGGATATCTTCTCAACAGAACCGAAAACACACGGTCTTTCACCATCTGCTTTTCCGTCTTGTTCAAATAGTTCCGGCCGGTTTCCGCCAGGATTTTCGACGTTTCCATAATCGAAAACTTTTTCAGCACTTTGGCGGGCACGCTTTTCTTGTCGATTCTCAGAGCGAACACGAACTGGGTGCCGAACGAAAAAGAGGCCCCGTCGAAGTTCGGTTGATACGAGTTTTCGATCGACGTCCATCCGACGGCCTTGTCGGCAACGTCGTCGTCGATTTCCACAATAACGTTCTTTTTCAATTTGGTTTCCACAGTTTCCACAACAGGCCCTTCAAGTTCGCCATCGACCTTGTAGCAAGTTATGGACGCCGAAGAAGATAAAAAACCCATAGACTAATCCAATTCTTTATGTTTGTTCCTTGACGTTTTCGTCACGATCAAATTTACCGGTGTTCCGTTCCGATATCGTGGTCATTTGAATAATCGAACAAATATATAATTTTTGCGGTTTTGGCACAAGTTCTTTTTGGATTTCGGCGTAGCCGACAAACCTGAGAATTATTGTTCGAATATCTTTTTTTAAATTTTAAAATAATAGATCTAATCCTTGTCGATTCGGACAATAACTTGGCAACCACTTGAAATAACAGTGTTTTTTCGCATCAAACCTGTCTATTTCGAAACGCTTCCAATGTTTGCGGAGGATGGTTTTTCAAGGGAAACTCGATTTCTGTCAACAAGCCTGCTTTAATCGACACCTTATTATTACGTTGTCGCTCTGTATAGGTCCAGGACGGGCTCCGTATTATAGGCGTTCGCGGGCTTGTTTTTTCAGTTGGCCGTTCGTCCGCCATCTCGTTACCACGCTCCGCGTGGTAGCGTACCCCGGACGCTCCGCGTCCCCTCCCCAAGCCGGGATGCAGTGTCGGCCAGGTTCGAATCCGCGCCGCCGTCGCGTCTTGAGCATTCCCGGGATCCCGGAGGGAAATCGCGAACAAACGCAAGCAATGCGGTCCGGGTTGCGCAATCCACTCCTCGCGAGCGTGAACCGAGAGGAAACGCAAAGCCGGGCGAGCCGCCAATAGCAAAACGCGGAGCGTTCGACGGGCGTTACCACGCAGAGCGTGGTAACGAGGGCGGAAGTGCGACCGCCGAATATGGTGTATAAAGGCGAGCGCTCCGCGTCGGCGTGCCGCCAAGATTTCCGGATTCCAATCTATCGGACTCGAGGAAAAAAAAAATTGATCGTCGAATCGTCTGCTTTCCGATTATGAACAATTTTTTTTATTTTGCTATTTATTTTATATAAATATTAATGTTTGTCGAATTCGATCAAAACTTTCCAAGTGCCTGAATTTTATGACGAAAATTCATCCTCGGAGTGTCGAAAAGACGGTTGTACATGGTGTCGGCAACCGGTAATTTTCGATCGGGCAAGAACATATTGTAGAAAATTCGGCTTTAATCGACACGCTTTGGATAGACGAATCCACGCTTTCGTCCCGTTTTTCTGAAGGGGTCCTTTTGGCATTCTCTGCGGTTTAGATGGAGCTTTCGGGGTTCCGCTTGCTCGCGGGCGTCCCGGTCGGCGGGAAAGTTTCTTACCGCTCCGGGTTCATTCTGTCGCCTCGGTTTTTTGTTTCATTGAGCAAATCGCAAATCCTTTCTTCCCGGCAAACATCCGCTCCGCATGCAAGAAGGTCTGCGTTGGCTTCGTCCGCGAACGTGAAAATCCTTTTCCCGCAACCCAATGCTCTGCGCGCTACCGACCAGATTTTTCCATTCTTCGAGGCGTGGGGCACAAGAACTGCCTCCGCCAACGCCGCGACGATTTCGTTCCGCAGGAGGCTCCGACGGGCCGTAGTCCGTCGGATTTCGTCTTCGAAAAACGACAGTACAAGCAACCGCCCCTCGGAAACCGCTTTTCGGGCCTCGGCGCCCATCCGCGGGTTGCGCAAGCCCCTGGCCGGGCAAAGAATCGCGGGTTGATCGCCCCTCAGCAACAAATCAAGGCAATCCCGCTCCATCGGAGAGTGAAATCCTCCGACGAACACGACCCTTTTGTCCCGCAGCCTCCTGATCGCGTCGAAAGTCTTGATTACGACGCTGCCCGGACATTTAACGGAACAAACCAGTCCGACAAGCGGATTCCGTAAGATTTCCAAATTTCCCGCCGCCGCAATGGATTCGGGCGCGGCGCTTCCCAGTCTCCGAACAAGCGACCGGGGATAATGTTCGCTGTTTCGCCCTACATGAAAAACATCCATGGCATACTTTGCGTCACTTTTTAAAGGAGATCCAAAATGTCGCCATCCGTATCTTCGTCCGCATCATTGGGAGAAGGTCCAGTTTGGACAAAGTCATAATTCGCCTGTTGGTTTCGGATCGTCAGGCAACCGTGCATTGTCCCGGGAAGGATGCGCTTCAACGGCTCGAACTCGTCGTTTCCGGTCGCGATCAAAGCGACCCATTTCTTGGCGCGAGTGATGCCCACGAAAACAATGTGGAGTATCCTGTCAAGACTCATTCTCCCAAACGCCGACTCGGTAAGCCTGGGCAATATTACAGTGTCGAAAGTGAGTCCCTTCGCGCTGTGGTAGGGCATCAGCTTCGGTTTGTCCGAGGCGAAATCGAGTTCCTTGGGATTTTCGACCTCAACCCCCGCTGTTTTCAATGCCGTTGCATAGCCGAAAGCGTGTTTTTGCTGAGGAAAAAGCACGGCCACGCTCTCGCCTTTTGCAAGACGGGTCCGCACGAGACTTGTCAGATGTTCCTTCTCGATCTGCGCATCCCGCGCATGGACAAATATCGGCATTTCGCGTTCGCTCTGGTGGGCGCGAACTTGGCGTATGTAGGCCTCGCGTTCGTTTTCCTGGTCGATTAGGAACGAGGCCAGTTGCACGACATAGGGACAACAGCGAAAGGTTTCCAGCAGCGTCACGTTTCCCCGGCGAACGCCAATCCACTTTAAAATCGATGAAATCCGCGATCCATGGTCGTAGATTTGCTGTTTGTGGTCGGCGCATACCGTAATGTGATTGGCCATGGCGGAGAGGAGTTGGAATGCTTCGGCGTTTAGATCCTGCGCCTCGTCTACAAGAACGAAATCGTACAATTTTTCTCCGTCCGCCAATAGCCTCTTGAGAACCGATCTGCGTACGGCATCGACATCGGGGCACTTGCTTTTGTCGTTCCATGGTACCCTGCCGCCGATTTTTTCCCTGTAAAACGCCATGCACCAACTGTCGAGAGTCGAGACGCTGTCGTCGGGAATATCCAATAAGCTCAACGCCGACTGGATATAGGCGCGAAGCGCGTTCGTGTAGACGAAGATACGAAACCGACGGGGTGCGACATCGTAAACACGGCCACATCGCAAGTGCCGCCCCCGAAATCCAATACGACGAGAGTCCGTTTCCGATCAAACAACGGGGACAAATCCCGGCCGTGTGCGACGAGGTAATCTAAAAACGCGGCCACGGGTTCGTCCAGCAAGTCGCCGCCGGCAAGTACAAGACCCGCCAACCGGGCGGCGTGCAATGTGTCCTGCCGCTGGGCCGCCTGAAATGACGCTGGCACGATTACAACCACCCGGTCGGGCTTTAAATCGTCTTCCTCGTTCGCCGCTTGGTTAATGAAGCCGAGCAACTTGCCGCTTATTTCCGCCGTCGAGCGAAAAACTTTAGAGGCGAGGTGATATGTGCGCCGGTTTCCAATGTCGTTTTTACATTTGTAAAATAAATCCTGGTTTTGTTTCAGGCCCAGCTCGGAAGCACGCGACCTTAATCGCTTGGCCCCCTCGCCAATGAACACCCTCCCGCCGTGGATCGCCACGATCGAAGGCAGTAGATTGTGGACATAGTCCTCCTCGAGCGTCTCCTGGCCAATATCGAGAGATCGTGCCTGCGGCGACGAGTTTCCGCCGATCTCCCAAACGACTTCCGAAACCGTGGAGTTCGTGGTTCCCAGATCGATCCCCAACACGCGGACTGTTCGGCCTGTCATTCTTTTGTCGATTTCACCGCGATGAATTACCGATAGCGAGTTTTCCAACATGTCCTGTTTCCTTTATTCCCGGATTGTGTTGCCTGCCGACGGCGGCACCTCCGGCAAACGGATTGCGCGCAGGTGTCGAATCGGCGCTTTATGTGTCCCCAGAAGCATTGTTCGGGCGTTCGCTACGAGGTTGCCCGCTTAGGATTCGCCCGGAATATTTTTGGGAATAATATAAACGCATATTTTTCCGAGAGACTTTATACAATTGGTAAACGCTTGATTTTAAAGGTTTTATGCAATTGTTCCGTGTCCCGAATAATATAAAAAAGGGTGTAAAACCAAAATTTCTCAACCCTCTTTATACAATTCCCACTCGGCCCCCTTGCCCCGTTTTTCCTTAACCAGGCGGATTTTCTCTTCCCGTCGCATTTCCCGGAGCAGGTTGGTCACAAAATGCCTCTTTTGTTCATCGGTCAACGCTTCCGAAAGCTTCTCCACCAGCAACTTGTCAATCTCCCCGCGCGTGGCGACGCTAAACCGTCGCAAATAATCCTCGACCATCCTTTTGAAATGCTGTTTGTCGAATGCCCGCTTCCTTCTATATTCGGCCTTGGTCTCCGTTGCCGCGGCAACCTCCGCCGACACGAAAAGATTGGGCCTTCGACCCTCCACCAGTCTCTTGCTCTTGGGCAACCTCAATTATTTCTCCGCAAGGGGTCTGCCTTTCTGTACCTTGTCCAGGGCGATCACCTCCCAAATACCCAGGTCCGTTCGCTGCATAAGCATTTTCGATTGCGATAGAACTCGGGCGGAGCGTCCTTGCGGATGACCTCCTCGACGCTGCCGGGGAGAAAGTACCCAAGATTGGTAAACAGAAGCGATTCCGGCTCTTCGACCGCGGTTACGCGCCCGTTCGACTGATAATCCTGATGGGCGATGCAGTTGTGGAGGCTTTCCCGGATCACCCATGCGTCGTATTGGGAAATCTCGACGGGAAAAAGCTGGCCGCTTGGCATGTGGCGGTAAACAAGGTTCCTGATTTTGGAAAAAACCCGATCGTCGGATAAAAGCAAGGGCGGACCGAAATGGGCGTAATCCTTTTCGATATTATCTTCCCCTTTGAGAAGCCACTTTGGCTTTGTCCAGAAACGTTTCGTCGTTCCACGTGGATGCTTCCTTGGCCAGTCGGGGATACTTCTTGGAATAAACTTTATTATGATCGTCTTAAGATCAAAATATATTCGAGGTGCATCGTATTTGAGATTCCGGAAATTTGTCGAGGAAGAATTCGAGATGGAAACAATTTATATTTCGCAGCCAATTCGATCAATAATGAATGAAGCCCTTTTACATTTTCTTTCGGAACTCCAAGAACCTTGCTTAATTGATTGTTGTTTGTCCCTATTATAACAGTGCAAAAACGACCTGGACGAAGTACTCGAGAACATTCGGAAATTATCGATTCCATGTCTTCCAAATAGAGGTCGTATTTTTCTTTGAGGTTTTTTCCCCTTAAACCGACCATGAATTTTTCAAGTTTGGATATATCAAAGCCCATAGCCTTAAGATGGAAATCGTCGTTCTTCAAATAATTTATAGCGAAGCTATATGGAGGAGAAAAAAGAATACCGTCTACGCTATTATCTTGAGTTTTCGGATTTTGGTAGTGGGTCGAAGTGGTTGATTTATGTTTTATGACCTTTACATTGTTTCCTATGAAACAATACATCGAAATATCATGCCGCTATTGCGGCAGCGACGATCTTGCAAAAAACGGACACGGCAAAAAAGGCGAGCAGCGCTATGTCTGCAACGGATGCGGGGGAAGCTTCCGGTCCGAATACACCTACAACGCCTGGAAGCCGGGGGTCAAGGAGCAGATCGAGAGGCAGACGCCCGACGGCTCCGGCGTCAGGGACGTGAGCCGGAACCTCGGCATCTCGAAGAACACGGTGATCGCCGAACTAAAAAAAAAGTCCCTCCGGAGGTGAATCCGTATTTTCCGCGGGAACCCGGCGCCTTTCCCCGCCTGGACGTCGAAATACGCGCGTCCGTGGAAGCCGAGGCCGACGAACTGTGGAGCCGCGTCGGAAACAAGAGCCACCAGAGATGGACCTGGTACGCCGTAGAGAGGAAGTCCGGAGTCGTGCTCGCCTGGCATGACGGAAGATGGACCGACGAGAGCTGCGAGTCTCCGATGGAAAAGCTCTCGGTCTTTCCGATAAGGCGCTACTACACGGACGACTGGCAAAGCTACGGGAAATACATCCCCTCCGAAAGGCACGTCGTCGGAAAGGACAACACCTGGAGGATCGAGAGGCGCAACCTGAACTTCAGAACGCATGTAAAGCGCCTGAACCGCAGGACCATCTGTTTTTCAAAGAGCGCGAGAATCCACGACAACGTCGTCGGAACTTACATCAGCCGTTTCTATTTCAAGACCGGCCGGTATTCGGAAGTAGCCTGATCAACCGATTGATTCTGCGGAGGCCGCGTAATTATTCAAACCTATAGGGCTGCTTGCTACCCGTCTTTTTCTCGTCAAACCGAACCCGACACAATCTAAAATTTTCCAGTGGACTCCCCGCGATTCGTCGGATGTTAGCGATCTTTTCTCCAATAGAGTCCTGTTTAACATTCGGAAGGAACGAACATGCTTTCGTCAGTCTTCGAAATATTCGAACGGAATTCCGACAAAAGATTTTCCTGATCGAACCTTTGCCGATTCCGACCTGAGCTTTGAACATTTTTTATTTTTTATTATTTTTGTTTTTTATAGTTATTATACCCTGTCAAATTTGACAATAACTTTCCAACTCTTTGAATTTACAATGAAAACCGATTTCCATCCTGTTCAAAGAACATTCCGGCCTTGTGTCGATTACAGGCGAATTGCGATCGTCAAAAATAGAATTGTGGAAAAACGCGGTTTTCGTTGACACGTTTTCGTTATATAAAGCCCGTGTTTTGATAAAAATCGCGGAGATCGCGGAATCGGGCGACCGGCGTTTATCCGGGCGAATCCGCGACAGGCCGACAACGCCAATTAAGACGGACGGGCAATGAAACAATGAAGTTTATTTCCGATTTTCACGTCCATTCGAAGTATTCCAGGGGGACATCCAAGGACATGGACCTGGAGAACCTTTACATAGCCGCCCAACTTAAAGGCATCACGGTTGTGGGCACGGGCGACTTCACGCATCCCGAATGGTTTTCCCAACTGCGGGAAAAACTGGTTCTTGGGGACGACGGGCTGTACATGCTGAATCCTCGAATCGCGGAAAAATGCGACGAACAAGTCCCCGCTTCGTGCCGGTCCCGGGTCTTTTTCACCCTGACGGCCGAGATCAGCAACATTTACAAGAAAAAGGACAAAACCCGAAAAAACCATAACCTGGTTTTCGCGCCCGATTTGGATTCCGCCGCGCGGTTCAACGCGAAGCTTTCGGCGATCGGGAACATCAAGTCCGACGGAAGGCCCATTTTGGGGCTGGACGCCCGCGATTTGCTTGAGATCGTGCTGGAGACCATGGATCGCGGTTTTTTCGTCCCCGCTCATATTTGGACGCCTTGGTTTTCCTTATTGGGTTCCAAGTCGGGGTTCGATTCCATGGAGGAATGCTTCGAGGACTTGACCCCGCACATTCATGCTGCGGAAACGGGATTGTCTTCGGATCCTCCGATGAACTGGCGGGTTTCTTCTCTTGACGGAATAACCTTGATTTCCAACTCCGACGCGCATTCGCCGGCGAACCTCGGAAGGGAATCCAATCTTTTCGACACGGACTTGTCCTACGACGCGATCGTCGGCGCTCTGAAGACCGGCGATCTGGAGCGTTTTCGGGGGACCCTCGAGTTTTATCCCGAAGAGGGCAAGTACCATTACGACGGCCATCGAAAGTGCGAGACGAGGTTCGATCCGGACCGAAGCATCGCGAACAAGGGGATTTGCCCGGTTTGCGGAAAGCCTTTGACGCTTGGGGTGCTGTATCGGGTAAACGCCTTGTCGGACCGTCGGGAGGGCGAAAAGCCGGAAAAATGCCATCCTTATTACAACATCGTCCCTATGTCCGATATTCTTTCGGAAATACTGAGGTCCGGTCCCAAGAGCAAAAGAGTCCTCCAGCATTATCGCGCCATATTGGAAAGACTCGGTCCGGAACTTATGGTTCTTCGTGCCCTGCCGTTCGAAAAAATCGAGGAAGCCGGCGTTCCGTTTCTTGCGGAAGCCGTTCGCCGCATGCGGGAAAAAAACGTGGATATAGAGCCCGGATACGACGGCGAATACGGTCGCGTGAAGATTTTCGGCGAGGGGGAGTTGGACAGACTGGCCGCGCAGAAGCTTCTTTTCGACATGCCCCGCAAAAAGATTGTCGATAAATCGATCGAAACGTCGCCGACACTGGAAACAGAATGTAAATCGACGGCCGAAACAATCATGCCGTATACTGTTAAAAATGGTCGGAACGATTCCAATGGAGCGGGTGCGGACGGGCTGAACGAGGAGCAACGGGCGGCGGTGGAAAGCAGCTCGAAGACTCTTCTCATTGTGGCCGGTCCCGGAACCGGAAAGACCCGCACGCTGGTCCATCGAATCGCCCACTTGATATCCGAAGGCAAAATTCCCCCCGAAAGCATTCTGGCCGCGACATTCACGAACAAGGCCGCCGGGGAAATGAAAGAGCGGCTGGAAACATTGCTGGGGGCCGGGGTCGGCCGTCCGGCAGTCGGAACGTTCCACGCCTTGTGCCTCGAAATATTGAAGGACGCTTTTCCCGACAGGCAATTTTCCATCTTGGAGGAAAACGACCGACTCTATTTCGTCAAGGAAGCCGTAAAAAAGGTCAAGCGGATTTATGCGGACTTTTCGGCAAGGCCCGCCCGCCTGCTCCAAATGATCTCGACGGCCAAGCAGGAAATCGCGGGTCCCGGCGACGACTTGGAGCCGTACGCCGGAGATATCGACGCTGCCTCTTTCAAAAAGGTCTATGAACATTACCAGGAGTTGCTTGTTCAAAACCTCTGCCTGGATTTCGACGATCTTCTGTACGAGGCTGTCGTATTGTTCGAATCGGACCCGGACTTTTCAAGGGAAATCCGGAACAGGTTCAGATTCGTCCTGGTGGACGAGTACCAGGATTTGAACCATGCGCAATACAGGATTGTTCGCGCTCTCGCCCATTCGGATATGGACGCGGACGGCCCGGAAAGAGGTCTGTTCGTCATCGGAGACCCCGATCAGTCCATCTACGGCTTTCGCGGGTCCGACGTCAGGTTTTTTCAACGATTTCTGGACGATTATCCGGGCGCGCGAGTCGTATACCTGAGCAGAAACTACCGTTGCACCGAAACCATTTTGAAAGCGTCGCGCCAAGTCATCGAGAAACACAGGGTCGGAACGGAAACCCCCATAATCTATTCGGGTATCGAAGGGGTACCGGTCTTGAGCATATGGGAAACTCCTTCCGACAAAGCCGAGGCGGAAACCATAGCCCGTATCATTGAAAAGCTCGTGGGCGGTTCCGGCTTTTACTCCATCGATTCGGGGCGAGCGCAAGGCGGAGGTGCTGAAATAGACCGGAGCTTTTCGGACATCGCCGTCCTGTTTCGGACAAGAGAGCAAGGGAGGTTTCTGGAGGATACGCTGGAGAGCAAAGGCGTACCGTGCCAATTGGTGGGAAAGGAAAATCTTTTCGGCAAAGAAGGCGGGGGGGACCTTCTGGCTCTTTTGAGGATCATCCACAACGCCGCGATCTATCCGGATCTGGAAAGGGCGTTGATCGCCATGAAGCCCTCCATGGGCCGGTCCGACGCAAAAAATATTCTTTCGTGGGGCGTTCAAAACGGTTTCTCCGTGCGCGAACTGTTGGAACAGGTCGGAAATGTTCCCGAGTCGTCGGTAAACGTGGCGCAACGGAGGATCGCGCGCGAATTCGCGGAAGACCTCGCGAAAATTCGTTTCGAAATCGAAGCTTTATCGGAAATGATCACCGTGAAAATGCAATTGAACCACCTTGCCAAGCAGACCGCCCTTAAGGCGCTGATATTCAAGACCGCCGCCAATGCCGACGCTTTCAACAAAGTGCTTGATTTTTCCGCGCAATTTGGCAAGAATGCAAGAAACTTTTTGTCGTCGGTCGCTCTTCAAACGGACCCGGACGCATATTTCAGCCGGGCCGAAAAGGTTTCCCTGATGACCATGCACGCGGCCAAAGGCCTAGAGTTTCCGGTCGTCTTCATAGCGGGTTGCGAGGACGGATTCATTCCGTACAAAAGAGACGGCGAAACGGGGGACCCTGAAGAAGAAAGACGACTCTTTTACGTGGCAATGACCCGCGCCCAGGAGGAACTCTATCTTACTTGGACCCTGAAAAGGACGATTCGCGGGAGAGTATCGAACCGAAACATATCTCCCTTCGCGGGCGAGATAGAAAGAAACTTGAAAAGGCACGAAAGAGCCCTGGAGGCTAAAAAAGCAAGCAGCGCGCAAGTTCAGCTTAGGATGTTTTGACGATTCGATCAAAGATGAACAAGTCCGGAAAATCCTTTTTGGCGGTATTGATCGTATGTTCGGCTCTATGGTTCTTCGGGCCCCGGTCGAGTTGCGCGGAAATTTACATGTACGTGGACGAGAACGGGGTCCGGCATTTCACGAACATGCCCATGGCGTCGGTCGGCGAAGATTTCAAATTCAAGATATTCCAGAAAGGCGACACGCGGCGCCGGGTTTTCCGGGGGAGCTATTCCGGAAACTACGATTCCTGCATAATGGAGGCCTCGCAACATCATGGAGTGTCCATGTCTCTTTTGAAAGCCGTCATCAAGGCGGAATCCGATTTCAACCCCAACGCCGTATCGAAAAAGGGTGCCGTGGGCCTCATGCAGATCATGCCGTTCAATTTCAAGCTGCTGTCGATCGACGACCCTTACGACCCGTGGCAGAATATCATGGGCGGGGCCAAATATTTGAAAAACATGCTGAAAAAATTCAACGGCGACCTAGCCTTGTCGTTGGCCGCCTACAACGCGGGTCCGAACGCGGTCGACAAATACGGTTGCATTCCTCCCTATCCCGAAACCAAGGATTACGTCGAAAAAGTCCTTCGGTATTATTCCTATTTCAAAAGCAAAGAAGGATGATATCCCGGCATTAAACGACCGTGCCTCCATTCAGTTCCGAAGTTCCTTGACCATGATTACCAAGTCCTCGTAAATTCCCTCCTGGTCCTTGATGAAGTTTTTCAAAACGGCGGCTTCCTTGAACCCCATTTTTTCGCAAAGGAAATAGGCCTCGTCCAAGGCGGGAGAAACTTCCGCCGTAACTTGGTCGATTCCCATGGCGTTGGAAATTTCGAGGATTATTTCGATCAGCGCAGTGGAAAGGCCTTTTTCCCTGTATTCCGGGTCCACCGTTCCCCGGATTTCCACCTGGTGCCTGGTCCAACCCACCTGATTGAATTTCAAGGCGGCGTTCGCCACGATCCGGTCCCCGTCCAAGGCTACCAGCGGCAGCACCGCGTCGTAGTCGAGGTCGAATATCATTTTCTCCACGACCGCAGGGTCCGTCACGTCGTCCTTGAGGCGCGAAACCTCCTTGGCGGGGAGTCTCCTGAAATATTCCAAAAGCCTGGCTTCGTCCTCTTTTCTCAACGGGCGGATGGAAAGTTCGGTATTGTCCTTCAGCGTGACGATTTTCGGGTAGTCGTTCGGATTCATATTTTTATCCTCCTCGGATGAATAGGAAGATCCGTCCTTTATTCGCGTTACCGCTTCCCCCGGAATGTCCGCAGAACAAATTTTTCTTCGAAAATTTTTATTTAAAATAACATTTTCCGACTGCGTTTCCAAGATTGTTATTGCATCCAAAGGTAATAAAATCCGGGGGAAAGCAAGTCTATGGATTTGCCAAGACCAAAATCGATCGCTCCGATGTTCTTTCCGGCGGGGCTCATGGCCATTGGATTGTAGTAGTTGTCGTCCGGGTACTTGGTTCTGCGATAGACGACAACCTTCGCGTCTTCCGGCGCCCCCGAGAGCCTCTTGGCCTCCTCCACGGCGTCTTGGATATACCCGATTCGATCCACCAGACCTATTTTTTCGGCCTCTTGGGCCAGGAAAATCCGCGCCGACGAGACTGCGTCCAATGCCTGCCCCTTCAAATCCCTGTGTTTCGTCAATAGAGCCACGAAGCGGCCGCCCATTTCCTCGATCATGTTTTGCAGAATCTTTTCCTCCTCCGGCGAGCTGTTCCTGAAAAGCGACCCCATGTCCTTTTTTTCGCCTGATTTATAGACATCGACTCGCACTCCGATCTTGTCCATCAAGCCGGTGACGTCGGGCCTCAGCAGAAGTACGCCGACGGACCCGGTGACGGTCGTCGGATGGGCGAAAATCGTATCCGACGGCATCGCGATGTAGTATCCCCCCGAAGTAGCCATGTCCATGAAGGATGCGACTATTTTAACGTTATGTTCCTCTTTGATTTTCATGATTTCGTGATAAAGCACGTCGCTAGCGGTGACGGTTCCTCCAGGCGAGTTGATTTGCAGCACGATCGCCTTGACGTTTTTGTCCTCCTTGGCCCGATTCAGCCGAGACACCGCCTCCTGCACCAAACTGGGCTTCTCGCCCAGAATGCCCTCTTCAGGCTTGTCGGAAACCAGCCCCGTTATAGGAATTACGATGATTTTCTCCTTCGCTTTGCCCTCTATGACGGATTCAATCAAAGGGTCCGTCGCGTCCGGGGACAGTTTTACTTCGATGCCACCGCATCCAAAAAGGACGGACGTCCAAACTATAATGAAAATCGAAACGGCTGTTTTGTTCATTTTCGCCTCCCGTTTTTTCCGATAAATGAGTATTGGAAATCTTGATTTGTTTTTAAACGGGCGGATTATATTCGAAAATTCATTCGAATGATACAGCGAATCAGGTGGGAGACTATAAAAAGGGATCGTATTCGAACGCGAGGGAAAAACTTCTTTTAAGGTGATTTTTCCGATATTGTTTGCATAATTTTCGACAATACACTATTAATCGTCGAAGTCGGCGACGGTCGTTCTTTGCAAGAAAAAGAGCGACGAAAAATATCGAACAGAGAAAGGAGGACCCGATCATGTATTCCATTCTTTATTCGCCTCTGGAAGTCGGGGGGTTGAGGTTGAAGAACCGGATAACCATGGCTCCGCTGTATCTGGGGTACGCCGGGGAGGGCGGAACCGTTTCCCCCCTGCTGTTGGAGCACTACAAGGCGATGGCCCGGAGCGGAGCGTCGATGATCGTCGTGGAAAACGCGACGGTCGATCATCCTCTGGGAAGCGGTTCCAACCGGACCATCCGGGCGGACACGGACGAAAACCTAGACGGCTTGTCCCGATTGGCGTCCGCCATCAAGGCGGAGGGTGCCGTGGCTTGTCTTCAGATCAACCACGCCGGACGCTTCGCCGGGTCGGAAAAGCCGGTGGCACCGTCGGCCGTGGACACGTTCGGCAGAAAACCGGAGGCCCTTTCCATCGAGCAGATCGAGAAAATCCAGGCCAAGTACGCGGACGCCGCCCTTAGAGCGAAAAACGCCGGATTCGACATGGTGGAGGTCCACGGAGGAACGGGCTACCTTGCGGTCCAGTTCGTATCCCCGAGAACCAACAAGAGGGACGACTCCTACGGCGGGTCGCTTGAAAACCGCATGAGATTTCCCTTGGAAATCCTTTCTAAAGTTCGCGCCGCAGTTGGAAACTATCCGGTCGGCTGGCGGTTCATGGCCGACGAATGGCTCCCGGACGGTCTCAAGCTGGAGGAATCCGAAAAGTTCGCCAAGGCTTTGGCCGACGGCGGAGTTTCCTACATTTCGGTGATGGGTGGGACTTACGAATCGTTCTTCCTTCCGGAAATCATCGAAAAATCGAAATCGGTCGGATACATGGTCGATTTGGCGGCGGCGATCAAAAAGCAAGCCCCGGTTCCGGTGGTAACGGCCGGTAGAATCTCCACCGGAGCGACGGCGGAGAATATCATCGCGACAGGAAAGGCCGATTTGATCGGGCTTGCTCGGGTATTATGGGCCGACCCCGAATGGCCCCAAAAGGTCGAAGAGGGGCGAGAGAGCGAAATAGTCCAATGCGACCCGGCCTGCGGCGATGTCTGCATGCAGTTGGCGATGAAGGGAAAACCGGCTTTCTGCACGCGGTGGAATTCTAAAAAGGTGAAGAAATACAAGGATATGTTCGTGTAACATGGCCAAACATCTTGTCTTGGTCGGAGCGGGCCACGCTCACCTGACCACTTTGAAAAACTTGGATCTGGTAACGGGAAAAGGATACGAAGCGACCGTAATCAGCTCGGATTCCTACCATTATTATTCCGGCATGGGGCCGGGGATGCTTTCCGGGATTTACGAACCAGAGGAAATCCGTTTCCACGTGGAAAAAATGGCCACCGACCGAGGCGGCCGCTTTATCCGGGACCGGGTTGCCGAAATAGACCCCAAAAGGAAAACGGTTACGACGGAGGGCGGCGACACGGTCCCCTACGACGTTGTCTCGTTCAACACGGGAAGCTACGTCCCGCATCCCGAATACGCCGAGGAAAATCCGCACGAAGATTTTTTGTTTCCCGTGAAACCCATCCAGAATCTTTTGGCGGCGAAGAAAAAACTGGTCTGCCTTTTCGAAACCAAGACACCGAAAATCGTGGTTGGAGGCGGTGGGGCGGCCGGCGTGGAAATCGCGGCCAACGTGCGGGCTTTGGCGGAAAAAGCCGGACGGGACGCGGACGTCATTCTGGTGGCGGGAGGCCAGTTGCTCAAGCAATTCGACCCCAAGCTCAAGGAAAAGGCTGTCGAGATGCTGAAAAAGCGTAAAATAAGCTTGCTCGAAAGAGACAAGGTGACAGGCGTTTCCCACCAGTTCGTCCATCTTCTTTCCGGCGTTTCTATCCAGTGCGACATAGCGCTGATGGCCTTGGGAGTGGTTCCGTCGCCGATCTTCAAGAAATCCGGCCTGCCCGTGGGAGAAAACGGGGGCCTCCTGGTGAACGAGTGCCTGCAAAGCGTGGCCTACCCCAATATTTTCGGAGGAGGAGACTGCATCGGGTTCCAGCCGAGGGAGCTTCCGAAGGTGGGCGTTTACGCGGTGCGCCAGAATCCTTTTCTCTTCGAGAACATATTCAATTTTCTGGAGCAAAGACCCCTTGTGGAATTCATTCCTCAGAGAAAATTTCTTCTGATCTTGAACATGGGAGGGGGCGAGGGCTTGCTAAAATGGAAAAATCTCGTGGTCCAGGGTCGCACGGCTTTCGCGCTTAAGAATTCCATAGACAGGAAATTCATGAAAGCCTTCCAGGTTTCAGGAGAAAGGGATTAGAAAATCTCTTTTCTCAATTGGATTGTTATTCGTTTTTTACATGATAAACAGTTGTCCGAGATTCTAAAAAAAAGGAGGACCTGCCATATGTCAGACATGCTAATCCAACCTACGATCGGTCATGCCGTCAAACCTTATATTAACGACTTGGCCAAATTGCGGATCAATGTCTTTCGAGAGTATCCCTACCTGTACGATGGTTCCTTGGAATACGAAGAGCGCTATTTGAAAAGCTACACCGACTCTGCGGAAAGCTTGGCAGTGATAGTATTCCACAAGGACAAAATCGTTGGCGCATCCACGGGCGTGCCTTTGGAACAGGCAATGGAGGAATTTCAGACCCCGTTTATAAAAAACGGATACGATCCCCGTCGGATATTTTATTTCGGCGAATCCGTCCTGCTTAAGGAATTTAGAGGTTCGGGCATTGGCGTCCGATTTTTCGAAGAACGCGAAAAATACGCCGATAAATTGGGTCGGTTCGATTATACGGCGTTTTGCGCGGTGGAGCGGCCGGACGATCATCCCCGCAAACCGCCGAAATACATTCCGTTGGACCGTTTCTGGGAAAAACGGGGATATCGAAAGCATCCCGAAATGAAAACGACTTTTTCCTGGCGCGAACTCGACGAATCCGAAGAATCGCCCAAGCCAATGGTTTTCTGGATGAAATCTCTAAAACCCCAACTATAAGCGCATTGGCCGAAATAAAAACCAAGCCCGAAGTTTTTCCGTCAAGTTTTTTTATTTCGAACCGATCTCGAATTTAATTGACCTGCGCTTATCGAAACATTAAAATTCCCGTAACTATTCGCCGTTATTGTACGTTAACCGTTTCAGCGTTCCACATTGACGGACGATCCATATAAAACTCGCGATTTCCTGCAAATGACAATCTCCCGCGATCGCAAGCGCAGATAAACTTTCGCGCCGCCGTTAAGCCCAAAGAGTTCCATCCTGTTTTTCGTTGAAGTCCGAAAAAGGATTTGCGAAAACTCCCCGAAACCGCGAGTTCGCCTTTTTTCGAGCCTTTTTTTCTTTTCGCGTGGAGCCGAGTCTCTCTCCGTCCAATTTTTTAACCAATGGAAAAAAGGCTTGGTAAAATGGATGTCTATTCATACCATAACAAGGATCGAAGAAAGCTGGACGACCGGCGAGTCAGGCCGACCAATTCTTTTAGCCTGTTTGCGCACAGAGGCCGTCGCAAGACCATCCGACGGCAATCGGACCGGAAATACAGTCCTTGCGCGGACCAGTACGGCCCCGGCCTTCTGCTTGTCGCATTGTTGCTGATCCTTCTTTGCGTAGGGGACGGATTGTTTACGATCATGCACGTTTCGGAGGGAAAAGCCGTCGAGTTGAATCCCCTCATGGACATCCTCTTGAAAAAGGGACCGTTTCTGTTTTTCGGCGTTAAATTCGTTCTGAGCGCCTTCGGTACCGTCGTGCTGGTGCTCTATCGTCACAATGCCACGGCCAGAAACATGATTTGCGCCGTGGTTTTCGTCTACGGCGCGCTGTTTTGCTATCAGGTTTTTATCTACTTTTCCTGATTGAATACAATGTCTACCACAGTTCGCGCCTGCGTCAAAACATCCTCCTTGAATAGAATCGACAGCGCGGCCTCGAGCATTTCGCGATTAATAGCCCTGTTTTTTTTCGAAAGCACGGCGAGTGACGCGAGCGCGTAATCGGTGGACTTGATTTTACACTTCTTGAAATCGAAATCGAGCACCCGCGCTTCCGTATCGGCAATTGCCACCTCCGTGGCTTTTATTACAAGCGCGTCCTTTGCAAGCGCGCCGAAAACTTTTTTGCGACGATTCGCGCCTTCCTGCCCGAGGGCAAGAACGGTCTCGGGACGCTGGATTGCGGTATAGCCGATTTTCTTTCCGGAAAGGATCGTCTCGCTGATGGAATGTCCTCGCATTACAGTGATAGGATAATCGTTTTTTTGGGTGGCGTAGAGACTGGCCGAGGCGCCGGCAATGCATAGGATTTCGCCCGCCGTTACGATCCGTTGTCCGGCGTCGCCTAGGATAAGTATGCCGTGCAAGTCCGGTCGAGGGGCCTTGCAGGTCGCTTTTATTTCCAAGGGCTGTTTCGCCGGGGATGTCTTTCCGGCTTCCTCCCGGTATGCCCGTCCGTACTCCGTACGCCGGTTTTTCGCCGTCAAGTCGTCAAGCGAGGGAAGCCCCGCGAGAGTTTCCTCGATGGATTTCGGAGTGAGCTTGTTTTTGCGCGCGTAGCGTCCGGGACAGACGCCCCAGATATCCAGTACGGAAAAGCCTTGGAACAGGATGGCTTCCTTGATCTTTTCCACAAGGTTCTTTTGGAAGCTGGAAACCCGCGCGGCCCAAGGTGCTCCTGCGGCGGCCGCAGTTTGGCATATGTCCAAGGGCTTTTCCAACCGGTTCAAGAACCCCGAACCGGCGACGGCGTTCGAAGGAGTCGTGGCGGAGCATTGTCCGCCGGTCATGCCGTAGTTGAAATTGTCGAGCACCAGCAGAGTAATGTCGAGGTTGCGACGGCACGCGCTCAGAAAATG
This sequence comes from uncultured Desulfobacteraceae bacterium, assembly GCA_964575975.1. Classification (GTDB taxonomy): domain Bacteria; phylum Desulfobacterota; class Desulfobacteria; order Desulfobacterales; family SKZT01. Next base: position 40,717 of record CAZNTU010000008.1, read on the forward strand.
GGCGCCGCCGATTCCCATGCCGCCGTCTCCCATTGCGACAATTACATGAATGTCGGGCTTGGCGAGCTTTATTCCCGTGGCGTATGTCAAGGCGCGACCGTGAAGACCGTGGAACGCGTGCGTGTTGAAAAACACGTCGAAAAGCCCGGAACATCCGATGTCGGAAACGATAACGGTCCGGTCGCCGACGACCGCAAGCTCCGCCAACGCCTTGTCCAATGCAAGCACTACCCTTTCGTGTGAACATCCCGGACAAAATACGGGCGGACGGTCCGGGTTGAGAAGGCTATTCATTCAGTATCGCCTCCCTGATTTGCTCCGGCGAAATCAATTCGCCGTTCATCTGCCCTACAAACTCGATTTTTCGGTTCGGGAAGAGTCTTTCGATCTCCCTGGCATACTGCCCGAGATTCATTTCCGCGACCACCACGCGTTCGTAGCCGGAACAGATTTCGCGAATCCTGCCTTCCGGAACCGGCCAAAGGATTTTAAGCGAAAGGTGGGCCACAGGCGTTTTTTCCTCTCGAAGTTCCTTGATCGCGTCCCCGGCGGCTCTGCTCGTGACGCCGTAGGTGATCAGAAGAGTCTTCGCTCCGGTCGCCGGCCGCCAGTCGTACAGAGCGAAGGAATCGACCGCGTTTCGAAGTTTTCTCGTCAACCGGTCCATGGTGCGGCTTATGGTGTCCGGGTCCGCTGTGATGTATCCGTCGGGTCCGTGGGTCGAGGAGGTTTGCCGCACGAGAGTTTTTCCGCCTATCGGCGAAAAGTCGGGAACCGTTTGGCTGTTCGAAACCCCGAACGGCAGAAAGGGTTTCGATTCGTCGGCCGTTTTTCGGTTCCGTATTTCGGGAAGTTTCAGACGGGAAAGGTCCACGGTTTCGCGAGTCATGGCAATCTCTTTGTTCGCCGCCAGAAAGACGGGGCATCGATATGTCTCCGCCAGATTGAACGCTTCCATGGTCAGGACGAAACATTCCGCGACGTCGCTAGGGGCCAGTACGATTACGGGAAGACCGCCGCTGTTGCCCCAACGCAGAAACTGGATGTCGCCGTCGGCCCCTTTGGTCGCCGACCCGGTCGACGGACCTAATCGCTGCACGTCCACGACGACGATCGGAATTTCCCCCGCGACCGCGAAGGAAATATTCTCGCTGAACAGACTGATTCCCGGGCCGCTGGTGGCGGTCATGACTTTCAGCCCTGCCATGGAGGCTCCCAGACAAAAACCGATCGATGCGATCTCGTCCTCGCCCTGGACGCATATTCCGCCGTTCGGAGGGAGGAGTTTCAGCATGGTGTTGTAAACTGCGGTCGCCGGGGTAATGGGGTAGCCCGCGAAAAATTGGCACCCGGCTTTGAACGCGCCCCAAGCGATCGCCTCCGCGCCTTCCATTAGAGTCAATCCGGTCGAATCCATTTGTTTCTCTTATCCCGCCTCTTCCAGCTCGTTCCAAGACACTGTCTACCGATTGGCCCTGCGAATACCCAACTGGTCCAAGGCTATGATCCATTTGCAGATGTTGGCGGAGCCTTCGACCATGGTGTAGGTGGGCGCGTCGCGGTAATAGCGTGCGACGGGATATTCCGTCGAGTAACCGTAGGCGCCCATGATTCTCATGGCGTAGTTGGCGCATTTGGTCGCGGTTTCCCCGGCGAAATATTTGGCTTGCGCCACGTCCAGGCCGTTGTTCAAATCGCCCTGGTCCTTCTGCCACGCGGCCTTGTAGACCAACAATCTTGCCGCCTCGATCTCGGAGGACATCTGGGCGATCATGTCCTGGTTCATCTGGAACTCGCCGATGGGTTTTCCGAACTGTTTTCTTTCCCCGCAGTATTTGAGAACGGTTTCCAGGCAGGCTTGGGCGAGGCCTACGGCTCCGGCGGCGGCGGAAAGGCGCGTGTGGTTCAGCGACTCGAACACGATCTTGGCCCCGTCGCCGGTTTTTCCCAGTATGTTTTCCTTGGGGACCCGCGTGCCGGACAGGAATATCTCGCCCGTGGGAGAAGAATTGGATCCCATCTTGTCCAAGACCGACGTTTTCACCCCGTTGAAGTTTTTCAGTTCCACCACGAACGCGGAAAGGCCCTTGCTTCCTTTGTACTGGTCCGTATACGCGTAGTAGATCATGACGTCGGCGTGGTTCGCGTTGGAAATCCATGTTTTGGAACCGTTCAGCAACCAATAGTCGCCCATGTCCTCCGCCGTCGAGGACATGGCCATTACGTCCGAGCCCGCGTCGGGTTCGGTAATGGCGAATCCGCCCAGGTATTCGGCGCTGACGAGTTTCGGAATATATCTTTTCCGAAGCGTTTCGCTGCCGTGCCGGTAAATTGTGTAGGCCGTCCCGATGGACTGCATGTTGATTTGGACTCTAAGAGAACTGGACGCTTTTGCGATTTCCTCCGTCACGATCATGGCCGTCAGCCATCCCATTTCCTCACCCCCGTAGGCTTCCGGTACGACTGTGCCGAAAAAGCCGAGTTTGCCCATGGGCTTCACGACCTCCTCGTAAGGGAAATAATGGTCGCGATCCCACTGGTCCGCGTACGGCGCGATTTTTTTCGCGGCAAACTCCCGCACCGCCTTTTGGAGCATCCGGTTTTCCTTCGACAATGAAAAATCCATGAGACCTCCTGATCGTTTCCTTTGTTTATATTGGAAGATCGGGCGGTTGGCATTTCCGACCCAAGCTTGCATAAACCATATCCGGTTTGATCTTATCCGTCAATCGAGGCGTTGAAGGTAACCAGACCATCCTGGTCTGGCGTGCAGAAATTGGCGAAACGGATTTCGAAATTCCCCATTCAGACCTTCAGATCGATTTCTTTCACCGCTTGATGGAAATCCGTAAAACGTATCTCGTCGAAGCTCTTCTCGAATGCGTCGAAAACCTCGAAATTTCGAAGGTCGATTCGGAGTTGAAAGAATTGGTCTCGAACGCATCCCTCCATAAATTAGCCGGTTGGAGCCCAGGGTATCCACACCTTAAAGCGGCTGACGGAGCAAATCCGCGGGACGGTCGCGGAATGGAGGCTCGCTCCGCTCGTCGATGCGCTGCAGGCGGCGTCTTCCTGGTGGTGTCGGAAGTGGGGGACCTCGCCCGCTTCGAGCGCGCGGAGGAATTCATGGGCTACCTGGGTCTTGTGCCCTCGGAATTCTCCAGCGGCGGCGCCGTCAGGAGGGGCGGCATCGCCAAGGCGGGCAACGGCCACGCGAGAAGGGCGCTGATAGAGGCGGAATTTATCAATGCCGACAACGTTTAGCATAGGCAACCGACGGGGTGTTTTTTTCAACCGCGAAATATCGAACCCCTCCCCCCTCCGACCTTGTTCCCTTGTTTTCCCGTCCGATGTTTCGCCATGCTTGCCGGCGTATCCGCGAAACCGTCCGCGTTCCCGATCAGTCTCCAGGGCTCGACGGATTGGTCGCTCCGCATCTCCGAGAACAAGAACGGGCATCAATAAGGTCGGAGATTTCGAGGGCCGCCGGAAAGCCGGGCCGTCGAATCGCGGAATGCGGTTCCGGAAGAATCGGGCGGAATCCAATCCACATACGGCGGAACAAATGCGACAATCTTCTCGGGTGGAACCCGTCCCGGCGTCCATGTTAATGCGCCGATAAAGAAAAAGGGCGTCACGGCGGACGCCCTTGAAAAAATATATTTCATACCGCGCGCGGAGAAACTACGTTGCTACGCGGCAGTCTGTTTCGTTGCAGCATCCGCCGATACTGCGCAGGGCCTTTCGAAATTCCTCCACGCGTTTATCGACGGACCGATCCCTTTCGGAAGTTTTATCATGTCGGCGCGATTTTCCAAGGCGAGATCCTTCCGGGAACCCTTTTTCCACATCGATGAAGGGTCTGCGGATTTCCATGCGGTTATCACCTCCTTTGAGAAATTCATGTTTAAATTTTAACCACGTTTGATTGACAGTCAAATCGATCTTGCAAAGACTTCAAGGGCGGAATTGGGAAGAGTTCTTTCGTCGAATGGGGTGTGAAATGTATTTCGTTTCGCAGTTTTCGCAATTACTTTCGTTTAACCTGCGCGATGAAAATTGGAGGGTTCGCAATAGAAAAGAGACGATAAAATGACTATAGGATTTATTTATCCGATCATAAGAATCATAAGAAAAGGAGTACGAAATGAAAAAAATCACCGTAGAGACCCAAGCGGGGGTGGAATTGGAAATTTCTCCCGGCAGTCACGTTTTTTTCAAGGAGCCCGACGGCCGCGAAACCTATCGGGATTGGCAGGAACTGCGCGGAAAACTTGACGAGGTGGGGGATGTATACGATCAGAGCATCAGAATGCTGGAGCGCATAAAATCGATAGTGCCCGCAAAGTGACGAGGTATGGAAACGCTGCAAGATTTGTCGGAACGGCTCTCGGATTTCGGTCGGAAACCATTCCTGATAAAGATGGGAAAAACGGGTCGAAAGACGCATTCCTGCGCGGAAATGTCGTCGATAGCCGGCCGGGTGGCAGCGGGGCTGATTCGGCAAGGCGTTCGTCCCGGCGATGTCGTGGGTCTTTTCGCTCCCGTGGGTTTCGAATGGATCGCGGTGTGCCTTGGAGCACTCCGCGCCGGAGCCGTAGTCATGCCTTTGGATTCGCAGCTCGAGAAAAGTGCGCTGGCCGGCATCTTAACCGACGGCTCCCCGCGTATGATGTTCACTGTGAAAGGCCGGCAAGAGCGGTTGAGAGCGGCGGGGCCCGAGGGACTCGGTCTTTGTCTGCTCGACGGGGACGATCGGGACGCGGAAAACTGGAAGAATCTTCTCGAAAAAGGTCGGACAGATTTGCCCGACATCGGGACGGACAGTCTCGCCGCTTTGTTTTATACTTCCGGAACCACAGGTCCTCCCAAAGGAGTTCCATTGACCCACGGCAATCTCGCCTTTCAAATCGATACGGTGCGCGAAACCGGTTTGGTCGAATCCGACGACCGTATGCTTCTGCCGCTTCCGCCCCATCACGTATACCCTTTCGTCATAGGAATCCTCGCCCCTGTTTCTCTAGGGATAGCCGTCGTGCTTCCCTATTCGATGACCGGTCCGCAAATGGTGCGGGCGATGCGGGAGGGAGAAATCACATTGCTTTTAGGAGTGCCGAGGCTTTACGATGCCTTGTTATCGGGCATTGTCTCCCGAATCGAATCCAATGCGATCGCCGCGCGGCTTTTCGACAGCTGGTTGCGCGCGGAAATCGCCTTTCGAAAAAAAGGCGGATCGGGGTTGGGCAAATGGCTGATGACGCCTCTTCGACGGCGGTTCGGCCCCAGGTTGCGGATCATGGCGTCGGGCGGCGCGCCTTTGGCCCCCGAGCTTGCCATGAAACTGGAAGCTTTCGGTTGGAACGTGGCGGTCGGTTACGGCTTGACCGAAACCTCTCCCCTCCTGACAATCAGAATGCCGGGCGAAAACCGCCACGCCAGCGTGGGACGCCCGGTCAAAGGAGTGCGGATCAGCATCGATCCCGAAGCGATCCCGGATTCCGGCGAGAAAAAATCCCCGAAAAAAGAGGGTGAAATTTTGGCGAAGGGTCCGAACGTTTTTTCCAGCTATCGGAACATGCCCGACAAGACCGACGAGGCGTTCGCCCACGACGGGTGGTTTCGCACGGGGGACATGGGTTTCCTGGACGACGACGGATACTTGTACGTGACCGGTCGCGTTTCCACTCTTATCGTCACCAGGGGCGGAGAAAACATTCAGCCCGACGATATCGAATCCCGTCTTTCGGAACACCCCGCAATCCGGGAGGCAGGCGTTTTGCAGCTCGAAGACGGAACATTGGCCGCCGTGATCGTGCCGGAACCAAAAGAACTCCGGACCCGGGAAAAGCAGGATGCACAGGATGCAAGCGAGATCGTGCGACGCGCTATCAACGAAATATCGCGGGAGCTTCCCTCGTATCAGCGAGTCAACGATTTCTCCATCGTTCGAACGCCTTTGCCGCGCACGAGACTGGGCAAGATCCGACGTCATCTTTTAGCCGAGGTTTTCCGGCGGGCAAAGCAGGAGCAAGCTTCGCCGGAACGGAGGTCCGGCCCCCTCCCGATTTCGGAAATGGCGGTCCAAGACCGCGAACTTCTGGAAAACCCCGCCGCGAGAAAGGTCTGGAACTGGCTGGCCGAGCGCTACCGGAACCGGAGACTTTCTCCGGACGCCGATCCCGACCTGGATCTGGGGATCGATTCCCTGGAATGGCTGAACATCACCTTGGAAATCCGCAGGCTTGCCGGTATCGAACTGGAGGAGGAATCCATCGGCCGAATCGATACTGTAAGGGACTTGCTCGAAATCGTCTCCGAGAAATCGGCCGGAGGCGAGGCGGTTTCCCTGGAATCGCCCTTGGAAAACCCGGAAAGGTCGCTCACGAGCGAGCAAATGCGCTGGCTCGAACCGTTGAGCCCTTTGGAGCGTTATCTTGGAAAGGGAATATTCGCAGTAGTCCGCCTGGTCGCCGAACGAATCTTCAAGCTTCGAACCGAAGGCGTCGAAAATCTGCCTTCGGAAGGACCTTTTGTAATCACCCCGAACCATGCGAGCTACCTGGATCCGTTTGTACTTGCCGCCGCAATTGGTTTTCGAAGGGTCCGCCGGCTGTTCTGGGCCGGTTGGACCGGGGCCGCTTTCCGAAATCCGTTCTTTCGGTTTTTCAGTCGCTTGTCGCAAACCGTGCCGGTCGATCCCGAAAAGGGAATGATTTCCAGCATGGCTTTCGGAGCCGCCGTGTTGAACCGCAAAAAGGGACTCGTGTGGTTTCCGGAGGGACGGCGTTCGCCCGACGGACGGCTTCAGCCGTTCAAGAGCGGCGTGGGCGTATTATTGGAGCATACGCGCGCGCCGGTGGTTCCGGCTTTCATATTGGGGACGGAAAGGATTCTGCCCCCGGGGAAAGCGATCCCCCGCTTGGATTCGATTGTCGTGGCTTTCGGACAGCCGCTTGATCCGGCGGAATTGGCGCGCGACGGGCAAGGCGAGGAAGAAGAAAGGAATAATCAAGAGGCAAACGGAACATTCGAGAAGGAAGGAGAAAACAAGGAACGTATCGTTTCGGCCCTGCGCGAACAAGTGGCCAAACTGGGGGCGGAAATGCGATCGCGAGCCGCAACCGGCAAAAACGCAAGATTTGGATAGCCGAAACGTCTATGTTTTTGAAACATTGGAAAGAATATCCGCCGACTCCTCCCTGCCGGATTTGGGGATCACGCTGAATTCTCCGTCCGTCTCCAGAACGATCGCCTGGACGTCGGACAGGCTTCCAAAGGAATTGTTGCGCACCGTCTGCAAAATTTCCTCTTCCGTGATTCGTTCGGACCTCATGGCGCTTCGCAGGTATTGGCCGTCGTGGTAAAGAAGTCTGGGTTCTCCTTTTATAAACGTCCTGATCTCCCTGGAATTCATCGAAAGCCAGGAAATCAGATACTGGAGGGAAAAGAGAAGGACGAAAGCGAGCATTCCCTCGACGAACGCCACTTCCGGGGAGAGAACAATCGTGGCCAGGATCGAGCCGATGGCGACGTTGATCACGAAATCGAAAGCGTTCATCTTCGCGAGGGTCCGCTTGCCATAGCTCCGCAAAAGAAAAATAAGGGCGGTATAGGCAATGACGCCCACGAAAAAAACTTTAAAAAGAGGTATCCATCCTTCGAACAACATATTCGGCTCCTTTCCTTTCTTTCCTTTTGCCTGGATAATCCCGACCGATGTTTCTCCATCTCCAAATCGTTCCATATTTACCAGGCGTCTGCCGAGGGTGCAATCGGGTGGATTGCGTAGGCCTCGCTCCGAATCGCCGTATTGGCGATGTTGGCGCAAATAGGGTGCTTGTAGGTTGAAAATACCAAGTATTGCCCGTGTTCATGCCGAAGCGCTTTTCTTATTTTATACGAACGTGGGCTCGGGTAAAGGACTGAACTCGGACTATCGCGGTTGCAACGGCGAAGTTGCTGTCCAAATCGAATATTCGTTCATTAAACTTTCAGACCGGGAGGATTTCGGAAAATGGATCAAAGAAGAGGCACGACGGCCACGTTATCTATCATCGCCGCCATCGGCGGCTATTTTCTGACTTTTTCGGGTTTTCCGGTGCTTGGATTGATCACCGGCGTCGTATCTCTTCCGTTGGGAATAACCGGATTGATCATAGCCGCGTCCCCTAAAATAAGCGGGGCCATCATCAGCATATTCGCCATACTTCTGGGCGCGGGCGCCGTAGTAGCGGGAATTCTGGGCGTTTTTGGAGTCATTATGGCGAAACCGCTTTGACAGTCTCCGTGTGGGCGGACTTCTTCAATATGTTTCGTAGATCAAATATTCCTTGCGGTTGAATCGTCTTTGAACAAAGCGAGATACATTGCGGACGGGAATGCCCCCGGACGTCCGTCCGGCGGGAGAACCGTTGTGGGCGTGGCCGTGGAAAACGACGTCTACCCCGTGGCGCTCCACTGCGTCGGCCAAGAGCGAGGACCCCAAAAAGGGAAAAAGCTCCGGCGACTCTCCCTCTAAGGTGTCTTTTATGGGAGAGTAGTGCATGACCGCGATCTTGCGGTCGGTTTTGAGTGTTTCCAAGGCCTTTTCCATGCGGACGACTTCGTCGATGCTCGTCTGCACGAAGGTTTTAATGGCCCGTTCCCCGAAGGGCTGGACCCGGCGGTTCAAAAAGCCGCCGCCGAATCCCTTGGCGCCTACGAAACCTACGCCGTCTACTTCGCACGTGGTGCAGTCCAGCACGCAAATATCGCTTCCGGTCATCATGTTCGTCAGAAGGTCCGCCTGGTCGTTTTCATGGTCGTGGTTGCCGACTACGGCGATAATCGGCAAGTTTACCGTTTTCAGTTCCTCCAGAAGAACATCCATCTCCTCCACGAGGCCGACGTTGGTCAAGTCGCCAGCCAAAATCAATATGTCCGCCTCTTTTTCCACCCCTTCGAAAAGGCGCGAAAACTCGCCTTTCGATTTGGTTTTGCAGTGCAGGTCTCCAATAGCGGCAATTCTCATACTCAAGGTTTCCAGCCTTCCGGCTGCTCCACGTTGGTATCCGGGGTCCGAGCTGCACGGACTCCCGGCTTGTCTACTATTTGCACAGTGCTGGCCTGGGGACCTTTCTCCCCGGCGCTCGGAAAATAGCGAACCCCGGAACCGATTTTCAGGCGCTCGAAATCGTCGCGCAGAACGCTGTTCCTATGGAAGTAAAGTTCCTGCCCTTCGGAAGTTCTGATAAATCCGAAGCCTTCTTCCGGAAACAAACGCACCACGTAGCCCACAAGCTCCTGCATCGGGTGCGTTTTCACGTCGCCCTGCTGCTTTTCCTTCAATTTGATCAATTGTTTGCGAAGCGCGTTGAAGGCATCGTTGATCGTGGTCTGGAGACGATCGTGCATTTCGCCCTCGCTGTTTTCGCGCCGGACGACCAGTTCGTGTCCCGGCGGGACACGTGTCACTATCCGAACTCGGTAAGGGCTTCCGGTTCGCTGGAATTCCTGCGTTTTTTCCAAGGCAATCCGACAACTGATGACGCTGTCGTGGATTTCGTCCAGCTTGGCCGCTTTTTCAAGAATCAGCCGTTCGATCGCATCGGTTTTCTCGATGCCGCGATATGTAATTTCAGGCGGTACTCTCATGGTAGGTTCCTTTCTTGTCTTGCCGGTTCATATATGGCCGATTGGTTCCGCGGCGATGAAAATGAAAATATTCTCGTTTTTCGCTCAATCGTTCGGATTTCGGGGCCACAGGTCGATCAGTTCTTTGGGCATCATGGAAACGATATCCTTAATTTCGTCTTCGGAAACACGATGCCTCAGAAGTTTAAAGACGGCCCTGGTCAATTGCTCGTAGTCGATGTTCAAAGCGTCGTCGGCCATTATTAACCGTACCCGCTCGAAAAAATCATCCTTGCGGCTAACTTTCCAGGGAGTGTCGGAAAGTTTCCATCCTTCGTAATAAATCCCCCTAACAAGCATGGGCAGTTGCGCACCCAAATGAACGGCTTCCTCGGGCGTCAAACGGTCGCGCAACGAATGCAATGTCGCGCGCAATCCTTTATAGGCCATTTGCCTGTCCGCCCAGGCCATTTCGTACATAAGATCGTGCAACCATTCGTGAGTTTCGTGGACCGTACGGTCGAATACTGCCAACCCCGTAGTGCTCATGGAAAACCTCCTTGTCGCTTGAAATCGTTTCGCGGACTTTACTTTACGCCGCGATGAAAATTCGCGATTCGTTCCTCCAGCCTGCATGCATAGCATAGACTATGAGGAGCGTTCTCATTACGGTAAACCTGATCGGACGCGGGTGAAATGGAGAAACGACCGTATTTGGGCGGATATTGACGCTTATATGTTCATCGAAGTAAAATAGCCTTCCTGTTTGCGTGCCAAGCATCCGATCACACTTCGGCCGTATCCGGCCCTGTCCAGTTCAATGGCATGGTCAAGGTAAACATGCTGCCCTTTCCGGGCGCGCTTTCGACTTGGAACCTGCCGCCTAAAAGGTGCGCCCGCTCGCGAATGCTGAACAGGCCGAAACCGGAAGTTTTTTCGTTTTTTCCGAAATGTTCGGGAAGAAATCCAACTCCCGAGTCGCTGACGCAAAGTTCTACGCCTTCCGCCGAACTCGAAAGCTTCACGCGCGCCGTGTCGGTCCCGGCGTGCTTGACCACGTTGAAAAGGTATTCCTGGGCACTGCGGAAAAGGAATGCCCTGAGTTGCATCTGCGCGGGTTCCGCGTCTATTCGAGCGTCCACGGTCACGCGCAATCCGTAGAGTTGATTCATCCGGTCGGCCAACCATTTCAAGGAAGTCGCCATGTCCCTTTTTTTCAAAATGGGCGGGCTCAAGTCGTGCGACAGGCTTCTAGACTTGCCTATGGCCATTTCCACCAGTTCCACGATTTCCTCGACCGGTTTCGAAATGCCGTCCTTGCGGATTCGTCCGGGGAAAACCTCCAATTGGAACTTGATGGCGACCAGCAACTGCTGGAGATCGTCGTGGAGAATCTGGGCCAGGCGATTCCGTTCCCGCTCCTCCGCCTCCGTCAATTCCAAGGCGAGCCTTCGCAACTGCCGGGCCCGGCTCGACAATTGCTTCAGCAAGTCTCTGGTCTCGTACTGTCGCATGCGGCTCCTGACCGCCGCTCTGATCGAACTGACGAACGAAACCACCTGTATCGGCCGTTGCAGCAAAGTGGCGTTGCTTCGTCGCGCAAGGTCCTCCAAGTAGCGCGGCAATCCCCTTTCGCCCTTGAAAATCACCAATGGAAGGTCCGACCACTGCGGCTGGAGCTCCAGCTTGGCCTGCAATCTTTCGGCCGCTTCTTCGTTTACGGCTTCGACCGCCATCACGACGGGGCCGCTGTCGGAATCGAGGCGGCGCATCAGATCGGAAAACGATTGGCAGGCGAGGCTGGCGATATTCGCCCGCCGCAGTATTTCGCAGGACAGTTCCGCGTCGCGTCCCGTAGGCGCGATCACAACAACGGCCAAATCGTCGTTTTCCTCGATCGTTTTTTTAGAATCGATAGTCGGTTGGCTCACTTGACTCTCCCCTGTCGAGCAATCTTCCCATGTCTCCGACAAATTCGGGACTTCCGGTAAGCAATCCCCTGAATTGACGCAAAGGTTCGCCCACACGAATGCCGCCTTGGGTTATTTGAAGCTCCCGTATGGTCTTTTCGTGATCGCCGTACCGTTTCTTGAGCACCGATATGCAGCGACATATCGTTCCCCCGGCCTCGAAATTGCGCATCAGTACCACCGTGTCCGCGATATAGCTTGCATCGACGTCGATTTCCTTCTCGACCAGAAATCCCTGCGCCGCCACGATCAACAGCGTCAGAACTCCGCTCCCGGATAGAAAGCTCAGCAGTTCGTGCATTTGGATCATCAATTGGCGATGCTCGGTCATGGCGTTGAAGTATCCGTTGAGGCTGTCGATGACCAGAACCTTCATCCCATGCTCGTCGACGGTATGGCGGATATTGTGCGCGAACTCGCCGGGGGTAAGTTCCCCCACGTGTACTTGGCGCAAATCCACCAAGCCTTTCTCGACATGTCCTTTCATATCCATCCCCAGACCCGAAGACCGCCGGAGAAAAGTCTGGCGCCGTTCGTCGAAGCAATAAATGACGGAGCGTTCTCCCCGTTTGGCGGCGGCATCGGCGTACAGGCTGGCCAGCGTGCTTTTGCCAGCTCCGGTTGTTCCGGTGATCAGGGTGGCGGTGCCTTCCTCCAATCCCCCGCCGAACAATCGATCCAATTCCGGAATGCCGCTGGAAATCAAGCCCCACTCCGGCCGGCGGGCGAAATGGGGCACTTCGGTACGCGGGAATACTTCGATGCCCCCGGTTCGAAGTCGAAAATCGTGAATTCCGCCTACAAAATCCATGCCCCGCATTTTGGTCACGTCGATCCATCGGCGGGGTTCTCCGAAATAGGGTCGGTGCATGCCCATTTCCAGCACGCCATGGACCATGGTCTGAATCGAATCCAGATCGATCGTCGTGGTGTTGCTTGCCGTGAAAATCGTAGTGCAGCCGATGTTCGATAGTCGTCCTTTGAGTTTCAGGATTTGCCGCCGAAACTGGTAGAGATTGTCCACCAGGATGCTCAGTTCCGTGATGGAATCGAACACCATCCGCTGAGGCTCGAACCGGTCCACGGCTTGCATGATGGCGTCGGTCACCTCGTGCAGTTCCACGTCCGCCGTGCTGAAGAAACTCTGCTCTTCTATGGAGGTTTCCTTGATTTTCTCGGGCAATTCGAGAAGGTCCACTCCATCGAGAGACCATCCGTGAGAGGCAAGAACCATCTCCAGTTCCGCGCGCGTCTGCAGCAGCGATGCGTATAGCACCCGCTGGCCCTGCCGGACGCCCTCCAAAAGAAACTGGAAACCCAGCGTGGTCTTTCCGACTCCCGGACCGCCGTGGACGAGATAGGTCATGTTTTCGGGAAAACCGCCGTCGAGGACGTGGTCGAGCCCCTCTATTCCCGTGCTCGCCTTCTCTTTTCCGAACACACTTTCCGCCATTCCTTGTCTCTCCTTTTAAACGCGGAGTTTAACGAAAATGTCGATTAAAACGGCACCCTCGCAATTGCGTCCTGTCGAGGCTTCGGATGATCGGGCGATCGTTGCCGCCGCGATTCCGCCTTTACACGCGGTAAAACTGCCGGACAAGCGGGTACAGCAAACGGGAAGTTCGAATGAACGCAGGTTTTCGGTATTCGGAGCATGGCCACATAGGTCGGGATTTCGCGCTTTATCGACTCTGCAATCTTTCGGTTTACATTGTAATATGCGCACGGGCTAAGTCAAATATGTACACGGGTTTGCGCATGCATTATCCGAGCAAGCATCCCATAGCTTGCTTTTTTCATTGATCGAGCATATACAAAGGGAGTTGCGTTATAAATGATCGCCGCTTGACAATAAATCGGAGTTTCGGCTTTACAATAATGAATAGGTTCCGAAAATTGCAAGAGACATATGGGTTTGGAAATTGGCGGAAAATGAAAGGGATCGCGCACATTTGCCTGTCGACTGGGAGAATACGCTTAGCCGAACTGCATTGGTACGAAGCGCACGGTATTGGAAGAATAGAAATAAAGCGTAAACGATATTTGGAGTAATGTATGGATAAAGAGAATGGATTTTCAGGAAGCTTTGCCGTTTGTATCAATAACAAACAGCATCAAGGATCCTTGGAATTACATAAAATTTACATAGTCGTACCGGATGAAGACGCCGCCGCCGACGGCGACCTTCGAATTATCGACGAGAGCGGAGAAGACTATTTGTACCCCTCGTCCTGGTTTATCCCCATACAGGTACCGAAAATGGTCGAAGAGTCTTTGCTTAAAGTTTTATAATTTCGATTGCCGTGTGCAAAACCAAGAGACAACAACCTCGCTTGGATACTTTTGTCGAACGCCCGGTTCGAGAGATGCAAATGAAGCGTTGCGGGATGAGCATTCTTCTTCGTGCCGATGTCAAGCCTCCAATACAATCAAGCTGAAACCATCTGGGGCCACAGAACGAAATAAATATGCCAACTCTCTTTCCGCCGGTATATTGCGCGCAACGGTGACAACTTCGTTTCGTTCCGAGGCCCAAAAAGTTGCCGCGTGCTACCAAGTCAAATATGTACGGATGCGCCCATGCGCCATCTTGACGTCCATGTAGCGTGCAATACTCTTTTATCGAAAAGCGGCATAGAAGCTCTGGATTCTGGACGGCGGCAGCGGTTCCGGGCAATCGACTTTTTAGGAGGTATTTATTTCTTCCTCGTAGCGTAAAAACGTAATTCTTAGCGCCCTGCGTCGCCAGTAATTACTTTTTCGTAATCGTCATGAGAGCCGATCCAGAACCAATAAAAAACGTCGTTTTGCAAAAGCGCGAGTGCGCGGTAGCCAGCGCCGATTCGAAGCGACCACACTTCCCCGACCTTTTTGAATCGAAGAGATGGATGGCGTGGATTGACACGCCACAACCGATAAGCGATTCGCGCCCTCCTCTTGATCTCGGCAGGGAGTTTTCCGTAGCTTGACCAAAAATCAGAAGTTGTCGAGGATTTCGTCAAGCGACCTGGTCCTTTCCTCGGCGATATCGTTGCGAACACGCCTGAGAAGAACCTCGATACGTCCTCCAGGTTTGGAATCGCGGGCAAGCTCCTTGTCCCATTCGTCATGGCGTTCGGCCTCGAAATCGGCAAGCCACGACAGAAATTCTTCCCTCTCGTTTTCGGGAAGAGCGGTTACCTGCTCCGCAATCTTCTTTACGTTTGCTGTCATCATAATATTTCCATGAATTCGCGTTTTTTGGAATTCTAAAACAAGAACGGGTCTCCATTGCGGACGCTCCGGGCTGAAAGCGTCAATCGATTCGCCAGACCTCGCCCTGCGGAATCGATTATAAAATCCATCTTAAACTTTTTTTCCGAAAGCTCAAGCGCATATTGCAAAAAGTTCCGTATTGTCATACCGGCGTGAAGACGCCGCCGACGTATTCGACCAAGCTGAACCTGATCGAAAGAGCCTCGCCGCAAAATCCCCGCGGAACACTTCCGCCACAAGCGAAACGACCGCAATTACGGTCGAGCAGCGGCAATATGCGAATAAATATCGCGGTTGTCGATTGTTCGATTCTTTCGGATTTGCGGATATTCCGGAATTCAAGCTTGCCTCCAGCCGACGATCTTCGGCGCGGAAGGCGGAAGCGGAGCCGTCCGAAGAACGACCGGACCGCAAGCCGATTCGAAGGGGCCGCCCGGAAAATAGGGTTTAGACCCCATGGAATTAACCGGTTGACCGTGTTATATGTTTTGATTTTAATTTTTAGGGTAATTTTTATCTCAGCCGGGTGCAGGCGATTTTCCAATCGTTTTCAATAGATTTTTCTCCCTCTGCTCGGACGACCGAAGATACGAAACTCGAATGGAACGGCACGGTAGCGGGATATGACAAAGGAAAAAGATAACGAAGACCTCCGGGAGAAAGAGCAGTACGTTTCCCGGAAAAGCGAAACGGAAAACGGCTCCGGGACCGAACATCCGGAAAGGGCGGGGGAATCGAAAGGAAAAGAGTTTCCGGTCGTCGGCGTCGGAGCGTCGGCCGGGGGACTCGAGGCGCTGAAGTCGTTTTTCTCCGCGGTTTCCGAAAACTCCGGCATGGCTTATATCGTCCTGATCCACACGAAGCCGGACCAGCCGTGGCGCCCGAACTGCTTAGAAAAATCGCCCGGATTCCCGTCTCCGCCTCCAAAGACGGGGAAACCGTCGAGCCGAACCATGTTTACACTGTCCCGTCCGACAAGGAGATCAAGTCCAGGGACGGCCTTGTCCCGGTCCAGCCAGAAGGTTCCGCCAAGTACGACGGCATGCCCCGGAGCGCGACCGGGACCGGGGGCGACGACGCCGTGTTCGCTCCCGAAGAAATGCCGGAAACGCTCGAGCGGTTTTTCAAGCGCCGCCCGGCCGCAAAGGCTTGTCGTCGATTTTCCCGACGGACCCGCGAGAGAAGTCGGCCGCGAGGCGGCCGCCCCCCCCGAAAAACACGGACGATCCGTGACGGTCGTTGCGGAAAGCCGTGCTGGAGCAGTTCTCGCCCGCAACGGTTCTGATCGACTCGAAGGGAAACATTCTCCGCAGTCCAAGGCCGCACCGGCAGGCAATTCACAAGGCCAAGGCTAGCAATCGGCCAGCTACCCGCAGAAAACTGAAGGTCGGGACCGACGTAGACATCCAATTCGTCCATTTGCACGTCAGTCCGCAAAGCGCCCCGAGATTGGAAACCCGATTTCCGCGGACGTCCTGGAGCTTGTCGACGAACTCGCGATCCACCAGGCGGAGCTGGAAATCCAGAACGATGAACTTCAAAGAGCGCAAGGGGAGCTATCCGATCTTCACGCGGAATACGTGGAGCTTTACGAGTTCGCCCCCTGCGGATACGTGACATTGAACCCGGCCGGGTTCGTAGAGCGGATCAATCTCACGGCGGCGTCGCTTCTGGAATCGGACAGGGCGGATTCGGACAGGAGACCCTTCTGGACGTTCGTCGACGCGGAGAGCCGGGACGAATACCATAGAACCAAACGGCGGTTGCAGGAAACGGGAAAGAAATAGAGCGTTGAACTGAAGCTGGTTCCGAACAAGGAGGGCCGTTCGGTTTGGGTCCTGGCCGACATCGTGACGGACCTTGACGAAAGCGGCGATATCCGCCGGTATCGGATGACCCTCTCGGACATCACCGAACGCAAGAAGGCCGAAGACGATCAGCGAAAAAGCGAGGAGAGATTCGGCGCGCTGGTGGAGGCCAGTTCGGAAGTCCTGTATCGCATGAGCCCGGACTGGAGCGAAATGCGACAGCTTCACAGCCTGGGGTTTCTCGCCGACACGGAATCCCCCAGCCGCGACTGGCTCCATAAATACATTCACCCGGACGACCGGCCGCACGTAACTTCGGTCATCCGGGAAGCCATCGGGAACAAAAGCGTCTTCGAACTGGAACACAGGGTCCGTCGTCAGGACGGCTCCTGGGGTTGGACGTTTTCGCGCGCGATTCCCATGTTGGACGAAAACGGCGAAATCGCGGAATGGTTCGGCGCCGCAAGCGACATCACCGAGCGCAAAATGGCCGAGGAAGCTCTTTTAAAGCTGAACAACACTTTGGAGCAGCAGGTCGCCGAGCGCACGGCCGTGGCGGAAAAGCGAACTTCGCAGCTCCGGCGGCTCGCTTTGGAGCTTTCCGAGACCGAGGAACGGGAACGGAAACAGGTAGCCCTGATTCTGCACGACGACCTGCAGCAGTACCTGGCCGCGCTTCGCTTTCAGCTGCAGATGCATATGTCGGATAAAACCGATGTTCAAACAATAGGAAACCTGATTCAACTGGTCGACGAGAGCATTCGAAAATGCCGCTCGCTCTCCCACGAGCTGAGTCCGCCCGTGCTGCACCAGAACGGGCTTCTGGCGGCACTTAACTGGCTTGTCTCGGACATGCGGGAAAAGCACGGCCTGAAAGTGCGGTTCGCGTGCCGGCCGGAGGCGGAGCCGGAATCTCCGGCGCTCGCCTCGATGCTGTTCCGGTCGATCCGGGAGCTTTTGTTCAACGCCGTCAAGCACTCCGGGGCCGGTTCCGCGACCGTCGAGGCGAAAAAATGCGGAGATCGGATTCTTGTACGCGTGAAGGACGAAGGAAAGGGGTTCGATCCCGCTGCGACGGAGACGAAAGGCGGAATGATGAACGGGTTCGGCCTGTTCGCCATAAGGGAGCGGGTCGATTCCATGGGAGGCCGATTCGAGATCGACAGCGCCCCAGGCAAAGGATGCTCCGTGACGCTGGAGGCGCCGACGGAAGCCTTGCTAAAATCCGAACCTCCGGAAACGAAAGAAGCGGAAGCGGTCTTGAAGGAGACCGAAGCCTGCGCCCCGAACGAGGGGAGGAATATAAGAATCCTCGTCGCCGACGACCACGCCGTAGTGCGGCAGGGGCTGTCGAAACTTCTTGCGACCGAACCGGACATCGAAGTGGTGGGGCAGGCGGCGGACGGAGCCGAGGCGGTCCGGTTGGTCTCGGAGCTTGCCCCGGACGTGGTCCTCATGGACGTCACCATGCCCAACATGGACGGAGTCGAGGCGACCATGCGCATAGTCAGGGCGAATCCGAACATCCGGGTCGTCGGCCTGAGCATGCACGACAATCCGGCCACGCAGGAGAAAATGACCAGCGCCGGGGCGGCGGCGTATCTCTACAAGGCCTCTCCGGTGGAAAAAATACTGGAGGCGATACGAAGCGGCCATTTGTAAGCGGCAAACATCCGATCATCGCCTGGAAAATACGGAGGAAGGAGAGAATCCGCCCTTACATCCCCGGCGAATCGAAATATTTCGACCTTGCGCGGTCGGGCCGCAATTCCCCCCTCGAGGGGGGCCACGGGCCGCAATTCCCCCCTCGAGGGGGGCCATGGGTCGCAATTCCCCCCTCGAGGGGGGCCATGGGTCGCAAATTCCCCCCTCGAGGGGGGCCAGGGGTCGCAATTCCCCCCTTGAGGGGGGCTAGGGGGGTGTTTCCGGCGAACGGAAGATCGAACATGCCGCACAGACACCCCCCCCACCCCCCCTCAAGGGGGGAATTGCACCGCTCTCCAACCGCGCAGGTCGATATTTTGCAGATCGCATACACCTCGGCGTCGGCATCGAATAAGGCGAATGCCGTATTTCGGCGAAATTCGGTTCGAGCTTATTATTGAGCGGCTGTTTATGCTTGAGTTCCGGAAGTTCGATAGGGACTGGGTATTGGAAAAAAACACGGAATCGAACGGTGAACCATGGGGAACAAAAAAAAGATGGTAATCGTCGAAGATCATCGGCTCCTCAGAGAAGGACTGAGAACGATGATTTCGGCCTTCGCGAACATCGAAGTGGTCGGAGAGGCCGTTGACGGGCTGGAGGCGGTCCGAATAGCGAGAAAGCTTCATCCTGACATTGTTCTTTTGGATCTATCCATGCCGCGAATGGACGGTTTCTCCGTCATGAGGGACGTGAAGTCCCAATTCCCGGACATAAAAGTTCTCGCCCTCACGATCCACGAAGACGAAAATTTCGTCCTGAGCGCCTTCGAAGCCGGAGCCGACGGCTACTGCATAAAGAACGCCTGCCGAAAGGAACTCGAGATGGCGATCAACAGCGTTATGCAGGGAAAAGGGTACGTGAGCCCCGGAATTACGCACAATATCCTGGAAGGTTATATCGAACACCGGAAAGAAATGAAGGAGAAATCGTGCTGGGATACGGTAACCCAGCGGGAGCGCGAAATATTGAAGCTTATAGCGGAAGGATACCTCAACAAGGAAATCGCGGAATTTCTAAACATCAGCGTCAAGACCGTCGAAAAACATAGAGCCAACCTGATGAAGAAGCTCGACCTTCACAACGTGGCCGCTCTGACCGCCCTCGCTATCGAAAAGGGACTTGTCGGCAATGCGGTGTAACTCGCATCGGCAATTCTAATTTTAAAAGTTCGGTCGGCTCGAAGGCAACCAGACCATCCTGGTCTGGCTACCCTTTCAGTCGCAAACTTTCTCGGCCTGAACCTCGTCAAGATTAGAATTGCCGAACTCGCATCCGGCTGCAATTCAGAAGGGAAAAGCAATGCTGCAAAAAATGGACTGGACGCAAACATCTGTGGACCGGCTGTACCGGGGTTTGGCGGCTGCCGCGATCCTTTTTACGGTCCTGTTGTTCATCCTGTTCTTGAACCGGAGCGGGCCCGGACCAATCGTTGCCGAACTGCCCTGGTTCATCCCCTTGGTGGGCATTTTCCAGGGGCTCGCCTTGTTTTCGATCTCTTTTCTGGCGCTGGGGCGGCATAATGTGCTTCACCATCCGTCCTGTTTCTGGATCGGTATGGGGGCCGTCGGCTTTGGGATTTGTCTTGCGTTTTACGCCCTTGCCTGGCCGGGGCTGCTGCCCGGCGGCGGCGCCATCGTCGGGGCGCGCGCCTCGACGCCGGCTTGGTTTCTTCAGATCGGTATCACCATTTACAGTGTTCTTTTGCTGGCGGCGGTGCTGGCAGACCACCCCAGGAACGGGAAGACGACCGGGGGTCGAATCGCAATGGCGGCATCCGCCTGGATATTGCTGCTGATTCTGGCATTGTGCATGGTCGTCCGCTTTGAAGACCGTCTTCCGGCCTTGCTCTCCTCATCCGGCGTTTTTACCGTCGAGCTGCTGATTTGGAATGCCGGCGCGGCGACCCTGTTCGCCGCAGGGGCTGTGCTTTCGGCGCGCCGGTACAGGCAAACGAGGGATGCGCTTTTGGGATACGTCTCTTTTTCCCAGATGGGGTTCGCCTTTGCCGTGTTCGCCACATTGAGCGGCATGCGTCGCTACGATATTTGGTGGTACTTTGCGAGGATCGTGGCGACCGGCAGCGCCCTGGTGGTCCTGATCGGTCTTTTATTGGAATACGTGCGGCTTTTCCGGCGCGAAAGGGAGCGAACCGATCAGGCCTTGCGGGCGGAGAAGGCCCTGCGCGAGCTAAACGCGACCCTTGAACAAAAGGTCGCCGAGCGCACAAAGCTTGCCGAAGCCCGCGCAAAGCAGCTTCAGGCGCTTTCAGTCGAGTTGATAGAGGCGGAGGAACGCGAGCGGCGCATGGTGGCCGAACTTTTGCACGAAGATTTGCAGCAAATCCTGGCTGCCGCGATTTTTCACCTGCAAGCGGCGGAACCGAATTTACTCGGAAAAGCGGCGATCGCGAAAGTCCGGGGGCTCATCGAAGATTCCATCGCCAAATCCCGCCGCTTGTCGTACGATCTGAGTCCTGCCATGCTGAACTATTCGGGGCTGCCCGAGGCGATGAGCTGGCTGGCGGATTACATGCGCGAACGGTTCGACATGCAGGTCGATCTGCATGCCGACATGCCGCCGGAGCCGCCCGAAAGCATGCCGGTCAAGCTCTTCGTATTCCGCGCCGCCCGGGAACTCCTGTTCAACGTGGTAAAGCACGCCGGAGTCAAAAACGCCCGAATCGGTCTGGAAAGCCGCGACAGCTCTTTGGTTGTCACGGTCGGCGACCGGGGCCGGGGATTCGATCCCGCCGCGCTTCACTTGTCGAATACCCCCCCTGGAGTCGGGCTTCCGAGCCTGCGCGAGCGCGCCAACTACATGGGAGGAAGTCTGGTGATCGAAAGCGCGCCGGGAGAAGGCAGCCGATTCGTTCTCACCGTTCCGTTGAATGCGCGAAAATACGTAAAGTCCGAATCTTCCGCAGCCGAACGAACGCGGGAGACAGAAGCTCTTCCGATCGATGGCGAAGCCGTGAGGGTGCTGTTCGCCGACGATCACAAAGTCATGCGCCAAGGGCTGATCAAACTGGTCGCCGGCCAGGCGGGCATTCAAGTCGCGGGCGAGGCGGCCGACGGCAGGGAAGCCGTCGAGAAAGCCTTGAAGCTGCGACCGGATGTGATCGTCATGGATGTCTCCATGCCGGAAATGGACGGAATCGAGGCGACCCGGCGCATCAAGGCGGAGGCTCCCGAAGTGCGGGTGATCGGCCTGTCGATGCACGAGGACGATAGCATCGCGGCCGAAATGCGCAAGGCGGGAGCGGAGGCCTTTTTGAGCAAGAGCGCGTCTCCCGCCGAACTGCTCGGAGCCGTCTATGGAAGAGAAGCCGTTGGTAAATGAAGATTTCCCGGCGGCTCGCCCGTTTCCAGGCCAGGGGCGCCGATCGAGATCGTGCCCAAGGCGTTGCCGCGTCATTCGTATTTATCGACAATCCCGCAGTATCTCGGAAAAACCAGCGAAGTCGAGGCCATGCGGTGGATCGGCGATCTCAGGCGCTAACCAATAATAGCCGCACGGTTCCTCGCAACGGGATTGGTTTTTATTTCGGCAAGGGGCTATGCTACGGGCGCCGGCGGTGGCCGAAGTTAAAACCAAGCCCGGTGTGTCCTTTCCAATCAAGCCCAATTTTCTGTCCGAAGGTCTTTTAATCGCTGGAAATGTTTCGTATTATTTGTAACCAGGATGGCGTTTTTCGCCAAACAAATGCTTGCTATCATCAAATCCATGTCCGGGATGATGTTTCCTCCCTTTCGCAAATCCGTTTTTAGCCTTGCAAATTTTTCGGCGGCGTCTTTGTCGAAATCGATGATGGCAAGAGTTTTTAAAAATAGTCTGATTTTGGAAAGGTTGTCGTCGATTCGAGTCGAATTATAAGCCCCAAAGAGCAGTTCCGCATAATTAACCATGGTCGTCGCAAGCAAATCGGGATCGATCTCGTCGAATTTGGCAACGGTGTTTGGAACGTTTTTTAAAAAATAGATGAGAATATCCGTGTCAATTATGTATTTCATATTTCCACATCCAGTATTTTATCGACCCGGCTTTCTCTTATGGCTTTCAGCATGCTGTCCGCCGCTTCTTCGTCAATAGACCCGGCAAACGACATCAAACTTTCTTTTCTTTTTGCTTTTTCGGAATATTCAAGCACTGCCCGTCGTATCACATCGTATTCTGATATCTTCAATTTATTTGCGAGTTCTGATATCGTGTTTTTCAAATCCTTTTGTATTCGTATAGTTTGCATGGCGCATCCTCCCCCGAGGATAAAAAAGTTTTTCGTTACTTCCAACAACGTTCGCGTTCCAAATGATTATGCCAATGCAAGGCGTTGAAATCAACTTTCACATCGATCCAAGTT
>CAZNTU010000009.1:0-58521 GCA_964575975.1 uncultured Desulfobacteraceae bacterium
GGCGCTACCGGAAGACCGCGACCTTGCCTCGTTTCTCGGGGCCGCCCGGCAAAACAAAACAAGGCTTGCATGCCTGGAAAGGAACAAAACCGGGAGGAAATTTCAGTGCCGGAAAATCGACATTATCAACGCCCCACGTGTTGCCCACTGCCAACCGGCAATAGATAAGCGACCGCGGATCGAAATAAACATGCCGTCGCTTTTGCCGTCGGTATATTGCGCGCAATGTTGACGGCTTTGTTTCGGAAGCTTGCGCCCTGGTCATCGTTCTCGAGCGCCAGGGAAAGGTGCTTCAGGAGGTCTATCACGATATCGAGGCGACCCGTTGCGTTCGCGACGAGCAGAGGGCGCAAGAAATTTGGAAGTATTTGGAAAGAGTGCGCCAGACTATTTTCGAAAGCAGCGAGCGGCTTATAAAGCACCTGACCAAAGAGTTCGAGAAAACGCGGGAGGTATTGCGGAGTGGATTCGGAGCATTGGAAGAGCAAATGGCGACCATGAATCGCAGCCTTTCGATTGTCAACGAAAGTTTGCAGCAGGTCAACAATCAGCTTTACGCGATCAATGAAAATGTCATTCAGATCGCAAGAGGAGTTCAGGACGTTAATCAAAGCATCCAGGAAAACAACAGATTGACAGCCAAGTTGATAAACGTGGTTCATTCCGACTGGCGTTGGCGCTGATGGTCGGTTTCAGGTGGCCGGCCACCAGGGCCATGCCGCTGGCGTGGCTGGTCTGCGCGATTATCGCGGTTGTCGTATGGAAAATGCCGGTCGGGTTCGTGATCGCCTCTACTTTGAACGGGTTCGGAGGGGCTTTGAACGTGCTCGTCATCGTGTTCGGGGCGATCTTGATCCTCTATACGCTGAGGGATTCCGGCGGAATGGAGACGATCAATTTCGGATTTCACGGCATCAGCGCGGACCGGCGCGTGCAGGTCGTGATCGTTGGAGCGGTTTTCGCGGCGTTTTTGGAAGGGGCGGCCGAGTTCGGCACGCCTGCGGCCATCGCGGCGCCGCTTCTGCTTTCGCTTGGTTTTCCCGCCCTTTGCGCCGCCATGGTCTGCCTGATCCTCAATTCGTATCCGGTGACTTTCGGGGCCGTAGGCACGCCGATCTGGTTCGGCCTGACCCCGCTTGCGGACAAGGTTCGGGAAGCGACCGCAACCAACCCGGAAATCCCCTTTCAAAACATGAACGAATTCTTCGAGATCATTGGCCGGTGGTCCGCCGTTCTCCATTTGCCCATGATCTTCATCTTGCCCGTGTTCGTGCTGGGTTTCATGACCCGGCTTTTCGGGCGCGACCGTTCCTGGAGGGACGGCCTTCTCGCCTGGAAATTTTCGTTTTTCGCGTCGGCCTGCTTCGCGGCACCTTTCATACTCACGGCTTTTTTGTTCGGAGAGGAATTTCCATCGCTCTTGGGCGGCCTGATCGGTTTGGGACTTACGATATACGGGGCTCGGCGCGGCTGGTTCTTTCCCGAAGAAACATGGGATTTCGGCCCGCAACGCGAATGGGAAGACGAGTGGACGGGAGAAATACCGGCGATGGAGGCGTTGGAATTCAAGGCGCGAATGAGTCAACTCAGGGCCTGGACGCCTTACGCCCTCGTCGGCCTTATCCTCGTGCTGACCCGCGTCGATTTTCTTCCGTTCAAGGCCTGGGTCAACGCGTATCAAATTAGTATTCCCGACATTCTCGGCTACGAGACGGTCGATTTCGCCGCGACCCCGCTGTACCTCCCCGGCCTGGTTCCGTTCGCGCTGGTCGCCGTGCTGACGATCTTCATTCACAAAATGAGCCCCGATATGGTCAAGAACGCTTGGATCGACTCTTTCCGGAGGATGAAAAACCCGGCCATAGCGCTTCTTTTCGCGGTCGCGCTGGTGGAGATATTCAAGCAGAGCGCCAACAACTACATTGGCGCTCCGTCCATGCCTCTTTCCATGGCCGAGGCTACAGCGGCCGTCGCCGGAGGCACGTGGCCGTTTTTGGCCTCGTTCGTCGGCGCCCTTGGTTCGTTCATCACAGGTTCGAACACCGTTTCGAACCTGCTGTTCGCCGAATTCCAGTGGGGGGTGGCTTCCTCGCTGAACCTTCCGCATCAGATCCTAATCGCCCTGCAAGCTACGGGCGGAGCCATGGGCAACCTGGTCTGCATCCACAACATCGTCGCCGTATCCGCCACGGTCGGCCTTGCGGGCATGGAGGGCGCAATCCTCAAAAGGAACGCCGTCCCGCTCGTTCTGTACGGCTTCGTGGTCGGTTTCCTGGGGCTGCTTTTTTGCTATGTCCTGTTTCCGGAAACCTTTTGAACACCGACAACGTCTATTTGCCCTGGCGCAATCGCGCATTGATCTCCAGCTTCTCCAGCGCCAATTTGATGGCGTCGGACAGTCGCTTGTGCTTGGCCATGTAGCCGGTCAGAAATTCTTTTACCTCGGGGGCCCTCTCGATTCCGGCGACAGGCGCGACTCCTCCGACGACCCGCTCGAAATGCAGAGGATGCATTTTTTCCAGCTCAGAAAGGTTTTTCAAAAACCAGTCCCACAGGAGCGTTTCCGCATAGGGATTGGCGCCCATGGAGACGATCGGCATGAACTTGTTTCTGCTCGGAATTTCATCCAGGGTGAATCTTAGGGCTTCCTCGATCAATTCGGGTTGTTCGAAGCTGGAAAGTCCCGCCATGACGTTCATTCTTTCGTGCTCGCTTTCGGAGGCGCGAAATCTCTCTTTCATCCAATCCAGCGCTTGCCGCTGCTCCAGTTGCGCCACAGCCTGGAGTACAGCTTTCATGATATCGGGATGGACATTGCCGCCCTGACGAAGGACCAAGAAGCGCTCTTTGGCGAAATTTTGCGCGTCGGCGTCTCCGTAGGCGCAGGCGCTCGCCAGCAACTGGTCCCGTAAAATGGAAGTGGTCGCCGGCTCGTCGGGGCCGGGTTCGTAGCCGATTTTGGACAGCACGTTGGAGGCGAATTTCGCGCCGAACTTCCGAATTTCCTCCCTTCTTCGGCTATCCAGAACCACGAACAGGTAGTGCAAATTGGAGGCTATGCCCGCCAGCGGCAGATACGCGTCCTCGCTCCTGTAGCATTCGAGGAATTCCACGTACGCGAGGGCGTCGAAGTCGCCGGCCTTTACCAGCGCGAAAAGGTCGCTCTGAATCCCCCACCGGTCCTCCATGTTCAGCCGCTTCTCCTCCACAAGCTTTCCAAGCGCTCGGAGGTCGTCGGAGTTCAAATACTTGGTCCGGTAAAAGCCGGTCTGCCCGTCGTTTATCTTGTAGGCCGTCGCATTTTCGCCAAGGTCTATGCGGGCGTTTCTGCCGTCCATGAGCATCTCCACGACCCGAGAATCTCCGTCCTTGTCGAAGATGCGGACTTTCAGGGGTATCAGCCAGGTTTGGTCGTACTGTCCCGGCAGACAGGTGAAGCGTCGTTGGGTTAGCGCCAGGACTCCGTCTTGCCGATCGACCTCTACTACGGGATGGCCGGGCTGCCCCACCCAATTTTGCATCATGGCGGTGACCGGTTTGTCGGAGGCCTCTTCGAAAGCCTTCCAGAGGTCCTCGCTGGCCGCGTTATTATAAGCGTGAACGGTAAGATACCGATTCATTCCCTTCCGAAAGGCTTCCTCGCCGATATATCCCTCCACTTGGCGAAGAATACTTCCGCCTTTGCTGTAGATGATCGGGGCCGTGCTAGAGTTGATCACCACGTGCTCGCCGCCGGGTATCTCGATGGCCTGGTCTTCCTTGAGGTGGTCGCGGGCCATGGCCGATTCCGTCTGTCCCAGGAGAAACTGCCCCCATGTGTCCCATTCGGGGTGATAGGAATCCACGATGCGGTAGGCGAAATAGGTGGCGAAACTCTCGTTCAGCCACAGGTATTTCCAGTCGGACGGGGTGACCAGGTTTCCGAACCACTGGTGGACTATCTCGTGTGCGATCACCTCGCAAATTCTTTGTTCCCCCGCGCAGGACGTCGTGCCTGGATAATAAAGGAGAAGATTTTCACGGAACGTGATCGCGCCCCAGTTTTCCATGGCGCCGAACGCGAAATCGGGGACCGCGATCAAGTCCAGCTTGGGAAGCGGGTACGGAATTCGAAAATATTTTTCGCAATAGTCGAGGGACTTCCGTCCAAATTCGGCGCCGTACTCTCCGTACCTGGTCATTTTCGGAAGGGCCGCGACGCGCACCCTCGGGTCCTCGTTGTCTCCGATGAAATCGAAGTCCCCTACCCCCATGAACACCAAGTAGGTGGACATGCGAGGGGTTTTGCGGAACCTTACCTTTTTTTTGCCGCCATCGGTCTTCGCGGTTTCGAGCGCGACTTCGTTGGAAACGGCGGACAATTCGCGAGGAACGACCATTTCGATATCGAAGGAGGCTTTCTTGACAGGATGGTCCAGACAGGGAAAGGCCCTTCGGGCATCGCTCTCCTGGAATTGGGTCACCGCGATATATTTGGTTTGCCCGTCCTCCTTGTAGGCGCTCCGGTAAAATCCGGCCATTTTGTCGTTGATTTTCCCCTCGTAATCGATCTTGACGGTTATCTTGCCTTTGGTTTCCTCCGGCAATTCCACGGTCAAGGTCTCCGCCTCCGTGTCCATGGAAAAGCGCATGGGAACATACCTGCCGTCGTCCTGCAATACGGAGCATTGCCAAACGGCAAGCTCCAAGACGTTGAACTGGATTTTCCCGACGGCCACGGCCGTCTCCAGTTCGACGACCGCTTCGGAGGAAAAGGAAAAATCCGAAAGGTCGGGTTCGATTTTTATGGAATAGTTTATTGGCCTGATATGCGTGTCTGTCATATGTTCCCTCGCTTTGGAAAAGAAATTTTGCGGTTGACGATATTCGACTTGCCATGAAAAAATTTTCAATGAAAATAATAAAGGCGCGAATATTCGTCAATCCTGCGGAGGCAGAGATTGCGCGTTATTGGGGAAATTTCCTGGTTTTCGGGGCCTCTTTCGGTTTGTCTGTCGAAATCGAAAAGATGTTCCGATAGTTTAAAAAAACAGAATCGATGTTTATTGTTTATCCAAGTGGGAAACAAAAACATTTCGATAAAAGTCTTGCTTTCGACTTTTTTATCTGTCAACCGACAAATGAAAGGAGAAAACGAAATGGCAAAAAAAGTACTGATCGCATTCGACGACTCCGACAATGCCATGCGCGCAGTCCAGTACGTCGCCGAAACCCACAGGACGGAAAACAAGGTCACCCTGTTCTCCGTCATTCCGGACACGGCCGACATTTGCATGATGGACAGCAAGGAGTTGACCCCGTACTTCAAATCCCAAAGAGCGGCGTTTTGCACGTTGGAGGACAAAAAAAAGGAACTGCTGGGCCTGGCCATGGAAAAGGCCAAAAAGGTCCTGACGGACGCCGGGTTCGACGCAAACAACATTGCGGCGAAAATGGCGGTCAAGAAAAACGGAATCGCCAGAGACATCGTGGCGGAGGCCGACAGCGGCTACGATGTGGTGGTTATCGGAAGAAGAGGCTTGTCGGGAATAAAAGAGCTGTTTTTGGGGAGCATAAGCCAGAAGGTGCTGAATCTCGCCAAGGAGGCGTCCATTTGCATTATCAACTGATTGCGTTCATGAGGTGACACGGATTTCGGGGAACGGTTCGCCACTCCGCGCATTTTTAAAACGGTCGATTGAAAATTACGCAGCCGGGCCGTTCCCATCCAACGTCGATTGGTTGGCGAACCGAGGAAAGATAATCTATCGAACCATCCGGCGAAGCTCGTCAAGGCTGTCGTCCGTCCACAGAAGGCGCTCCTGGATGGATTCCAGCAGTTCCAGATCTTCGCTTTTGCGGATTTGCGCAAAGAAAAGCGCGCCCGCCGAAGACGATCCGCATACCCCCGAACTCGTATACGACGATTCGGACTTCCGAATCCCGCTATACGACTATTGGGACCGATTATCCCTCGAAAACAGATGATTATCATCGCCCCAGTTTGCACCTGCGACTTCGGCTTTACAGAGATATTTTCATTGTGGTAATTTTTGAACATCGATGGCTTTTGGCTTGTCTTTGGGGACGTGTACGAAATCACAGGCTGCGGCCGAAAAAAGATAGTAACCCAAAAAACACAATTTGGCAGGGTTGAAATTTCCTCTCAAAATCGTAATATCCGTCGAGAAAGGCGATATCGTCGTAATTACCAATTATCCTCTGAAAAAAGGAAAAAAAAATGAAAGTATACTATGATGAAATAATCGACGCTTTGTATCTGCAGTTCGGCGACCGGCAACCCGACGGCGCCGTGGAAATCGCGGAGGGAGTCAGCATCGATACCGCCGAAGACGGAAGCCTGACCGGCATAGAAATTCTCGAAGCATCCAAAAAACTCGATTTGAATACAATATTGTCCTATACTCTCGAACTGGATAAAAACATCTTGATGAAAAAAGCGGCATTGTAATACGCCTCCGCATCGTGGACAACCTTGGGCCGGAACCCCGGAGAGCGAACAGAACCTCGCCAGAACTACTGCCAAATGACGGGAGATTTTTAGAAAACCTAATCGGCGATCAATCCCCCATTCAGGCAGTCGGTAAAAAATAAATACTAACGGCCGTTAAATACGGCGAGTGGCTGTTGACCGACGTTCTGAAAAAAGTCCCCCGCAGGCACCGGGTCTTCGGCATACCCAAACGCCTCCGCGTCTATTTCATGCACGACCGTTCCCTGCTCGGAAAGCCGGGCGCCTGCGCGTGGAACACAGTGAGCGCCTTCTTGAAATCCGCAGTTTCCCCCGACGGCGCCGCAAAGGTCGTCTACCGTTCGAAGGACGGAAAGACCGAACAAACCTTCGACGCCATCGACTGGCTCGCGAGGATCGCAGTTCATATACCCAATATCTACGAGGTCGATCCGCTCCGCTGTCCCAATTGCTAACATCGAATGCGGATCGTATCGATACTCGAGGCCGGCCCGATAGTCAAAAAGATCCTGGAGCACCTCGATCTATGGGACACGCGAAACCGCGACCCGCCCGCCGAAGACGACACGCATGCCCTGAGAACTCGTCTGCGACGATTCGGACTCCCGAATCCCGCAATACGACTGTTGGGACCGAGTCCCTCCCCATCCGAGAAAAAATCCAAACCCGGGATCGGCGCCGGACTGCGGCCCGAAACATGTTCCCATGTTTTCCGGGCTGTTTCCGACTTTACGCAAAACAATTTCAATCCCTCGGCAATCCTTCCCCGTTCCCGTTCCGGTTCGACGAGGAACAATTGAAAAGCCCGGTGTAGTTTCGTTGAAAAAAGCGAGTTCCTATCTTAAAGCTCTGTTAGCAACAGGACCAAAGGGAGGACCTTCACGCTGCACAAAACCCTGGATCCAAAAATCAGAGATAATCGAATATTTGCGAAAGGCTTTGTCTGACAGTGATGCCTCCCGTTGTGTAAGGGGGCCTGTTTACGCCTATTGGAAGATGGACGCCTTTCTTCGCTCAATTTGCGACCACGATCTCCACCCTGTCGAAATTTCCGTATGAATCCATGGCGGTAATTTCGTATTCCCCCGGAACGTCGAACTGATAGGCGAAAACTTCTCCGGGGGACGTTTTTCTTTTCAGCTCGCCGTTGATAATCCAATACACGTCCTCCACCGCTCCCAAGGCGGAGAGATCGACCCGGGGCGCTCCTCCGTCTTCGCCCGCGCGGCGCAGGATGTTTCCCGACCTGAGTCCGGTCAGCTTCAACGCGCCGGAACTGGCTACGGATGCGGCTCCGCAAGCCGGATCGACCGGAGGAGGTTCCGATTTCCTTCGAATTTCGGAAGATAGCCACGGCGCGAGCGCCAGGGGCCACCGGGCGAATTTTTTTCTTTGTTTTTTTTCCACCATGCATTCCGGCGCGACCAGACGCCCGTTTTCCGGGTTTACCCAAACTTCGGAAACCGGACTTGTCCAAACATTCGAATCGCCGTCCGGAAAAGTCGGAGGAACCACGCCGTCTATGATCCACGCCTTGCGCCTGGCATGGCACAGTCCGCCGTCCAAACCGTCCGCCGCCACTCCCAGCGGCCAGCAGACATCCTTTTCCGCGACGTTTTTCGGGCGTGAAAAACCGGGCGCTTTCTTGCTTTTCAAAAGGGAATCGAAAATGGCGAACATCACGGGAGCGGCCGTTATGGCACCGTAATGGCCGGGGACCGGAGTCCCGTCCGGGCGTCCCACCCAGACTCCGATCGTGAAAGAGTCGTTTACGCCAAGAGCCCAAGCGTCCCGGAAGCCGTACGAGGTGCCTGTTTTCCAAGCGATCTTGCGATGCGCTGGAATGTCGAACAATCCTGGATTCCGGCCCGACGCGGGGTTGTTCTCCAATATGTCCCTGATGACCCACGCGGCGGCTTCGCTCGTCATGTACCGGTTTTTCAGAGGTTCGTCCTCGAAGAACCGGAGTTTCCCGGACAGGCCTCGTCTTGCGAAACAGGCATAGGCCGCCGTCAGGGACTCCAGCGAGGTCCCCGCCCCTCCCAGGATGACGGAGAGGTTCGGGCGAGCGCCGCCGGGCAGATGCAACCGCAAACCTCCCTGCCGAAGCCTCGATTGAAACACTTCCGGCCCCATCTGTTCCAAGACCTGCACCGCCGGGACATTCAAGCTTCTCTGAAGCGCCTCGGTAGCGCTGACAGGCCCCATGAATCCGCCCGTGAAATTGGCCGGACGGTAGCCGTCGAAAGAAACCGGAGCGTCCGTCAGCAGGCTCTGGGAATGAACCAGTCCGTCCTCGAAGGCAAAGCCGTATAAAAACGGCTTCAACGTGGAGCCGGGGGAACGGATCGCCTTCGCCATGTCCACGTGGCCGAAACGCTCGGGGTCCGAAAAATCCACCGATCCCACATAGGCGCGCACCGCCAAATTTCGATTCTCCACCACCAAAATCGCGACGGACGTGCGTTTTGGAAGCTCGCTGGCGAATTCGGACAATCTCTGTTCCAAAGTTTCTTGAAGTTGAAAGTCGATCGTCGTCCGGCGGACGGAGTCCGGTCCGATGGAGTTCCTGAGTCTTCTTGCCAAAAGCGGCGCGGCCATGGGAAAGGCGTTGTATTCGCCGGGAATTGTTTCCATTCGTGCCTGCTCCGCCGTCTCCCTCGACCAAACGCCCAAGGAGACCATCCTGTTTAAAACCTTGTTTCGGGCGGCCTCCGCCCTTTCCGGGTGGCGGTCCGGGCGAAGCCTGCTGGGCGCTTGGGGAAGCACGGCCAGGAGCGCGGCCTCGGCATGGCTCAACTCGCGGGCGGACTTTCCCAAATATGCATAGCAAGCCGCTTCTACGCCCTCTATGGTTCCTCCGAACGGAGCGCGGTACAGATAGAAATTCAGAATTTCGTCCTTGGAATGGTTCCATTCCAGTTGAAGCGCCCGGAGTATCTGGCGAGTCTTTCCCGAAACCGATTTCGTTTCCGGCTCCAGAAGGCGCGCGACCTGCATGGTCAACGTGGAACCGCCGGACACGATTTCTCCGTGAGCAAACCACTGCCAGGCGGCCCTGAGCAAGGAGAACGGGTTTATCCCCGGATGCCGATAGAAAAATCGGTCCTCGTAGTTGATCAACGCCTCGAGGTAAAGGGGAGATACCTGGTCGATCTTCGCCGGAAGCCTCCACACGCCGTTTTTATCGGCGAAGGCTCTTAAGGGCGCCCCGTTGCTCGCGGTCACGACCTTGCAGGATCCCTCGCCGGCCGGCGGGAGAAAAAACGGACGACTGCCGTTCAAAACGGCGGCGCACCCGACGAGAATCGCAAAGAGCGCCAACGGAGCCAATAGGACCGCCCCCCTTCGATTACACTTGAACTTTGGCTTTTTTAAATCTCCCAATCTCCCCCTACATTACTCCTTCACGGTAACCACCCCGCTCTCCTTTCCTATTGCCCTGATTTCCGGACGATACATGTCCTCGAGATACGGCGCCGGGAGCCGGTAGACGCCGGGGGTGACCACGCGCACAAGGTAAAGAAGATGGTGGGTTTGTTTTTCGCGCAGTTCCATGGCCGCCACGAACCTGTCGTCCCTGAATTCCATGTGCCGGATCAGCTGGTCCTCCATCTCCTTTTTGAGATCGACTCCCTCTATCTTAATCGTGTCCAGTTTTTCGGCGTGGGTCAAATTTTGGTTTTCAAGCTCCAACCCCGCAGGAAGCAAATCGATTATCAAGGCGTCGTAGATGTTTTCCAGAGCGACGATCTTCAAATGCGCCAAGATCAGTTGGCCGGGCTTGAAAGCCTCTTCTCCCAACGGCTTTCCCTCCAACGTATAATACTGCCTTCCGATAATGGCGCGCGTCTCCTCCGGCGCGGGAGCGGTTTTCGGATATCCCGAAACAAGCGCGGACCCGTAGAGAACGATCTGGGAACCGTTCTTGAAGGATATTCCGGTTGCGAGATCCCCGGCGTCAAGTCTTCTTGCGTATCTTCCCGAGGCGGAAATTTGTTCCGTCTCCGATCCCACTGTCAACCCGCCGATCCAATCCTTTTTCTGGCCTGTCAAGGAAAGTCCCGCAAGGAAAATCGCGTTTTGCTCCTGGGTGCTGAAATACTTCCTGTTTCTCAACAGGTCGTCCAGAGAAAGCACCAGCCCCTGCATGTCCGGTATTTCGACATTGTGTTGATTCAAGAGGCGAATGGCCATTGCCGTGTCTCTCAGAGTGCTTCCGTAGTCGCCGATATAGTAGAATCCCTCCCGCTTTTTGGAAAGTCCCTCCAAGATCGCCTTGTCTCCCCTGGGAATGTCGCCCGACAACCGAAGAGCTATTCCCAAATGAACGAGCGGAAGACGCGTGGACGCGAGCTTCCGGTGGTTGTCGTAAAGGTTCCGCAAAGTTCCGAGAGGAGCCCTGTTCAGTCTCGCCAAGACATATGCGCAGTAGGCCTTGTCCGCGAAAAGAAGCTCGGGCGAGCTTTCCTTGACGCTTACGGAAAACCGGGCATCCGATTTCAACTTTTCGACCAGCCTGTCCAAGGCTTTTTGAAGCATGGAATCGGGAACGGCGAATCCCCGGTCTCTGGCCTCCAGCAGAAAATGCGCCGCGTAGGGGGTCAGCCACAGGGCTTCCTCGGATTCGTCGCCGCCCCACAAAGAGAAACCTCCCCCGCTTCTTTGCATGCCCGCGACCCTGACGATCGTTTTTTCGATCCGGTCTGCCCGCTCCGTGTCGTCGATCGCCTCGACCCCCAACCGTTTCGAAACTTCCGAGTCGAGATACAAATACGGAAACGCTCTGCTGACGATCTGCTCCAGACATCCATAGGGATATTGCAACAGGTTTTCGAGAACATGCTCGAGGTTCAGCGGCGGGTCCGGAGAAATCGCCAAGTACACGTCGAGCGTGTTTTCCATGAT
This sequence comes from uncultured Desulfobacteraceae bacterium, assembly GCA_964575975.1. GTDB lineage: Bacteria > Desulfobacterota > Desulfobacteria > Desulfobacterales > SKZT01. The sequence continues at coordinate 11,381 of CAZNTU010000009.1, forward strand.
ATTTTCGCCCATGGCGGGAGCGACGGCCATTTCCTCGCCGGGTTTCAAAAGCTTTCTCTCGGGTCTTACGATTCCCGGATGCGCTGGCCGGACGGACAACTCCCAAGTCCTGTTTATGGCGATTTCTTCGCTGTTTACCGCGACGTCGATTTTTCCCACGCCGAAGTTGTCCGCTCCGGTCAAGGCCATTCTCAGAGTCGTCCTCTCGTTGTCCTTCAGAGCGATTTGCCGTTCGCCGCCTTCCAAGGCCAAAGGGCTCTCGACGGAGACTTTCACGGAAACGTTCCTGTCCTTTCCGCTCATGTTGTGCAAATCCAAAGTGGCGGTCGATTTGTCGCCTGCGGCTAAAAAGCGGGGAGTGGCGAGTTCCGTCACGATGGGAGCTTTTACGACCACCTCTGTTTGTCCGGCCCCGAAATCGTCGTCCGTGAATGCGACGGCCATCAGCCTGGCTCGACCGTTGAAATCCGGGATTTCGAATTCGAATGTCGCCCTGCCCTGCTCGTCGGCTTGCACAAGCTCCGAAAACATGGATAGAATTTTAATCTCGGCCCTGTCGCGCTTGCTTCCCCTGAACCCGCTTAGATCGATGTCGCCGCCGTAGGCAAGGGTCGCGCGAGGTCCCTCCATGCCTTCGATCACTTTCCCGTAGAGATCGTACAAGTCGGCTTGGTATCGCCTTTGCGCGAAGAAAAAGGCGAAAGGGTCGGGCGTCTTGAAATCGGTGATGTTCAGCACGCCCACATCGACCGCCGCCAGCGTCACGCACGCTATCTTGCCTCCTCCCGCCTGTCCGAAGTTTTCGATGCTTACCGTCGCCTTCAACGTCTTCTCCGGCTCCATGGATTTCGGTGCGTCTATGGAGATTCGAAGATTGCGGTCGGTCCTGTCGAGCGGAAAATGAATTGCGCCCATGGCGCGGTTGGGCGTGATCTTCTTTTCCGCGTCTGCGCCCCTCAATACCATTGCCGTCACGTAAATGTCATGGCGGTCCCAATCGGGGGAAACGGGGATTCGCAATTCTGTCCCCTCGGCCGGAATTTTGATGCGGGAGAACCAAAGGGGTCCGTCGGCCTCGACCAATACCACGGCGTCTCCCGCATGGGGCGGCTTGATCGACAATACGGCGGTATCGCCGGGTTTGTATTTCGGCTTGTCCAAGGACAATTGCACCTTGTCGGGGCGCGACGAATCCACGTCCGCATCGTCCGTGTACCATCCGGCGTAGAATCGGTACATCGTGACAAGCCCGGTCGCCGGGTCCGTAACTTCGATCCGGTACCGGCCATACTCCACCGGCACGGAAAATGCGGCGATCTTTCCCTCTTGGATGGAAAGATCGATTCGATCCACCGGATAGTTGGCCTCGCTGTAATTCCAATGCCACCCTTGATTTTCGTCGTACTCCCAGTAATAATCCCTGTCTTCTTTCACTAGTACCGCTCTCAGATTGGAAGCCGGCAAAAGTTTTCCTTCCGGATCGGTCTTGACCGCCTCGAACCTGGCCGGGCCTCCTCCCTCGGAATGGTCTTCCTTGAAGAGCGGACGAACCCCCACAAGCTCCTTCGCGGGCCAAAGCGCGCGGCCAATGGAACGCGTGACAGGCCGTCCTCCGGACTCGTACAAATTGCCGGTGACGACCACCCGCATCGGCGACGTAGGCGGAACCGACATGGATGGAACTTTCAAAACGGCACGCCCGTTTTCGTCCAGTTTGACATCCGCCAATTCCTCCCTGGAATCCTTCGTTTCGTCGTCGGGGTTTCCGAAGTGAAAATCCTGGAGCGATTCCACCGGATGAACATCCCGCCTTCTGTTGACCGATGCCGTGAATTGGGAACCGGAGGCAGGGGCGCCGTAAAGGTATTCGCCAGTGACTTCGACGACGAATTCCTCGCCCGGCACGATGACTTTCCGGTTTGTCTCCAGCGTAAGCTTCATCCGTTCCGGCAGGAACTCCTCGACTCTGAAAATATAGACATGCGAGGGATTTTGGTCCGCCGGATCGGTCCTGAGTTCCAGGGACCATTTCCCGGTCGGAGAATCGTCGGGTATCGCGAACGTCCTCCTATAATATCCGGCAACCTCCGGCCGCCATGAAAAACGGCTCACCTCCCGCCCATCGGGCCTTTTGACGCGGGCGTTCAACGGCATCTCCGCCACCGGCTTTCCGTCGTGGTTCCGGAGCAAAGCGGAAAAATCGACCGTCTCGCCCGGGCGGTACAGGTCGCGAGGTCCGTACACGAAAATCTCCATGGGTTTGTAAACGGGTCCTGCGATTTGGAAGGCGGACAAATCCAGCGCGGCGCCTTCGACGCTGACGAACGAGACGTGCTTGTCCTTGCTGGCGACGATCAGGAAAGGTTTTTTGGAAAATCCGGAAAAACTCAGGCGGCCATTTTCGCCCGTGTATCCTTTGTGTATTGTTTTCCCTTTTTCTTCGTAGACGAAAACGCGAACATCGGGCAAGGCGAGGCCCGTTTTCAGCGAGCTGGCGATGATTTCCATGCGGTTGTCGTATTTGCGGACGTGAAGTCCGATGTCGCTGACGAAAAAGTAGGAGGTTTGCTCGATGTATTCGAAATCGGCGGGCGCCCGCATAACGGCGACGTAGAAGCCGGGCTTTCGCAGTTCTTCGATTTGCTCGACCGGTATGTTCGTAATGGAACGTTTGTTCTTTTCCCCGTGCGTTTTGAATCGGGCCATGTAGACGCTATCGACGTAAGGGGTCAACTGGCTCAGGAGCCATCGGTCCGTGGACGCTCCGATATTCGCCGTTTTCATGAATTCGACGATATGTTCGCTTTTCACCCGCAAAAATTCGATATCGACTTCGGGGACGTTGACAGTCATCACGGGAAGTCCCGCAGTGAGTTTTTCGGGAAGCACCAGCCCTTGGTCGGCGAATCCCAGAGACGGTTCCATGGATTTGGTGGTCACCGATTGTTCCACGTTGGCATCCAAACTCAAGCCGCTTTTCGAAGCGAGAGTTCTTCTGACCAGGACCGTGTACTCGGTGTCGGGCTCCAGGTTAGGAAAATAAAGGATTTGCCCGTTTTCGTCCAGCACCCAACTTCCCGGCACCGCTTGCTCCTTTCTGAAAACCGTCAGGTATTTGTCGTGGCGTTTTTCCGGGTCCAGCTTTTCGGACAAAACGACCGCCAGGGCAGGACCTCCCTGGTAGATCTTCTCGGAGATTTCCACGACAGTCATGTCTCGCGCCTTGGCAACCTTAGGGGCCGTTTGCGCGGTATCCATGGCAAAGAGTTGTCCGAAACAGGTTAAGAGCAAAAGAGCGAGAAAACAAAAGGCGAAAAATTTACGTTCCATGGAGATCTCCTTTTTGCGGGGTGTGGTGAATTATCGTTCCATAATTTGTCATTTATATATAAAATCGGCAATCCTTGGCAAGGGTAAAGAGGGTATTGCGAAACGTCAACGAAGGGGAAAACGAGGTGGAAAAAACATGAAGAAAAGATTCCGTTTCATAGAGACCAAGCTGATCAAGGCCGGCGAACCCGACCCTCCGATCGCGGGAGCGGTCAGCATGCCCATTTTCCAGTCTTCCACGTACGCCTACGAGGGACAAACGAGCTACCACGACATCAAGTACATCCGCCTGAACAATACGCCGAACCACGCGGCGGTACACGAGAAGCTCGCCGCGCTCGAAAACGCCGAGGCCGCTCTCGTGACCGCGAGCGGCATGGCCGCCATTTCCACGACCCTGCTCGCCGTGCTTTCCCCCGGAGACCATTTACTAGCCCAGGATTGCCTTTACGGAGGGACTCACGATCTGATCGTCAAGGATCTGGCGCAAATGGGAATTCAATGCGATTTTATCCACGGCGACAAGCCGCACTCATGGGGCGAATTTCTTAAGCCGAACACCAAGGCGATTTTCGTTGAAACCATCGCGAATCCGCTGATGGACGTGATGGATTTGCAGGCGGCTTCGGTGTTCGCCAAAGAAAACAAGCTGACCTCCATCATAGACAATACGTTCGCGAGCCCGATCAACTTTCGCCCTTCGGAATGGGGATTCGATTTGTCCCTGCATTCCTGCACCAAGTATCTGAACGGCCATTCCGATATCGTGGCAGGCGCGATCATTGGCTCTCGAAGCTGGATCGAAAAGATAACGCGCAAGCTGAACCATTTTGGCGGCGCCCTCGACCCTCACGCCTGCTTTCTGCTTCACAGGGGCATGAAAACGTTGGCCGTGCGAATGAGACACCAGAACGAAAGCGCATTTAGAATAGCGGCGTTTCTGGACGGCCATCCGTCTGTGGAAAGAGTCAACTATCCCGGTTTGGAAAGCCACCCCTGCCACGAGCGCGCGAAAAAATATTTGGACGGTTTTTCCGGCATGATCAGTTTCGAGCTGAAGGGCGACGCCGCGGCGGCCGACAAATTCATCAAGAGCACGACCCTGCCGATTTCCGCCCCGAGTCTGGGCGGAGTGGAATCCCTGATTACCCGACCTGTCACCACGTCCCACGCCGGACTCTCCAAGGAGGATTTGAAAAGACTCGGGATTTCGGAACGGCTCGTGCGGTTTTCCGTCGGCCTGGAATCGACCGAAGAACTGATCGAGGATTTCGACCGCGCGCTCCGGGCATGCTCGGCAAAATAATTTCATTGACAAAAAACGGTATTATAAATAGAAGATCCGCCTGTTTGTAAGTTCGATCGATAAACAATCCGTAAATTAAAGGACCAAGAGGAGGAGCCGATCATGTATGTACCGAGATATATGTTTTTCACCAAGGGGGTCGGCGTTCACAAGGAAAAACTGGCGTCTTTCGAAAACGCCCTTCGTGACGCCAAAATCGCCCATTTGAACCTCGTAACCGTATCCTCGATTTTTCCGCCCCATTGCAGGGTGGTCGACCTAGAGTGGGGGTTGCCCAAGCTCGAGCCGGGAGAAATCACCCATTGCGTGATGGCAAGGCAGGAAATCAACGAACCCGGAAGAAGAATCGTCGCCAGTATCGGCCTGGCGCTTCCGGCGGAAAGCGGAAAATACGGCTACTTGTCGGAACACCACGGGTTCGGCCAGACCGAACTGGAGGCGGGGGACTACGCCGAGGATCTGGCCGCTTCCATGCTGGCCAACACCCTGGGAATCGAATTCGACCCGGCGAAGGACTACGACGAGCGCAGGGAGATTTACCAAATGTCCGGGAAAATCGTCGAGTCCTGGCATACCAGCCAAGGAGCGGTAGGTGCCGAGGGCAATCTTTGGACCACCGTACTCGCCGCCGCCCTGTTCGTGAAATAACCTTCCAAAGGCGATTATATGCCCGACCCGATTTTCACGCATTTCGGAGGTTTCGAAGTCGATCCTCCAAGCCTGGACGACGCCAGGATCGTCGTCTTGCCTGTATGCTACGAAATGGCCCCGTCATACGGCGAGGGAAGCCGCAAGGGGCCTTTTCACATTCTGGCGGCCTCGGAGCAGATGGAGAGCATAGACGAGGAAACGCTGGCGAATTGGAGCGAGTTTTCCATTTATACCGCGCCTCCTCTGTTTCCGGCCGGAAATCCCGAGGAATCGGTCCGGGAAATGAAGAAGGCTGCCGAACCCGTTTTGAAATCGGGCAAATTCTTGCTGTCGCTGGGAGGAGACCACGCGATAACCATCGGCCCGGTAATGGCGGCCAAGGAGGTCCATCCCGACATCGGGGTGCTTCAGATCGACGCGCACGCTGACCTGAGAGACGAATGGAACGGCAGTCGATATAACCATGCCTGCGTCATGCGCCGCCTGGCCGACGACGTTCAAGTTCCGTTCGTGCAGGTCGGCATCAGGTCGTTCTCGCCGGAGGAGGCTGATTTGATCCGAAAGAGAGGGTATCGCCCTTTTTACGCGCACGAGATCGTCCCGTGGGACGACTCGTGGATGGACCGCGCGGTGGATACCCTTCCTGAAACCGTCTACATCACACTGGACCTGGACGGTCTGGACCCGTCGGCGCTGCCCGGTACGGGGACCCCGGAACCGGGAGGCCTGACCTATCGGCAAGTGGCGGGACTGATCCGAAAAGTCGGGGAACGCCGCAAGGTGGTTGCCGCCGATATCAACGAACTTCTGAAGATAGAGGGCTCCACAGTATCGGAATACACGGCCGCGAAATTGGCGACGAAGATTTTCGTGCATTGCGTCGGGATTTGATCTCGTTTTTCCCTCGTTTCGCCTCTCTCGATAGAACAGAATTCTACTCTTTTTCTTTTACACCTTTTCTCATCATCAAGAACGCCGGCCCCCTCTGACAAAAATCACCGGACAAGCTATTTCGATTGTTTTTCGCTATAGATAAAAAACTGGCATAAAAATCGCTTTTTTTTTGGAAATGGCGTGAAGTATAAATGAAAAAAACCCGGAAGAACAAGTCTTCCGGGTTCTTTTATCTCATATCTTGATCAATTCCAACTCAAGCAAGCCGAACCTGATTCGAATAAAAATTTAGAACAGGCCGGATACCTTGCCGGTTTCGGTGTCCACGTCGATTCTTCTGAACGCGGGGTTGGAACCGGTTCCGGGCATAAGGCTGATGGTTCCTGCGCAGGGGCACAGGAATTTTGCGCCGGAGTAGATGAGCACGTCGCGAATCGGCAGTCTCCAGCCCTTGGGCACGCCTTTGATTGTAGGATCGTGGGACAGGCTCAAGTGGGTCTTGACCATCATGGTGGCGAAGTCGGCGTATTTGGAATCGGATTCCAGCATCTTGGCTTTCGCCGCAGCCTCGGGGCTCCAATCCACTCCGTCGGCACCGTAGACTTCCTTCGCGATCATGTCAACGCGGTCGCGAAGTTTCATCTCGGTGGGATACAGGAATTTGAAATCGTTGCCCTCGTTGCAGGCGTCGATAACCGCGTCGGCGAACTCCAGAGCGCCTTCGCCGCCAAGCTCCCAATGCTTGGACTCGGCGCAGCGGGCACCGGCTGCCTCGGCCGCTTTCTTGACGACGGCGCACTCGGCGTCGGTGTCGGTGTAGAAGCGGTTGATGCAGACGACGGGGTTGATGCCGGCTTTGCGGATGACATTGATCATGTGGATCATGTTGGCGCAGCCTTTTTCCACAAGGCCGAGATTCTCCTTGGTGTATTCCTCGGGCAGCTTGATGCCGGGTACGACCTTGGGTCCGCCGCCATGCATCTTAAGGGCGCGGATGGTGGTGGTCAGAACGGAGACGTGGGGTTTCAGACCGCTGAAGCGGCATTTCACGTTCCAGAATTTCTCGAAGCCGATGTCGGCGGCGAATCCGCTCTCGGTGACATGGTAGTCGAACAGTTTCAAACCGACGCGGTCGGCGATGATGGAGGACTGTCCGACGGCGATGTTGGCGAACGGACCGGCGTGAACCAGGCAGGGGTTGTACTCCGCAGTACACATCAGGGTCGGGTTGATCGTGTTTCTCATGAAGGCGGTCATGGCGTTCCCGACTTCCAGGTCGCCGGTGGTGACCGGTTTGCCGCTCTTGTCGAATGCCACGGTGATGTTGTTCAGGCGCTCTTTCAGATCGGCAAGGTCTCTGATGACCGCCAGAATCGCCATGCACTCGGAGCCGACGGCGATGCCGAACTTGGACTGCATGGTGAAACCGTCGGTGCGGCCGCCGATGCCGATGATGATGTTTCTAAGGGCTTGGGCGCAAAAATCGATGATCCAGCCCATCTCGACGCGGGTGGGATCGACGTCCAGACGGCGCATGCCGGTCAGACGGGCGAGCTGCTCGTCGTTGTAGTTGCGCTCGTGCTGCATGCGGGAGGTCAAAGCCACCATGGCCAGGTTGTGGGCGTTCATGATGTCGTTGATGTCGCCGGTCAAACCCAGCGAGAACTCGGTCATCGGGATCAGCAGAGAGTTTCCGCCGCCCGCCGCAGTACCCTTCACGTTCATGGTGGGGCCGCCGGAGGGTTGCCTCAAGGCGCCGCCGACGTTCATTCCTCGTTTTCCGAGACCTTCCATCAAGCCGCAGGACGTGGTGCTTTTGCCCTCTCCGAGCGGAGTCGGGGTAATGGCGGTAACCTCGACGTATTTTCCATCGGGTTTGTCCTTGAGACGGTCGATGATCTTCAGGAAGTCAAGCTTGGCGAGCCTGCCCATCGGCAGCATTTCATCTTTCGTAAGCCCCAGTTTCTCCTGCCACTCGTCCGGAGACGGCATGTTTTTTTCCGCTTCTTCGGAAATCTGCCAATCCGGCATTTTTACCGCATCATAAGGCATTGTTTAGTTCCTCCTCTACTGATTTAAGTTAGCGAACAGTGAGACTCCCCATCCACCTGCCGGAGTCTCTGCTATCGGATACACCAATCTGGCCCCGAACACATGCCCGATCCCGCGCGAACACAAAACCGGACCGATACGGGGGAACCCTTGTCAAGGTTATCAAGGGAAAAATCCCTATCACGGGTTGTGGAATTTGGCAAGAGGTATGTGCAAATTTCAAGGGAATTTTTCGCACAATCTCAAAACGAGGCGGGGTCGATTCCTCACTCTCTGATTTTTTTCAATTGGCTGTCCGTTTTTTGGGCATCCCCCGAGTAGGTCGCAACCTGAGGCAAATCCAAGAATGGAATCGACACGATTTGAAAATAATTAGCAAAGAAGGCGGCCACGAATAGAACAATCAAAAATATTACGATCTTTCCCATTTTTCTCTCCCCCCTTGATTTTCATAAATTCTTGATGTACTTCCCACCTGCAAGAAAGATAGAATAAAATCTATGGAACGATCAAGTTCTTTTTCCGCGTGGCATCTTTCAGTTTTTCAGCTGGTTCAATCGGAAATAGAACCCGCCGGCGGCCATCAACTCATCGTGAGTTCCGGATTCTATTATCCTTCCACCGTTCAAAACGACAATCAGTCCCGCGTTTCTGGCCGTTGTCAAACGGTGCGCCACGACTATGGCAGTCCGGTTTTCCATGAGGGCGCCCATGGCCTCCTGCACTTGGGCTTCCGTATCGGAATCCACGTAGGACGTCGCTTCGTCCAGGATAATCAACTGGGGATCCTTGGCGAGAGCGCGGGCGATGGAGATGAGCTGGCGTTCGCCGCTCGATATGGAGGCCCCCCCTTCGGACAAGACCGTCTCAATACCGTTCGGCAACCGTTTTATCATGCGCTCGCAGTTGGACGCCCAAATAATTTCGGCAATCCTCTCCTGCGAAAGGTGATTGGTTTCCGAAAAAATATTTCCGCGTATACTCTGCGAAAACAAAAAAGGGTCCTGGGTGACCAGGGCCATTTTGGAACGGAGGGTCTCCGGCGGCAATCGCCGCAAATCGATCCCGTTGATAAAAATATGGCCGGATACCGGATCGTAAAATCGGGGAATCAAGTTGACCAAGGTGGTTTTTCCCGAACCAGTAGGCCCAACCAGCGCGACAGTCGTTCCCGCCTCAACTGTCAGCGAAATTTCTTTCAGCACGTTTTCCCTGGAATTGTAGCCGAATGTCACGTTCTGGAATTCAATCCTTTCGATCTTGTCGAGGATTTCGTCCGCCTCCTTGAATTCGACGGAGGAAGCCTTCGCCTTATCCCCCGGTTCTACAACGCATACGGCCGCGTCCTGATCCTCGTTGTCCAAAATAAGGAAAATCCTCTCGGCGGATGCCATCGCGTTTTGGAGAAGGTTGTACTTGTCGGCTATGTCCCTGATGGGCCGGAAAAACATTTTCATGTACGAAATGAAGGCGACGAGAGAGCCAAGACTAATCGAATCCGCCAGCACGCTCCGCCCCCCGAAATAAATCACCAGAGCGATCGCCAGAACCCCGGTAAATTCGATAAACGGCATGAACACGCCCAGAATACGAATCTGGAGCATTCCAGCCTCGTAGTTTTCGTGGTTCAGACGGGCGAACATCTTGTAATTTCGGGCCTCTTGTCTGAACAATTGGATAACCCGCACGCCGCCAATGGTTTCGGAGAACTTGGTGTTGATTTCCGCAATCTTTATCCTCAGAATCCGGAAAGCCTCCCGGGCGCGCCTGGAAAAGTGAAGAGAGCCGACAGCAACGAACGGGATCACTGCGAACGAAACCAACGCGAGTTTCCAGTCGATCGCGACCAGCACGAACGCGATCCCGAAAAGAAGAAACAGATCCTTGAACACGAACGTGATAACGGAAGTGAACAATTCGTGCATGTTCTGAACGTCGTTGGTAACACGGGTCACGAGTCTTCCCACCGGATTTCTCGTGAAAAACGAAAACGACCGCCTTTGGATATGCCCGAACAAGGTCGTTCTTAGGTCGTGCATGATCATCTGGCCTGTGTATTCCATAACGATGACCTGGGCGAAGTTGAACGCGAAATTCAGAACGACGACAATCAAAAAGACGCCGGCTATGAAGCCTACTCCCGACAAGTCGTTATAACGGACCTCCTTTAAATCGTCCTTCGCGATCTTTTCAAAATCCTCGAAAGCGATTACGGCCGTCTTTCCATTTATTATAAACAAGTGTTCGTATTTTTCGACGATCCCCGAAATCCGAGGATCGCCGAGATCGATCTTGTAGACGCGGGCTTTTTCGTCCTTCTCCATCGATTCGGAAAACCCGGAACTCTCGTCGGTCCGTACGATTTCCCGATAGTTCGGAACAATGTACCTGTCGATGGCAATTTTGGTGATATAGGGAATCGCGAGATCCACCATAGTGATGAAAACGACCAGCGCGACCGAGGCGAAAAGCAGCATCCGGTAGGGTTTGGAAAACGGCAGTAACCTTTTTAATAACTTCAGGTCGTATGGCTTTCCCAGCTGGTTCTCCTCGAAATATCCAAAATCATGCTGCATGGAAGGCCTCTTCGATCTCCTGTAGCTTGAAAGTCCTTGCGTAATAGGAATTCGTCGCCATCAAATCGCGGTGGGTTCCAGACGCGACAATGCGGCCTTCCTCGAGTATTATTATCGTGTCCGCGAAGGTCAGGGCGGAAAGTCGGTGCGATACGATTATCGTGGTTCTGCCGCGGGCCATCTCGCGGATCGCCTCGACGATTTTCGCGCCGGTCTCCATATCGACTTGGCTGATCGGGTCGTCCAGAAGGAGAACGGGAGAATCCTTTAGAAAAGAGCGGGCGAGCGCGACCCGCTGTTTTTGGCCTCCGGAGAGAATAACGCCCCTTTCCCCCACTACAGTGTCGAAACCGGCGGGAAAATCCATGATGGTCTCGTGCAAGGACGCAGCCTCGACCGCTTCGGCAAGAGAGGTTGCGTCGGCTTTGCCGTTTTCGAACATAATATTTTCCCTGATCGTCCCGGCGAACAGGAAAGGTTCCTGGGGAGCGAACGAAATCCACGTTCGAAGGTCCTCCAGTCTCAGTTGCCGTATATCGACTCCATCGACAAGAACTTGGCCCGAAATCGGGTCGTACAATCTGGGAATCAGAGACAGCAACGTAGATTTTCCGGCCCCTGGCGGCCCGACGATCCCCAGCGTTTTTCCCCGTTCGACGCGAAGGTCGATTCCCGAAAGCACGCTGGAACCGCCCGAGGCGTCCTCGTTTTTGCCGTCGGATTCTCCGTAGTCGAAAAACACGTTTTTGAATTCCACCGCTCCCCGGAAATCCGACAGGCGGAGGGGATTTTCCGGCGAGGCAATCTCGGGCCGGGTCTGCAAAATCCGGTTGATTCGGTCGAGCGAGGCCCTTCCCCGCTGTATCATGTTCACTACCCACCCCATGGCCATCATGGGCCATGTAACGATTCCAAGATAGGCTATGAACGCCACGAAATCGCCCGGCGTGATCGTTCCCAGAATAGTCTGTCTTCCTCCCCAAAAAATCACCAGGGCCATGCTGATGTTGGAAAAAAACATCATCATGGGAAAAAAGGAGCCCGTTATTTTGACCAGTTTGATATTTTCCCGAATGTAGTCTCTCGATTTTTCGTCCAAATGCCTGTCGGATTCGCGCTCTCTAGTGAAAGCCTTGATGATTCGAATACCGGCGAAGCGCTCCCTGACAGCCTCGGTCAAGTCCCCGAAGGAGGCTTGGACCTTCTCGTACCGCCGGTGCATTTTCTTGCTGAAAATCCTGGTCCCGAAAACGATCAGGGGCATGGGAACCAGGACAAGAATCGTCAGCTTCCAACTGATGAAAGCCATGAAACCGATCGCCGCAGTGCCCAGAATGGCAGCGTCGGTGATCGCGACCAACCCCATGCCGATGGCCATGCGAATATGCATTAGGTCGTTCGTCGCATGGGCCATCAGGTCGCCCGTTTTCACGCGATCGAAATAGGAAGGCGAAAGCGTCTGCAAATGTTCTAAAAGCCGGTTCCTTAGTCCTTCCTCGACCCGTCGGGAAACTCCCAGAAGGCAGATTCTCCAAAAAAAGCGAAACACTCCTATAAGCAAGGCTATGGCGAAAATGTAGAAGCCAAAGGTTAGAAGCGCCATCGAATCCGCAGTCAAGGCGGTCAGTTGGTCGATCGCCGTTTTGATTATCCGCGGTATCAAGAGCTGAAGGATATCCACCACTATCAGGCAGAGCAACCCGAAAGAAATTCGCGCCCAGTTTTCCGACAAGTACTGCTCTGTCAATCCGGCCGATTTCATGTCGTCGTTTTCAAATGTTTGAAAAATCGATTTTTATGGTTCATCTTTGCATCCTTGTTTTTTGCGTTCAAGTTATTGTCGAATTAAAAAACCGTTAATAAATTCAACATATTGACGTTTTCGAACGCGCGAAAAATTTTCGGCGGCCCTGCACGGCCCGCGAATCCGTTTCGTTGACTTTAACGGTAACGGCTGATATCATTGCACGATTATGGAAACGGGAACCATTGTCGAGTATATCGACAAACAGAAGATAATATGCGCGGTGGTCTTGGAAGTCAAGAACGGGCGTTTGCGCCTCTTGAACGAAAACAACCGCGAACTGAACCTGACGGAAAGCCGTCTGTTGCACATGGGAGATGGACGAGTAGACCTTTCCGCAGGAAGGGACAAGATCGTCGAAATGCTGAAGCAAACGGCGGAACGGCGCGGCGAGCTTATCCAAAAGATCGACGTTTTGGAGCTATGGGAGGTCCTCAACACCGAACAGGAATGGATCGATCTGCCGACCATGACGGAATTCTGTTTCCCGGACTATTTCGACGGAGACCACGAATCCGCCGTCGTGAGGGCTTTTTTCTGCGACCAGTATTATTTCAGGTTCAAACCCGAGGGATTTTTTCCCAACACGGAGGAACAAGTCCGAAGCTTGATCGCGCAGGCCGAGGAGGAAGAACGGCGCAACCGGACTGTCGAAATCGGGGGCGAATGGCTTAAGTCTCTTTTAATCGGAAATTTCAAACAGTCGGACGAGCTTCCCATAACCCGCGAGGAAAAAGACCGATTCGTCGAAATCCTGAAGTCCTATTATCTCTTTCAAAAAGACAGTCCCCGCGCAACCGTTGCAAAAGCCATAGCCGCCAAGGCCGGTTTGGAGGACACTGAAAAGCTTTTCGACGTCCTGGTGGGCTTGGGCGTATGGGAACCCACGGAGAACGTGGACCTTCACCGTTTCGAAACCCCCGTTTCCTTCGACCGGCACGTCATGACCGAAGTCGCGGACTTGATCCACGACTCCCGCAATATTTCCAGGGAAAAAAGGCACGACCTTACCCATTTGAAGCTGATTACCATCGACGGCCAGTCCACGCTCGATTTCGACGACGCTTTGAGCATCGAAAGGGCCGGCTCGAATTACCGATTGGGAGTGCATATCGCGGATGTGGGATGCCATGTTGAAAAGGACAGCCCCATCGACAGAGAGGCCTTGAACAGGGGAAGCTCCATTTACATGCCGGACATGAAGATTCCCATGATTCCCGCGCCTCTGGCGGAAGACCTTTGCAGTCTCAGAGAGGGAGAACTTCGCCCCGCAATCAGCCTTCTCGTTATGCTGACGCCAAACGCCAACATTCTGGGCTTCGAGGTCCTGCCAAGCATCATCAGAGTAAAGCGCCAGCTGTCCTATTTCGAAACCAACATGATTTCCGAGGCGGACGAGGAGATTCACACGCTGTACAAGCTGGCCAACAATTTTCAGCAGTTCCGCCTGGACCGCGGGGCCGTGCAAATAACGCTCCCGGAGGTGAACGTCTGGCTGAGCGAGGAGGGAGAACCCTCGGTGAGCCGAACGAACCGGGAAAGCCCCGGAAGGATGCTGGTGTCCGAACTGATGATCATGGCCAACTGGCTGAAAGCCAAGTTTCTGGAAAAACGCGGCATTCCGGCCATATTCCGGTCGCAACCGCGTCCAAAGGAGCGTCTCTACAGGAGAAACGAAGGGAGCCTCTATCAAAACTGGATGCAACGCAAGCTGCTGAGCCGTTTTGTTTTAAGCCCCGCCCCCGAATTTCACTCCGGACTCGGCCTGGACGCGTACGTCACCGCCACTTCTCCCATCCGAAAATATTTCGACCTTGCGACGCAACGCCAGTTGCGGGCGGCCGTCGGCCTGGAGGAACCCTACACCCGCGAAGATATATCCAGAATCATACAGCTTCTGGAGGAACCGATGTCCCGCGTGTCCAAACTCCAATTCAGAAGAAGCCGCTATTGGCTGCTGAAGTATCTCGAAAGCCAGGTGGGCAAAAAAGAAGAAGCCATCGTGCTTTCCAGACGGAGAAACGGATACCAGATTCTCATTACCGAGTACATGATCGAATGCACTCTCCCCGTGGCCGGTGGCTTCAATTTGAAACCGGAGGACCTGATCCAGGTCACTATACAGCGTGTAAACGCGCGGAAGGATATTGTTTCGGTATTTTTGGGGTAAAGACACCAGGGTTAGCCGGTCGGGTTTCGATACGCAGGACGGGCGGATACCGGTCGTTTAGAAGCCTTGGGGCAGTAGCTCCTTATTTTGCATCAACCACGCAGGTCGAAACAATAGAGGGATGATGAGCTTTTTATTCGACTCAAAGAGGATATTTGAAAGTCCGGCTGCGGCCGCGGCTTTGTACCTGTCGATGGGCTTTTTGGTCGGCGGACTTTTGGGCTGCGCGGTCCAGCCGACCAAATCCGCGAAACCGCACCATACCCAAAACGGATTCAAAAATATTTACGAGAGCGATCGCAATTCGTTCGGCGATTTTCTCCGGTGGCGATGGAACGCTTTCTGGAAGGATATTCCCGGTCCCGAATCCTACCAGTTCGAAATATCCAAAAACGACATTGCTTTTTTGAGAGAGAATCGGACTCGAAACACTTTGACCTGGATCGGCCACGCCACCGTCCTTTTGCAACTGCACGGCAAGAACATTCTGACGGACCCGGTTTTCGACAAAAGAGCGTCCCCTGTTCAGTGGGCGGGGCCGGAGAGAGTCGCGCCACCGGGCATTCCGCTTGAAGAACTTCCCGAGATAAATTGCGTTATCATTTCCCACGATCATTACGACGCTTTGAGCGAACCAAGCATAACCGCCCTTTTCGAGCGCCCAGGAGGGGACGCGACCATTTTTTTCGTTCCTCTGGGACTCGGTGAATGGTTCGAAAAAAGAGGGATAAAGCGGGTCGTGGAATTGGACTGGTGGGAAAAGAAAGATTCGGGGGATTATACGGTTACCGCCGTTCCGGTCCAGCACTGGAGCAAAAGGAGTCTCTTTTCGACAAACAGAACCCTCTGGGCCGGATGGGTTGTCGAATCCCAGGGGGTCCGGTTCTTCTTCGCCGGAGATTCCGGCTACTGCCCCCATTTCAAGGAAATAGGAGACAAGTTCGGAAACTTCGATCTTGCCGCGATTCCGATCGGAGCATACGAACCGCGTTGGTTCATGGCCAAGTACCACATGTCCCCGGAGGAATCGGTGAAAGCCCATTTGGATGTCCGCGCGGAAAAATCCGTCGCGATTCACTGGGGAACCTTTATTCTAACCGACGAACCCCTTGACGAACCGCCCGAGAGACTTGCCCGGGCGTTGGAAAACAATGGAGTAGAGAAAAACGAATTCATCGTACCGAAGCATGGAGAGACAATTCTCTTGGAAGATGAAGGGGCGCGGGCCGTTTCGGGAAACGACCCGCTCTGAACGGATAAACTACCTCTTTTTGGCGACCACCGCGTAGACGGGATCGGAAAAGGCGAACTGGCGAGCGTACTTGTCGCCGACGGGCCTCGGAAGCCCTCTGATGGAACATGTGTATAAATCCTCGTACAAGGACGATTCCAAAAAATACTCCATGACGAGCCCCACTCTTTCGAACTCGTGGATTCGCCCCCAGATTTTTATCGCTTTCAGAGGAAACCATCGGTTGCTGAACGCAACCGCGAATATTCCTCCGGTTTTCAGAACCCGCGCGGCTTCCCTGAAGACCTCGAACGGACGGTTCAAATACTCCACCGACGCCGTACAAAGTATAGCGTCAAACTCCGAATCGGAAAAAGGAAGTTCCTGCGATACGTTCAAATCCTTCGTCAAATATTTTGTCAAACGTGGATTGGCCTCGAGTTCGTCTTCGTTCATGCCCAGCCCGACGACTTTTTCCAATTCGACATTCTCGGGAATGTGCGACTGCCAGCTGCTCATCAGGTCCAATACCTTCATGCCGGGCTTTAGAAACTCCGCGTAAACTGCCGACACGTTTTCAATTGCCGTGTCGTCCAGATGCTGAACGAAACGAGGCTTACCGTAGAAAATCGCGTCGTCCGTCTCGTCCTGTCTTTCGAAAGGATTGTCCGAAAAAAAGTCGGTTTTAACGTTTTTCCACCGCGCTTGCATTCCGGGACCTTCGGCGGCGGCCTCCAGCCAATCGTTGCTTGTGCCCCCCCTTTCCTCGAATTTGGGCCTTACATCGCGAATTATCGCTTTCAAACGGATCTCGTAAGTGGACAACGGATGGTTCAGATCCACATCCAAGCTGCCGTTTTCCACTCCGACCAGCCTGAAAGGCTCCACATTGGCCTTGAATATTCCGGATACGTCCTTCAATAAGCCTTTTGGATAGAATCTTCCGACCCGAGGAATCAGGTTTTCGTCCGGCCTGAATTTCGAATCGAACTGCCCCCCTTTTATGGTTCTCGTTTTCGACGGACTGAATCCGGGCACGACGACTCCTGGAAGGAAAGACATGTCCGCGCTTTCTCCGCTCCATTTGTTTATCAATTTCTCGCTCAATTCGGGCGGAAAAACATCCCTCCAGAAATTCACCCTTTCCGCCGTAAAGCGGTCGGAATGACGAGCGTTTTCGCTATTCCAATTCAATTGGAACTCGATTGTCGCGAGCTTGTCTTTCGACGTGATTTCAAAATCGAACATTGTCGCTTTCTCCTATTTAATATGTTGCATACTCGCTCGAGTCGGCTGAAGCGGTTTCAAAATAATGCTTTAATTTTTCATTGCAACAACGAGGGCAAACGGCAGGTCCGGCCCCCCAAAACCCATACAACCCTGATTGTTCCCACAAAAAGCGTTGTAAAGGTTACCCTAAAACCCTTTCCTTCAAGCGTTTCAACGTTTTTCACCACTATTGGAACAACCATTGTTGTGACAGTTCCAAACAGGATGCCTTGTACGCGCCGACGTTAGGAAACGGTTACGAATCACGGGATTGCGCAATATTTTCATCGTTGGCACGCGGCTTGCTCTAATAAAAAGACAACTGAAAAGGGATTTCGAAAAATCTGAATGGAGTTCAGTAATTTTCCGAAATTCAAATTTATGCACTCTGTTAACGTACTTTAATTCGTTAATCGCAAACCGGACAGATACGCCGGGGAATAAAAATGGGGGTATCGGTTCCGGGCTTGATCGACGAGCAGAGTTTCTAAAAAAGGGGAACATTTCTTTTAATCTTCAGTAAGGAGGGCACATCCATGGAAAAGGTCAAAAACAAAGGTTGGCAGGTAACGTTGGCGGGATTGGGCATCAACCTCGCTCTGGGAATTCTCTACACGTGGAGTATCTTCAAACTTGAAATAAAGGAATCCATCGAATCCGGCAACGGGCTTTTCAATTGGGACATGGCTTCCCTGAACGACCCTTACGCCGTATGCTGTCTGGTGTTCGCTTTCACGATGATCACGGCCGGAAGGCTTCAGGACAAGGTCAGCCCCAGAATTACCGCCATTTTCGGCGGCCTTCTGACGGGTGCCGGTCTTCTTGTGATTTCGCAGTCCACCATCCTTGCCAACTGGATCCTTGGATTCGGTGTCCTCATGGGCATGGGACTCGGCTTCGGGTACGCCTCCGCGACTCCGCCGGCGATCAAATGGTTCCCTTCTCGCAAAACCGGTATGATCGCAGGAATCGTCGTCGCGGGTTTTGGTCTTGCATCTGTCTACATCGCCCCCTTGGCTAACTTCCTCATCGCGAAGTTCGGTCTCAGCCAGGCAATGATGATTTTCGGCGTCTCTTTCATGGTGGTCGTATGCGGGTTGGCCATGTTCCTTGTCAATCCTCCCGAGGGATACAAACCCGAAGACAAACAAGCGGACAATGTCGGCAAAGCCGCCAAAAAGACCGCCGCTCCGGCTAAAAAAGCCGAGGATTTCCCTCCCTCCGAAATTTTGAAAACCAAAGCCTTCTACAAACTGTGGTTCATGTTCTGCGTAGGCTCCGGCGCTGGACTTATCATTATCGGTAGCGTGGCTGGCATGGCCAAGGCGAGCTTGGGAGAACTGGCATGGATCGTCGTCGCCCTCATGGCGATCGGCAACGCCGGCGGACGGGTTATCGCGGGCATTCTCTCCGACAAAATAGGCCGTCCGAAAACCTTGTTGATAATGATGACCTCCCAGGCATTCGTAATCGCCTCCCTGCTCTTCATCCCGCAGGAGCAAGCCTTCCTGATAGTTCTGGCGGCTACCTTGATCGGCTTTAACTACGGAACCAACTTGTCCCTGTTCCCCTCGGCCACCAAGGATTATTTCGGCCTGAAAAACTTCGGCATGAACTACGGCCTTGTCTTCACAGCCTGGGGCATCGGCGGGTTCGTTTTTCCGAGAGTTTCCCAGATGATTGTAGCCCAAACCGGGTCCCCCGAAGCCGCCTACATCATGGCTTCCTTCCTGCTGTTCCTCAGCGCCGGCATGGCCTTGATCACCAGGGCACCCAGAAGCATCCGCGAACGCGCCAAGATCATCACGGTCATGGAGCCCGGCAAAGTCTACTCCGGCCACTTCATCTACCAGCCTGTCTTCATGCCGGTACTGAACGCCGAAGGCCAGGCCGAAACCACCGTCGAGGAAGAAGCCAAAGTCATGAACCTCGCGGACCGCAAAGTCGCCAAAGCTTAATACCGATTCGGGTAACCAACCCGACCTGATATAAAACAAAAAGGCCCAGAGAATTTCTCCGGGCCTTTTTGTTTTCGGAGCGAAGATTTTTAGAGGCAAGAAATATGGGATGTATATCCCTGCATGAAACATTGGGCGGAGAATCGGTTTTCGACTTGAAGATCGGCAACCGATTGGATCTGATGGAACTAAGCGGCATGAACGTTTTCGAAAACAGGGAAAACCTGGTCGCTTGGCTGAACTTGCCGAACCATGCGTTGGGGAATAAGACGCCCATGAGCCTGCTGATTTCCCGATTCGGCATGGAAATGGTTCCGGACTAACTCGTCCGAATCGAACACGGAGTTTACGCGTGAGTCGGTCCGGCATTCCGAAACATTAGACCGGAATCGAACGGATTCGCCTCGACAAGCGGCTTCTTCAATAACCTACCCGATTATACGCGGATTTGCCGCAATTCGGCCTCTGTATCGAAAAAAAGGTTCACCTGTTCCAGATAATGCTCCGGGGTGGTCGTCTTTTTGATTCTCTTCATGCTTTTTGTAAAATCCGCGAACGGATGGGAAAGATAGCGCCAGAAACCTTTCATTTTGTTCAAGATGTGCGAAGGACCTTCCAAAGCGGCTTGGTATTCATTGAAGAGAGTGGCGTGAAAAGCCTTGATTCTTTGAATTTTGTCGCCGACGCCGTCCTCCCCGTTTTTTATGGTCGAAGGAAGAAAGGGGTCGGCTATGCACCACCGGCCGATCATCCATCCGCTTACCTTCATGAAACGCGAGCTAAGACGACGAAAATCGGCCGGAGTCTTGATATCGCCGTTGTAAACGATTTTATGGTCGATTTCGTGAAGACATCGTTCGAACGCCTCCAGATCGACTTCCCCTTGGTAGCGTTGCGTGCCGACTCTCGGGTGGACGATCAATTCCTCCAGGGGATAACGGTTCAGAATCGGTCCCAGCGCGAAAATTTCGTCCCGACTTTTGTACCCGAGCCTGATTTTTATGGAAAGCCTGGGTTTCATACGGCGAAGCGCCTTGTCTAAAAACTCGTCGATCATGTCGGGATGGGGAAGCATCCCCGCCCCGCGCATCTTTTTAGCAACCATGGGATAAGGGCATCCAAGATTCCAGTTGACCGTTTCGTAGCCCAAATCGAAAAGATAATCGGCCAGAAACGCGAAGTCGTCGGCGGACTTGCCCAATATCTGAGGGATTACCGGAAGCCGCTCGTTGTTCTCGGGCAGGACGTCCCTGACGAATTTTCGTTTGATTTTAACGTCGCGCTTGCTGGCGATGAACGGGGCCACGGCAAGATCGAAGCCACCGAAGTGGTCCGAGAAGGCCTTTCTGAACAGGTGATCCGTGAAACCTTTCAGGGGGGCCATATAGAGGACAGGATGTGTCATGATTTTCTTGTCTTTGCGTCGTTTCCCTAGAAAAGCATAAAATCCAAGCGAACCCCAACGAGATTCGCCCTTTTTCCATGACAGTTTTTACGACGGCGATTCAAATTTCCTCGATGCGTTGCTTCGTACGGCTCTTTCGGTTGAATCGACAATATAACCAAATGTTTTATTCGCAACAAGCTTTTTCGATTATGCGATTTTGCGAGACTTGACGCCATGGGATTTCATCTTTATCGATACGGCGAGATCCTCGCGATTTGGGTTGACAAAACCAAATTGAAAAAGTAAGTTCGTGGCAGAATGCATCGGAACGATGCTGATGGCATCGGTCTGGATTAACCCGAGGGAGGCAACCATGGCGACCAAATCTTTACGAATAGATGAAAACCTGGTTATACAGGCCCAACGACAAGCCAGGGTGCAACACAGGTCTATTAGCGGCCAGATCGAATATTGGGCGAAACTAGGCAGGGCCGTTGCTTCGAAAATCAGCGCCGCCGAGGCTTTTTCGATAACCCAGGGACTCAAGGAGATTCGATTGGAAACACCTCGGAGCATTGCGATCAATCCCGGTTCCGTTTTGAACGAACTCGAGGCCGATAGGGCAAAAGGCTTTTCCGGAAAGCCGGTAACGTTGGCTCCTTTCTATTTCGAGGCGAGCGTCGGCAAGCCCGGCTTTCTGGATAAAGTGAATACCGTGTCGGGAGAAAGGCAGACCGGAAGATTTCGGAACGGCAAATTCGAGGCCGTCTAATGTCCGATCCAAAACAGCTCTGGGTTTTAGCCGGGGGAAATGGCGCGGGCAAATCTACATTCTATAACCATTATCTGTCCAAATACGGCATTAAGTTTGTCAACGCCGACCTGATTGCCAAGGTGATCGATCCGGACAATCCGGAAAAGTTCAGTTACGAGGCTGCGGCATTAGCGGCAGACATGAGAGAAGACATGATCAAGCATGGCGTTTCCTTTTGCTTCGAGACGGTCTTTTCGCACGAATCGAAGATCGACTTCGTAGCCCTGGCCAAGGCTTATGGATATACGGTTATTCTGGTTTACATCCATTTGATCGATTCGAGCCTCAACGAAGCCCGCGTACATCAGCGTACTTTCGAGGGCGGGCATGGCGTACCCGCCGAAAAAATACATTCGCGCATCCCAAGGACCATGAAGCACGTCAGGACGGTCCTGCCTTTGGTGGACGAAGCCTGGATTCTCGATAATTCCTCGGAGAAAAACCGATTTCGACAGGTTGTCGTCATGAAATCCGGGCACTATGAGAAAAAGGTGGAACCTTTGCCCGGGTGGGCGATAGACCTGCTTCCCGCCGAAATACTCGGGGCTCTTGTTTGAACCCGCAATTTTGCGAGACTTGACACCATAGGATTTCACCTTTATTGGAAGTTATGTTTCAATCGTCTTCATGCGGAAACTTTAGCCGGTCGCCGTGAGAATGATCGCGAAATCCATGGCGAACAAACATGGGGGGACAGGAACTTTGGAGAGCAAAGGATATCCCATGAAAATGTCAATTGGCGGGTCTTTGCCGCCCACGCCCGAATTCTCGAAAGACGTAAGGCGCGCCCCCGACCGGGGGCTCCGCCTGACATTGCAGCAAACTCGAACGGCGTTGAAAAACGCCCTCCGATACGTTCCGCCCGAACATCACGATGTTTTGATTCCCGAATTTTTGCAGGAACTCAAAGATCGCGGCCGTATTTACGCATACAGGTTTCGCCCGGCCGGTCCCATTTCGTCCAAGCCGGTGAATGAATACAAGGGACGCTGTCTGGCGGGCAAGGCCTTTCAGCTGATGATCGACAACAATCTCGATTTCGACGTGGCCCTCTACCCGTATGAACTGGTGACGTACGGGGAGACCGGAAGCGTTTGCCAAAATTGGATGCAGTATCTTCTGATCAAACGCTATCTCGAGGAACTGTCGGAAACCCAGACCTTGGTCGTGCAGTCGGGGCATCCGCTGGGACTCTTCAAGTCGGAGCCGGACAATCCCCGCGTGATTATCACCAACGGTCTGATGGTCGGGCTTTACGACAACTTGGAAGACTGGGAAATCGCAGCGCAGATGGGCGTCACTTCCTACGGCCAGATGACCGCCGGCGGCTGGATGTACATCGGACCTCAAGGCATAGTCCACGGGACCTACAACACGCTCTTGAACGCCGGACGAAAGATGTGCGGGGTGGCGTCGGACGCGAACCTGGCCGGCTTGCTTTTCGTCTCTTCGGGCCTGGGAGGCATGAGCGGCGCGCAGCCAAAAGCCGCCGAAATCGCCGGAGCCGTCTCCATCGTGGCAGAGGTGGATCCCTCGCGCATCGACACCCGGAAAAGGCAAGGATGGGTCGGCATGGTTTCCGACGATCTCGGAACCGTATTTCGAACCGCCGACCAAGCCCGCAATCAAAAAAAGCCGCTTTCCATCGCCTACTGCGGCAACGTCGTGGATCTTCTGCAATATGCCGCCGACAACCGCTTCCGCATCGACCTTCTTTCCGACCAGACCTCCTGCCACGCCGTCTACGACGGAGGATACTGTCCTGCCGGTATCTCTTTCGCGGAGAGAACCGGATTGCTGTCGGAAGACCGCGAACTTTTCAGACGCCTGGTCGACAAGAGTTTAAAACGCCATATCGAACTTGTTCGCCGCCTGGTCGAACTAGGAGCCTATTTTTTCGATTACGGCAACTCGTTTTTGAAGGCCGTATTCGACGCCGGAGTTCGGGATATCGCCAAAAACGGCCGGGACGCAAAAGACGGCTTTATTTTCCCCTCCTACTTCGAAGACATCATGGGTCCCATTTTCGATTACGGCTATGGACCTTTTCGGTGGGTCTGCCTTTCCGGCAAGCACGAAGACCTTTTAACAACCGACAAGGCGGCCCAGGATTGCATCGACCCGAAGCGCCGTCCTATGGATCGGGACAACTGGATTTGGATTCGCGACGCGGAAAAGAACAACCTTGTTGTGGGAAGTCGGGCCCGAATTTTGTACCAGGACGCCGAAGGACGCATGCGAATCGCCTTGAGATTCAACAAAATGGTTCGCGACGGAGAGGTCGGGCCGATCATGCTGGGGCGCGACCATCACGATCCGGGGGGCACGGATTCGCCCTTCAGGGAAACCGCCAATATCAAAGACGGAAGCAACGTGTGCGCGGACATGGCCGTCCATGGCTTCGCCGGAAACGCGGCTCGCGGCATGTCCCTGGTGGCCCTGCACAACGGCGGCGGGACAGGCATCGGAAAGGCGATAAACGGCGGTTTCGGCCTCGTGCTCGACGGAAGCGAAAGGATCGACCGCATTATCGAATCCGCCCTGACCTGGGATGTCATGGGAGGCATCGCTCGTCGCAGTTGGGCCGGAAATCCCAACGCGATTTCCGTCGCAACATCCTACAATAGGGAGAATCCCTACGGGGACCAAATCACGATCCCCTATCCTGCCGACGACGATCTGGTATCGTCGGCGGTGGATGCCTTGTTCGAAAAGGAGCCTTGACTTATGCCGCCCGTTTTCCTGGATAAAGTTCCCGTTGCAAGAAAGGACATCGTGTCGGTCGCTCGCCACGGCGAAATCGCCGCATTGTCGGAAGAATGCGAAAAGCGAGTCGAACGGACCCGGGAATTGGTCAGGCGCTGGGTAGACGAAGGAAAGATAATTTACGGGATCACCACGGGATTCGGTGCGCTTTGCGACAAGACCATTTCGAAAAAGTATACGCGACGGCTCCAGGAAAATATATTCATGAGCCATGCCGCAGGAGTCGGGCGGCCTTTTTCCGAAGAGATCGTCCGGGCGATGATGGCTTTGCGGATTCACGACCTTTCTCTGGGCTACAGCGGCGCGCGCATGGAAACCCTTCGATATCTTTTGGCCTTTTTGAACGAAGGCGTTACTCCCGTAATTCCGGAAAAAGGTTCCGTAGGAGCCAGCGGAGATTTAGCCCCGGCCGCGCACATGGGGCTTTTGCTTATCGGGCGAGGAGAGGCTTTCTACAAAGGCCAACTCCTTTCCGGCGAAGAAGCGATAGAAAAAATCGGACTGAAACCGATTCAACTGGGGGCCGGAGAAGGTCTGGCCTTGATAAACGGTACCCAGACGATGACCGCCATCGGCTTGCTGGTCGTGGAAGACGCCATTCGATTGTCCAAAACGGTCGATATCGCTTGTGCGATGACCTTGGAAGTGCTGATGGGAAGCAAGTCAGAATTCGATCCGCGCATTCATGCGGTGCGTCCCCATCCAGGCCAAGTCGCCACCGCCGACAATATGCTCCGACTTACCGCGAACAGCGAAATCATTGCATCCCACGCGGGATGCGCCCGGATACAGGACGCATACACGCTGCGCTGTTCGCCGCAAATCCATGGGGCGAGCAAGGATGCTGTCGCCCACGCAATGAGGGTGATCGATATCGAAATCAACTCCACCACGACCAACCCGCTGATTTTCGCGGACACGGAAGAAGTTCGCCTTGGGGGAAATTTTCACGGCCAGCCCATAGCAATGGCGGCCGATTATCTTTCCATGGGGCTGGCCGAGCTGGGGAGCGTTTCCGAAAGGCGAATCGAGCGACTCGTCAATCCGCAACTCAGCGAACTCCCCGCTTTCTTGGCAAAAAACAGCGGCCTTGACTCCGGATTCATGATCGCGCAATACGTGGCCGCAGCGCTCGTTTCGGAAAACAAGGTCCTGGCCCATCCCGCCTGCGTGGATTCCATTCCGACCTCGGCCAACAAGGAGGACCATGTCAGCATGGGGTCCATCGCCATGAGACAGACCCGGGAAATCCTTCAAAACGTGCAGCACGTTGCCGCCATCGAGTTGCTCTGCGCGGCCCAGGCATACGACTTGGTTACGGAAAACAACAGCATGGCTTTGGGAAAAGGCACCCGTGCCGCATACAAGACGATCCGCCGTCACGTGTCTTTCATGGAACGCGACCGGGATCTGTACAAGGATATTGAAACAGTAACGAAAATCTTGCGAAGCGGAGAGATCGTAGACGCCGTCGAAGAAGCTATCGGGGGAGAACTTTCCGGTTCGGGGGAAAAATAGAAAACGATTTTGCAAGCATGCGTACAACTTGAAAACACTTAAAGAATATACAGAAAATAAAACCGGCCTCATCCGCGCGATCATAAAAAAGGGAAGCTGAAACCAGCTTCCCTTTTTTTTATGAACCTATCTAATTTGATTTATTTCCGGTTCGAATACTCCGCGTATGCCATGGCCACGGTCCTGTAGACCAAGTGGGCCAGCTTCGTGTACGGCAGGTATGCGATTATGCAAAATACCGTGATCAGATGGATGAAGTATATGAAGTAGGTCAAGCCGGCGGCACCCCCCAACCTTGTCATTTCGGTCAGCATGCCGGTAATGGCGACTGCGAAGACCATTCCGACCAGGAACCAATCCTTGTAGGTGGATTTCTGGTCTTTCTGATCCAGCCGCTTTTTGATCATCAGCAACGAGCCGATCACAAGCGTAACGCCGGCCACGTTGGCAAGCCACTTCACCGGGTTCAGCTGCGAATAGGGGCCGTGAATCCCGAACACATAGAGAACCACGAAGAAAATGTTGGTAACGATGAAAAGCCCGATGAAACCGTAAAGAACCATCATATGCGAGGTGCTTCGTTCGCGGTTTTCACCGCACTCGGTGAATTTCTGATGCTTCAGGATCGTGGGTATTATCCTTCCCAAGGCCTTGACGAATTCGACCGGTTCGATTTTCTCCTTGTCGGTTTTCCCCTCGATCAACGCGTTCTGGTGAATGTCGCTCAGGAAGCGTTTGAGTCCCATGCCGAAGACGGCGATGGCGAAGAAAGTGGCCGGGACAAAAATCAGATCGACGAGCCAAGTGGAGAAAAAGTTGGCGTGCGCGACGTGGTCTCCCTCGGGGGTGAAATCGAGCAGCCCGGTGATGACGCCCAGTACGATGAACAACACTGCGGGAATGGCCAGAATGTGCGGGAGCTTTTTCGGGTCGTTCACCATTTCGGCCAGTTTTTTCGGAAACGCGTACTCCTTTATAGCGTAGGTGCGGATAGCCGCAAGAACGTCTCCGGGCTTTGCTTCGCGCGGGCAACGGGTCGTGCAGTCGCCGCAGTTGTGACACAGCCAGATATCGGCGTTTCCGACTAGGCGGTCCTTGAGTCCCCAAGAGGCCGCAATCATCTCTTTCCTCGGAAAAGGATGGTTGTCGGGCGAAATGGGACAGGCGACCGAACATGTTGCGCATTGATAGCACTTTTTCAGGTCGTCGCCGCCCATTATACCAATTTCCTTGATGAAATTAAGATCAGGTTCGATCATATAGGGTTCTGCCATTTCAGCACCTCCTCGCTAGACAGAGAAATATTGACTTCAAGTGGACGTCTCCTTTTTCGAAGCTTAGAAGCCCTTGAACGGATTCGGTCCAATAGCTTCGATTTCTTCGACGAATTTGTTGATGATTTCAGGGAGCTTGTCGTATTCGTCTATAGCCACCTGGAACTGAGCGACACGCTCTTCTTCCAAAGCGAGGCTGGCGAGGGCGTCCCCGATCTTTTTGACGCGAATTTCGGCAAGTTCGCTTCCTTTGACGAAGTGACACTGATAGTCGTCACCGTGTTTGCATCCGAGCAAAAATACGCCGTCCATTCCCTGGGACAACGCGTCCTTGATCCAAATGACGTTCATGGAGCCAAGGCAGCGAACGGGGATGAACCTGACGTCGGCGGAGAAGCTCAAACGATTCAGTCCGGCGATGTCGAGGGCCGGATAGGCGTCGTTTTCGCAAACCAAGCCCAAGATTCTCATGGGAGGCTCTTCGTAATCGTCCGCCGAAGGAACCTTTACGGACTTTACCATGGAGCCGACGCTGTCGGGACTGTAGTCGGCGAAGCTGATGATACGCTCCGGACAAGCGCCCATGCAGGTTCCGCATCGACGGCAACGGGTCGGATTGGGTTTCGGCGTGCCTTTTTCGTCGTCGTCCAAAGCGCCGAACGGACATTCCTGGGTGCAGCGTTTGCACTGGGTGCAGCGCTGGAAAAAGAAGTCGGGGAATGTCATGTCTCCGGACCTCGGATGAACGGCCTTGCCCTTTTCGGAGCATTCCACGCTCTGAATGGCTTTCAAGGCGGCGCCGGCGGCATCCTCGAGGGACTCGTCTATGGACATGGTTCTTCTGATGGGGCCTGCGGCGTAGATGCCGGTCCTTTGGGTTTCATAGGGGAAACAAATGAAGTTGGAATCCACGTAACCGTTGAAAAGTCCGATGTCCCTGAAGGCAGGCCCCTGGCGGTAAGCCAGGTTGACAATGGGGTCGTCGACCGTTCTCGGCACCATTCCAAGAGCAAGAACGACCAAGTCGGCCCTGACTTGGACCTTCTCTCCGAGCAGGGTGTTGTCGGCTTCGATCAAAAGCCCGTCTCCATTCCTGGAAACCTTTGTTACCTCGCCTTTGGTCAGGAAAATTCCGGTGTCCTGCTGCATGCTTTTGTAAAAGTTCTCCAAGAGTCCGGGGGTCCTCATGTGCTGATAAAACACGAAGGATTTTCCATCCTCGGGATAAAACTCGCGCACGTATTTGGCATGCTTCAAAGCAACCATGCTCAGAACGGATCCGCCGTAATCGAAGTCGAAATCTTTTCCAAGGCCGGGGCTCTGGATGAAAACGACCGATTTCGCCTCTTTTCCGTCGGACGGACGTGTAAGCGTTCCCTTGGCAGCGAGCTGCTCGAAATCGTGGTTCGAAATAACATCCGCGATCTCGCCGTATCCCAAATGGGCGAACTCTTCCTTTTCGGGCTTGTATGGACGCCACCCTGCCGCGAGAACGACCGCGCCGAACTTTTCCCCGTTGGGGTCGAAAGTCAGAATGTCTTTTCGGCCTTCGTTGTATTCATTATATTTTTGGATCAGAATTTCCTGGTCCAGCTCTTTTCCGTTCTCGTCCACCTTCATCTCGTCGGGAAGAGGATAAGGAACGTCGAACTCGATCTTCTGGCCAGGAGTCTTCAGGGTCACGGTGAAATCGCCGGGCTGTCCGGCAAGACGAGCCACCTCGGTCTTGGTCTTGACCGCGATTTTGGGATGGTCTTTCACCTTTTTGATCATATCGTCGACGATCGGAACCTCGAGCTTGTCGTAGGGCATCTTCGTGGGAAGCTGCTTCCTCAAGGTCTTGGCGTAGCCGCCTAGTGCAGCTTCTTTTTCGACGATGGTGACGTCGTATCCCGCGTTGGCAGCGTCGAGAGCAGCCGCCATGCCGGTTACGCCGCCGCCGATGACCAGAATCTTACTCGTGAATTCGTCAAGCTTGTAGGGTTCGACCTCCTTTACCTTTTCCAGTTTGGCCATGGACATGCGAACATAGTCCTCGGCAAGCATCTGGAGGCGGTCGAAATGCACGCCGTCATCCTTCTGGTCTTCCGTGAGCGCAGGGAACTCGGACCTGGGATGCGACCAGACCACTTGCTCGCGGAGGTTGCAACGATCCACGATGGCCCCTTCGAAACGAAAAACGTCGAAATTCACCCGTCGCGAACATGCCGCCACAAGAACTCTGTTCGTCCCTTTCGCAACATCGGCTTTGATCATCTCCGCGCCTTCCTTGCCGCAGAGGAACGGATGCGTTTTGACCGGCCAGGCTTCTTCCTCGGCGATCTCCTTTATCGCATCAATATCCAAAGCATCTCCGATGCCGCATCCTGTACAGATATACGCACCAAATTTTTTACTCATGGATAACCTCCTACCTCTTCACCAGGGTTTGAATTGCCTTAAGGGCCATACCCGTCGCGTTTTGGTTCGACGACATTACATCCAGCGGCTTGTTGGCGCAACCGGTAGCGAACATCCCGCCCTTGTCGTAATCGTTGACCATAAAACCGTCCTCGGTAACTTTCAGATCGGCGGGCAGCTTGCCCAGCGCGGCTGTCGGCTGCATACCGGTAGCCAGCACGACCATCTCGACTTCCTGTCGGATTTTTTCGCCGGTAACGGCATTTTCAGCAACCACAGTGACATTGTTGTTATCCGAATTCTCGCTAACCTCGGCAACTTTGCCCTTGATGAAGAAGACGTTTTCATCTTCCTTGATCTTCTTGTAGAAATTCTCGTAACGCTGCCCGGGAGTCCTCAAGTCAATATAGAAAATATAGATTTTCGCGTCCGGGCATCTTTCTCTGACGTAAGTCGCCTGCTTCAACGAAGCCATGCAGCAAATATACGAGCAGTAGGGCAAATGATTGGCGTCCCTGGAGCCAGCGCATTGGACGAAAGCTACGCTTTTCGGGGCCTTGTCGTCCGAGGGCCTTTGGATCTGACCTTTTGTGGGGCCGTTTATCGCGGCCATTCTTTCCATCATCATGTTGGTGACAATGTTGGGATACTGGCCAAACCCGAGATTGTCCATCCTAGTAGCGTCGTAGGGCGTCCAGCCGGTGGCCCACACGATCGATCCGACCTGCAAGTCGATGGTCTTTTCCTTCATGTTCAGATCGATGGCGTCGTATTTGCAAACCTCGACGCATTTGCCGCAATCGGAACCATGGCACGCGATGGAATCCACGACGTACCTAGTGGGGAAAGCCATCTCGAAAGGCAGATAGATCGCCTTCGACATGTCCATGCCGAAATTGAACTCGTTGCTTCTCTCCGCCGGACAAACCGCATCGCAGGCACCGCAAGCGGTGCAGTTTTCATTGACGAACCTAGGGCTCATCTTAACGGAAACCTTGTAGCCTCCCGGACCGCCCTCGACCTTGGCGACTTCGGCAAGGGTGAAAGTGTGGATCCGGGGATTGTCCTTGATTCTCCTAAAATTGATTTCCAGACCGCAGGTCGGAGGGCATAGCTTAGGAAAATATTGGTTCAATTGCGCTACTCTTCCGCCCAGGTAAGGGTTTTTTTCAACCAGGAATACCTCGTACCCCACTTCGGCCGCTTCGAGGGCCGCGGTCAAGCCACTGATACCCCCTCCGACAACCAGAATGCTTCCGCTTCCAGAGGCTTCTATGTTCTCTGTCATGCTATCCCTCCGTGAATTATTAGTTTCATTTTTCTAAACCGGCTTGTCTTTCGACCAGTTGTTCCTTGAATTCAAAAACTCAGGCGATATCCTGAATATCTTCCACCTGAAATTCGAGACTCGAAACTGGAAACCCTCTGATATTTTTTTGAATAGTTTTTTGGGTTGAACAAAGGATGGAAGGACATGAATTTTTTTTTCAAGCATAGGTTTCAAATTTCCAGTTTCAAATTCCATTTATCCCTTGGATATCGCCCGAAACCAATATGGGGAGCTTTACTTAACAAAAACCTCCAAGCGCCTTTCGACGCTTGGAGGTTTATTGTTTCAAGTCCTTAAAGAAAGGCCGTGGTCATTGCAGCTACATGTCCCAAGTTAGGGAATGAGCTTGATGTAGTCTTTCTTGAAGGTATCCCATTTACCGGCTTTGGGATCGTACTTGGAGTTGACGAAGCAGAACCAGTTGGCGTCGTCCTGTCCGGGGTAGTCGGCCTGATAGTAGAATCCCGGATAACGGGTTTCTTTACGGAACTGGATGTGACGCAGGTGAGCCTCGACCGTCCAAATGCGGTGTTTGATCTCCCATGCTCGCATCAGCTCGTGCAAGTCGCCGGCACCCAGTTTTTCGCAGTCTTCCTTCATGGTGTTCAGCATGTCCATGATGATCTCAAGGTTCTTGCTGGTGGTCATGTAGTAAGTGGCTGTTCCAGCGCCGTACTCATGGGTGGCTTTCATAAGGCGCAGCGCCATTCCCGAGGGTTTGACGTAAGCCGGATTGATGTCGATGGCGGTGGTGTAGTCCTTGTTCGCCAGGAACAGGCGTACCGGTTTGTAGACCAACTCCACCAATTCGTCCTTGGACTGTTTGATAGCCGGTTTGAACGCGGCGTTGTCGCGCACGAATCTGACCATTTCCTTGGCGACCATACGTCCCTCGGCATGGGAGCCGGAGGAGAACTTGTGGCCGGAGCAACCGACGCCGTCGCCTGCGGTGAACAGACCGTTGACGGTGGTCATGCGGTTGTAGCCCCACTTGTAGGCGGCCGGTACCCAGTCGTAGTTCGGGCCGGAGACCCAGAAACCGCAGCAGCCGGAGTGCGAACCCAACAGGTAGGGCTCGGTCGGCATAACTTCGGAGTTTTTCTTCTCGGGCTCGGTGTCGGTGGCGCACCACAGGTTGGCCTGTCCGCAGGTCATGTCGAGGAAGTCTTCCCAAGCTTCGGCTTCCAGATGCTTGAGTTCCTTCTTGTCCATGGTTTTTCCGAGGGTGGCCAGAGCGGTGACGGTGTCCATGATGATCGGGCCGCGGCCTTCTTTCATCTCGAACAGCATCAGGTGGTTACGCAGACAGGTCGGGGTGATGGCGGCGGTTCCGTACGGAGCGTATCTCTCCAGTTCTTTCTTGGCTGCATCGCTTGCTGCGAAGTTCTCGCCCAGACCGTTCAGGGTTTTGGCCTTGAACAGGAGGAACCATGCGCCGACCGGGCCGTAACCGTCTTTAAAACGGGCCGGGGTGAAACGGTTTTCCATCATGGAAAGCTCGGCGCCCACTTTCATGCCCATGTAATAGGTGGAACCGGCATTCCATACGGGGTACCAGGCGCGGCCTTTGCCCTCGCCGACCGAACGCGGCTGGTAAATGTTGACAGCGCCGCCGCAAGCGATCATAACGGCCTTGGCTTTGATGATGTAAACTTTGTTCTCGCGCAGAGAGAAACCGACAGCGCCGGCTACCTGATTCTCTTTGTTGGCGTCCAGCAGAAGCTCGACGATAAAGCAACGCTCGAGAATGTTGTCCTCGCCGATGGCTTTCTTGGCGGCCTCGGCCACGATCCTCTTGTAGGACTCGCCGTTGATCATGATCTGCCATTTACCGGTACGGACAGGTTTGGCGCCGCCTTTCAACGACCCCATTTTCAGGCCTTTTTTGCCGTCCAGGTTCTTTCCGTCTTCGGTTTTCTTCCAAATCGGAAGTCCCCACTCCTCGAACAGATGCACGGAGTCGTCCACGTGGCAGCCAAGGTCGAAAATCAGGTCTTCGCGAACAAGTCCCATCAGGTCGTTACGTACCATGCGGACGTAATCGTCGGGGGAGTTTTCGCCGATGTAGGTATTGATGGCGGAAAGGCCCTGCGCAACAGCGCCGCTTCTTTCCATGGCGGCTTTGTCGCAAAGCAGAACTTTTTGATCTTCGGGCAACCATTTCTTAACCTCGAAAGCAGTGCCGCAAGCAGCCATACCGCCGCCTACGATCAGGACGTCAACTTCTTTCTCCACTACTTCGGGATCCTTAACCGCTTTAAGCTCACCAGCTACCTTATTTGGTAATGCCATATTTTATCCTCCTAAAAAGTTAAATCGTATTGCAAATTGAGGAAAATCCCGCCGAACGCTTGGATTATGCAAGCTCCTTCGGGGTCGGAATGGTGTATCCATCGGCTTCCTCGGTGGCCAGCAAGCCGCTGTCCAGATTCTTGCCCTTGAGGCTGCTGTATGCGTTGGCCTCGCCTTCCGGGGTCGTCCGGATGGGGAACTTAAAGCGTTTGACCGTGCCGTTTCTGAACTTGCAGGTCCACATTACATCTTCGGTACCCATCATCGGCATTACGCTGCTTCCAAGGGGTACGAAGTCGGAGTATCCGCGCACTTCGATGGCCTGGGTCGGGCAGATTTTCACGCACGAAAAGCATTCCCAGCACTGATCGGGCTCCTGGTTATAGGCCTTCATTGCGTTCGGGTCCAAAACCATCAGGTCGTTGGGACAAATGTACATACATGCAGTCTTGTCCCCGCCTTTGCAGCCGTCACATTTTTCTTGAATTACAAAGCTTGGCATTAATAATCCCTCCTAGCGTTAAACGGTTGTTGGTGTTATCCAATCACGAACCATATACCGGTAAATAAATCCTGAAAAACTATTTCACACCTCCTTCCTCAAATTGCTCGTTACAGAGCGCGTCTTTTTCTTGAAACTCGTTGTTTTTTAATCCCAAAAACTTTATGGTCGCCAAACGACGAATAATCGAAATGTG
The DNA here is from genome assembly GCA_964575975.1 of uncultured Desulfobacteraceae bacterium. Lineage (GTDB taxonomy): Bacteria > Desulfobacterota > Desulfobacteria > Desulfobacterales > SKZT01. The sequence continues at coordinate 45,101 of CAZNTU010000009.1, forward strand.
TAATAATATTAATGAGATATGTATCGTTTAAAATCAAAGCGCATATTTAGCATCCATGATTTGCAATGTCAAGAACTTTTAACCGGATAATTTAAAAAATGAGAACCGACGCCCTTGGGAGCAGAGAGCTTCCCAACAAATGGGGGAACCGACGAAAGATATACACCATATATTGTGCAAAGACTAAAACATAGTGAACACAGTTCATTAAAAAATTCGAATTTCTCTTCCGGCGGGCCGCATGCAAGCCCCGCTTTCTCCCGATACCATTTCCCTCCCCCGAAACTCTCTCCCCCCCCCAGTCGGCCAACCCGAAAAAAACGCGAAAGAACATCGAATTCGCGAATTTAACGAGCCTCTCCTTGCCACGAACTTAAAAAATGTTTTATTATACGCGGCATTCGAAAAAACGCAATCGATTTTCTTTAACGTGAAAAAGGGAACCAAACCATCAAAAGGAAATAAAAACAATGGACAACCAATTCGTCGCGATCGGTCCCGACGATTTTTTCACATTCTCGTGCGGGCCACATGTGCCGTGTTTCAACGGATGCTGCCGCGACCTGAACCAATTTTTAACCCCATACGACATCATGCGTCTTAAAAACCATACGGGTCTTTCATACCGGGAATTTCTGGAACGATACGCCGTTCAGCACACAGGGCCCGAAACAGGACTTCCCGTGGTTCGACTCAGGCAAGACCCGGCCGATTCTCTGAAATGCCCGTTTGTTACGCCCGAAGGATGCGGCGTCTACGAAAACAGGCCTTCCTCTTGCAGAATTTATCCTCTCGCCCGGGCCGTTTCCCGCAACCGGGAAACAGGCGTCGTCGCCGAGCATTTCATGCTCCTCAAGGAACCCCATTGTCGTGGATTCGAGAGTGGTGAAAAACAGACCGTCAGGCAATGGATGGAAGACCAAGGTCTGCCCTTTTACAATCAGACCAACGATCTGCTCATGGAGATCATAAGCGCCAAGAACCGCTTTCTGCCGGGTCCGCTTGATTTGAAGTCCGCTCGATTGTTTCACATGGCCTGCTACGATCTGGACGATTTCCGAAAAAACATATTCGACAAAGGTGAACTGGAAGCGTCCGACTTCGACCAAGAACTCTTCGACTTGGCGAGGACGGGGGACGACGTCGCCCTCTTGAAAATAAGCCTCGCTTGGCTTAAAAGGACGCTTTTCGGCAATCTCGACGACAGTCTTTCATAAAAAGCGGGTGGCCGGTCGAATCGGTTGACGGATCGGTTCTCTTCCCTTTAGGCGGAATTGCCGCATCCTTCGTCGACCGATTCGGCCCGCCACCCATAAATGGAAAGAAAGATCAATGGAATTGAAAAAAAAGGTCGCTCTGGTTCTCGGGGCCGTCAAAGGGATCGGAAAGGAAATCGGCCTTGCGCTTGCCCGAAATGGCGTGAAGGTAGCTTTGACCTATTTCGATTGGCCCGAAGCGGTCGAGAGCATGAAATCGGATTTCGCCCAATCGGGCACCGAACACCTTATTATAAAGGCGGATCTTTTGGACACGGAAAAAATAGGCGAAGTCGTGGAAAAAACGGTAGCCCGATTCGATCGCCTCGACATCTTGATCAACAATATAGAAAGAGGCGGATGGCCCGTGGTCCACGGAGCTTATCGAAAGGAACAGTGGGACCTGGAGTTCGCGACGACTCTTCGGGCGAAATGGTGGGTATTCGACGCGGTTTTGCCGTATTTGAAAGCCTCGGGCGACGGCGCCGTGATCAATTTTTCGTCCATAGCCGGAATCGTGGGGCGTTCGGGGCCCGCCGGACTGATATTCAACGACGGCTATTCGGCCGCCAATCGCGGAGTGTCTCTGTTGACGGAAACGTGGGCGCGAACGGGGGCGCCGGAGGTCCGCGTGAACGAAATCATGCTGGGTTTCTTTAAAACGCGCCATGCGGAGGGAACGAGAGGATGGGGGCTTTTATCGCCGGAGCAGAAGGAGGCGATAATAGATCGCACTCCATTGGGCAGAACCGGCGATATGGAGGATGTTGTCAAAGCGGTGCTTTACATCTTGAAGGACGCTCCCTTCATGACCGGAAGCGTTTTGCGTCTGGACGGAGGTTTTGTCGTGGGAGGCGAAAAAGTTCCTCCGATGCCGGACGGGGTTTTATAAAGAGCGCTTGACATGTATGTTTTTCGACGGAACCGACCACACGAAGAATTTCACCCATTCGAATCCGAATTCCAACAGAGCCAGGTCGTCTTTCTTCATTTTTTTGACCAAGGCGGATTTGATGTTGTAGCGCTTGAGAAAACTGCTTCCGAAAACGAATTCGCGAAATCCGTCGAGGTTGTAGACGGCCATGAACGCCATCTTGGCTTTTGACCCTTCCGGTCCTTCCAATCCCCAAGGATCGGATTGGAACATCGCTCTTATTTTCGCCCACTTTGCGGTCATCCGATGATGCTGTTCGGCCTCCTGGTCCCTCTCCCAGGTTTTCGGCGTCCAGACCGTCGATTCGTCCTGCCCTCGGCAGAAATCGGGAGGCCTGAAAAAATGAACCGGCATGGCTTCCTTTCCTTTTCTGTCGAAAATCATTCCCTGCTCCACCGGAAAGGTACGGCAGGAGTCGGGACGGTCCGGGTATACGCGACAACCTTCGTCGGACAGAAAAGGGCATGTCATCTCGCTGTTTTCGGCCATGTGGAGCAACACGTCCGGAAAATATTCTCCCGGCCGCAGGACCGCGTCCACGTATTTGTCCAAAAACTCGCCCGAGGAAATCCCCAGGTTGTGTTTCAAACGCATTACGTCGTACGGATACAGAAAAAGATTCAGGTTGCGGCAGCACAGGTTGAAGCAGGAAACTCCCGGATGGCATTCGAAGGAAAACGTCGAATCTTCGTCCAGTCTTTTTCCCGGAAGTTCCCCTATCTTGTCGAGATCGATACTTTTCATGCTTTGTTCGCAAACCTTATGGTATCGCCAAATCGTCGGGATCGCACAGGACGATTTGCGCAACGGTCATTTTGATTTTTCGGTCGAGTCCGAGGCTTTTTTTGAATTCGTTCTCCAGCGCCGATAGTTTCAGGTAAAACTGCGTGCGGTCGAACGGACGATAGTTCATGCTTTCGCATTGGCGGGAAAAAGCATCGCACCCGGGCATAACGATCAGACGAGCCGAACCGAGCCCGCCGGGCGGCTTCAATTCGCTTGGAATTCCGTGAAGCCTGCAAATCATAGGACGGTTTTCGTAGACGGCGCAACGCCCCTCGAAATTCACGGGGCACATGATTCTGACCGCCCCTTCGTCTTTATCGGCTTCGGCGTGGGCGACGACAACATCTTTCGCTTTTTCGAGGGCTTGTTTACGCAAATTGTCGGGAAGCTCCTCTATCGCTTTTTTCAGACAAAAAAATTCAAGAAACGTGTGGTGATGAAATCTGGTCAGGCAGCAGTTGTCGTCGCATCCGTCGCAGACAAATCCGTAATGGGCGGCGGCTTTCGCGTATTTTTCGTCCATCGACGAAAACAAAGCCTTCAGCTTCTCGAAAAAAACGGCAAGGGAAGCGTCCGATAAAATTTCACGGCTCCCGGGCGCGCTGTCGTTCATTGATTTTCCTCGCTATCGTCAATGGATATTTGCGGATTATACCTGGGGCGAGGGGAAAAAAATCTTCGAGTAGAGATTCAATGCATAGCGGTCGGTCATGCTGGCGATGAAATCGCAGACAATCCTTTCCCTGGGTTGGCCGTTTTTCGCCACGGCACCCATTTCCACGCTGTTCATTTCCCGGTACAGCATCTCCTCGTTTTCCATCAGGAAGGCGTAAAGTTCCGAGAGGATCTTTTTGGCCTTCAAAAACTCCTTGTGGACCTTTTCGGAACGGTAGACGTTTTCGTAAAGAAATTCCCGCAAAACGGTCATGGCCTCGTGAACGGAATCGCTTATTCGCAGCCGAAACCGGTTGTTCTCCTCGCGGCTCGAGAATATGAGGTCCCGAATCATGGTGGTGGCGCGTTCCGAGTGGCTCTCCCCCAAGGTATCCACGCAAATGTTCGGAATCTGTTCCCTTTTGACCACTCCGCTTCTGATGGCGTCGTCCAAATCGTGGTTTAAATAGGCCATTATATCGGCGATTCTGACGATCCTTCCCTCTATGGTCACGGCAAGTTCCCGGGGATTGTCGGGTAGAATCTCCCCGTACCCCTTCGAATGCTTTAAAATACCGTCCCTAACCTCGTAGGTCAGATTCAGCCCCTTGCCGTTTTTTTCCAGAATATCCACAACCCGCAGGCTCTGCTTGTGGTGGGAAAATTCGTTCGATCCGATTTCCTTCAGGGCCATTTCGCCACTGTGGCCGAAGGGAGGATGCCCGAGGTCGTGCCCCAAAGCTATGGCCTCCGCCAAATCCTCGTTCAATCTCATAGCTCTCGCGATGGTGCGTGCCATCTGGGAGACTTCCAAAGTATGCGTCAGGCGGGTCCGATAGACATCCCCCATGGGGGAAAGGAACACTTGGGTTTTGTATTTCATGCGTCTGAACGCATTGGAATAGACGATTCTGTCCCGATCGACCTGGAAAGGCGTTCGTATGGTGCATGTCTTTTCGGATATGCGTCGCCCGCGCGTGTGGGAACTCAAACATCCATAAGGGGAGATGAACCCTTTTTCCCTGTCTTGAAAATCCTCGCGAATCGAAAATCTTTCCGTTTCGCTTTCGATTTGCGGCACTCCGGCCGCTTCCCTGTTTATAGTCGTCGGCACGACCTGTTCACCAATCCGTTAAAATTAAAATAAAAACCGAGAACGCGCAGTATTTTCACAATTCATTTGATTTGTAAAGAAAAATCTGTTTATATCCCGAACTGCCGCTTGTTGGGCTAAAATTTAATGCGTTTTATCGGATTGTATATATGAACGAATCGAAACATCACTTGGTACTCGGCGAGATGGAGGATTTTCTCACCGGCGAAACGATCGAGGACAATCACGACGAGCGTTTGCGTCAAGGGCTCGCACGGTTTCTGGTGGGTCGGAAGGGCTACGAAAAAACGGATGTGACGGCAAAGGTCCCGCTGGTCGCTCGGGCCGGCGACAAGAAGGCCATGCTGAAAATCGATTTTTGCGTACGAGTTCGCGACAAAGTCGTCATGGTCGTCAAATACGGTCCGGGCAGCCTAGTCACCCGCGTACGGCCCGCCCTCGCTGTCTCCAGGCTTCTGAAACCCTATCAGATTCCTCTTGTGGTGGTTTCGAACGGAATAGACGCGGAGTTGCTGGATGGAGCAACGGGAAGAATTCTCGGCAACGACCTTTCGGCCATCCCCGAAAAAAAAGAGATCGTCGATAGATTCGACAATTACAATTTCAAGCCGATTCCCGAGAATCGGACGGAAATGGAATCTCGGATATTGTACGCGTACGAGGTCGACGATTCCTGTCCTTGCGACGGCAACGTCTGCCGGTTGTGATCCGTCTTATGCAAAACCATAGTAAAGGTATCGAAAAAGGCCGCGACTTGATGGAACGCGACGAATATTTCATGGGATTCGCTCTTGGCGAAGCGAAGAAAGCCCTTGCGGCGGGCGAGTTTCCCGTTGGATGCGTCATGGTCGAAAATGACCGGGTCGTCGTGGGCGGCGCCAGAAAGAACAGCCTGGAGCATGCCAACGAAATCGACCATGCCGAGATACTCGCATTGCGGAACCTGGCTTCATTGAACGGAAATATCGATCACAAGGAATTTACGGTCTATTGTACCATGGAACCGTGCCTGATGTGTTTCGCCGCATTGATTCTTGCGGGGACAAGGCGCATCGTTTGGGCCTACGAGGACGTCATGGGCGGAGGCACCAATTGCGACCTGTCGGCGCTCGCCCCTCTTTATTCCAACTGCGGAGTCGAGATCAGGACCCGCGTTCGTAGGCGGGAAAGCCTGGAACTGTTCAAAGCTTTTTTTTCGAATCCCGATTGTCGGTACTGGCGTGGAAGCCTGCTTGCGGAATATACTTTAAGACAGTAAACTTTCTTTCATTTTTTTCTTGCAATTATCGAATCCGTTTTATATTCTTGGAGATTGAAAAAATTATTTTGTCGGCGTACGCCTTGAGGCTTGGTAACGCCAAAAAAACTCTGTGGGAGGTGAAAAGCATAGCATACCCTAAAAAGCCCTTTAAACAGCCAAGTAAGGATAAGACCAATATAAATCAGGACATCAGATCCAGAGAGGTAAGACTGATCGATCAGGACGGCAACCAAGTCGGGGTCGTGCCTGTGAAGCAAGCGATCACGGCCGCTCTGGAGGCAGGTCTGGATTTGGTCGAAGTTTCGCCGAACGCGAATCCGCCAGTTTGCAAAATCATGGACTATGGTCGTTACAAGTACGAGCAGACCAAAAAATTGCAGGAGGCCAAGAAGAAACAGACCACGTTCCAGGTCAAGGAGATCAAGGTTCGTCCCAAAACCGGCGATCACGACCTGATGGTCAAGATTGGTCACATCAAACGGTTCATAGAAAAGAAAGACAAGGTCAAAGTGACCGTGTTGTTCAGGGGAAGGGAGATAACCCTCTCGGAGCAGGCGCGCGAAATCCTCGACACAATCTCCCGGCAAACGGAGGATATCTCCGTGGTCGAGCAAGAGCCCAAGTTTGAAGGACGTACGATGATGATGGTGCTGGCGCCCAAATGAGCCACGCGCCGTTGCTTGACAAAATTTAGAATTTTCAGACAAAAAAACGACGTCGGACCATTTTGGTGGCGCGAGTAATCGCATGTCGCATTACTTGCGCCATCTTGTGTTTGACGCCTGTAAACAAGGAGAATCTATAAAATGCCGAAACTCAAAAGCAATCGAGGCGCCGCGAAACGATTCAAACGAACCGGGACCGGAAAGTTCGTTTTCAACAAATCGCATGGCAGCCACATTCTGACGACGAAGACCAGGAAACGAAAGCGATCTTTGCGAAAAACCGTGGTCATGGACAAAACCAACATCAAAATCGTGAAACTTCTTTTGCCCTATAAATAAACGGCGCGGTCGCTACGGCCGGCCGGGGAAAGAATTCGAACGGAAGTTACGAACAAGGAGTCGAACAATGCGTGTAAAAAGAGGATTCAAGGCGAGAAGACGCCGCAAAAAAGTGCTCAAGCTGGCCAAGGGCTTTCGCGGGGGCCACAGCAAACTGTTCAGAACCGCGGCGGATACCGTCGACAGGGCGTTGAACTACGCGTTCAGGGACAGAAAAGCCCGGAAGAGAGATTTCAGAAAACTTTGGATAACCAGGATCAACGCGGGCGCTCGCATGAACGATCTTAGCTACAGCAAATTCGTTCACGGGCTGAAGCTCGCCAACGTGGAACTGGATCGAAAGGTCCTGGCGGAGCTTGTCGTTTCCGACCCCGCCGGGTTTTCTCAAATCGCCCGATTGGCAGCGGACAAAGTCGCCAATGCCTGACAAACCCCTAGGCAGGGGGCAAGAAACGCAACCAGCCGCCTGCCGACTTCAATAAGAGCATTAACGTGGAAAACCGCATCGAAGAAATCGAAGCCCGAGCGACCGAGGAACTGGCCGACGCCCCGGGCAAAAAGGAGATTCAGGATCTTCAGGTTAAGTACCTTGGCAGGAAAGGCGAATTGACGCAGTTTCTTCGCAAGATCGCCCAATTGCCCCCCGAGGAGCGCCCAGAGGCCGGCAAGAACGCCAACATTCTGAAGAAAAAGATAGAAAAGGCGTTCTCGGACGCGTTGGAAAAGATCGAGGCCGCAGATGGGGAAGATTCCAACGCGATCGACGTGTCTCTGCCCGGACGGCCCGCTCCTGCCGGAACCCTGCACCCGCTGACCCAAATCCTTCGCGAAATCTGCTCCATTTTTCAAAAACTCGGTTTCGACATTGCCGAGGGCCCCGAGGTCGAATCGGACTATTACAACTTCGAGGCGCTGAACATTCCGAAAAACCATCCGGCAAGGGACATGCAGGACACGTTCTACGTCTCCGACAATATCGTCCTGCGCACCCACACGTCGCCTCTCCAGGTGCGAATCATGGAGAAGAACGAGCCGCCCGTCAGGATCGTCGCACCCGGAAAGGTCTACCGTTGCGATTCCGACCTTACCCACACCCCCATGTTCCACCAGGTGGAGGGGCTTCTGGTCGATGAAAACATTTCTTTCGGGGACTTGAAAGGAGTCCTGACCGCCTTCGTCCATCAGATGTTCGACGAGCGCATATCGCTCAGGTTCCGCCCCAGCTTCTTCCCCTTCACCGAACCGAGCGCCGAAGTCGACATCCTCTGCGTCATGTGCAGGGGCAAAGGATGCAGGGTGTGCTCCCAGACCGGATGGCTCGAGGTCCTCGGCTCCGGCATGGTACACCCCGCCGTTTTTGAAAACGTCGGTTACGACACGTCTCGATACACCGGGTTCGCCTTCGGCATGGGAGTGGAAAGAATTACCATGTTGAAATACGGAATCGACGATCTTCGAAAGTTTTTCGAAAACGATTATCGGTTTTTGCGGCAATTCTAATCCGGGCGTTCTTCGCTTTTTTTCACGAAGGGAAAATTCTTGACATGATAGTAAGTCTTAGCTGGCTCAAGGAATATGTTTCGGTCGAAATGGACGTCGCGTCGCTGACTCGCGCTCTGACCATGATCGGGTTGGAGGTGGATGCCGTTTGGGATCGCTATTCGTACCTGAAAAGCGTTCCGGTCGGAAGAATCGTGGACGCGGAAAAGCATCCCAACGCCGACAAACTGACGATATGTCGCGTGGACATTGGAAACCGTCAAATGGAAGTCGTGTGCGGCGCCCCCAATGCGAGGGAGGGACTTCTGGCCCCCTTGGCCCTGCCGGGCGCCGAGTTGCCGAACGGCTTCAAGCTCGGAAAAACGGTCATACGCGGAGTGGAAAGCAACGGCATGCTCTGCAGCGAGATCGAACTGGGCCTGGGCGACGGAAAAAAAGGCCTGATGGAACTGGACCCGAGCATTGCTCCCGGAACGCCTTTGACCGACGCCCTTTCCCTTTCCGATCCCGTTCTGGAAATAGGACTGACGCCCAACCGTCCCGATTGCCTTAGCATCATCGGAATCGCCAGGGAAGTCGCCGCGATTCAAAAATCCAGCCTGAAATATCCCGAGTATTCCTTGAACGACTCGTCGGACGAAATATCCAGGCTTGCGTCCGTTACCATCGAAGCCCCTGACCATTGTCCCCGGTATGCGGCAAGACTCGTGGAAAACATAAAAATCGGCCCTTCCCCGTTCTGGCTCCAGGACAAGCTGGTATCGATCGGACTTCGACCTATCAACTCCATCGTGGATATCACCAATTTTGTCATGATGGAAACCGGGCAGCCGCTTCACGCGTTCGATTTCGACCGTCTCGCCGAAAACCGAATCGTGGTGCGGACCGCCTCCGAAGGCGAGTCTTTCACGACTTTGGACGGCAAGGAGCGCAGGCTTTCCTCCGAAATGCTGATGATTTGCGACGGCGAGAAGCCGGTCGCGGTCGGAGGAGTCATGGGCGGCGAAAACTCGGAAATCCAGGACAACACCACCCGTGTTCTCATCGAAAGCGCGTATTTCAACCCGGTGAGCATCCGTAAAACCGCCAAGAAATTGGGCTTGAACACGGACGCGTCCCATCGTTTCGAAAGAGGGGTCGATCCGGCAGGTACCGTGAAGGCGCTCAACCGCGCCGCGTCTCTGATGGTTGAAATCGGCGGAGGAAGACTCGTTTCCGGCCTCATCGACGAGCATCCCGTCAAACCCGAACTCAGAACCATCTCGTTGAACACGGAAAAAGCAAACCGGCTGTTGGGCCTGTCGCTCACGACCACCCAAATGCGCGAGTGCCTGGAATCCGTGGATTTTAGGGTGGAAAAAACCGACGAGAGCAATCTCGAAGTCGCCGCGCCTTCCTTCCGGGTCGACGTAAGCAGACCCCAGGATTTGATGGAGGAAATCGCTCGATTGTCCGGCTACGACAATATTCCCACCACCTATCCCCTTATTCCCGCCAAGGGAAGAAAGCCGTCGGCCCGGTGGGATTTCAGGGTGCGTGTCAAGGATTGCATGCGCGGGCTCGGATTCGCCGAGGTCGTCAACTACAGTTTCTCGGACCCGAAAAGCTGCGACCTTCTTCGTCTTTCCCCAGACGACGAAAGGCGGAACCTTTTGTCGATCCTGAATCCTTTAACGGAAGACCAATCGGCCATGCGGACATCGCTGATTCCCGGCCTGCTGCGGAACATGAATCTCAACCTGTCCCAGCAAATGCGGAACATCAAGATTTTCGAGGTCGGAAACACATTCGTCAGTCGGGGACAGGATTCCTTGCCGGTGGAAAACGAATTTTTGGCGGGACTTTGGACCGGCGCCAGGAACGAGCGCACTTTCCACGCCAAGGAAGCCGAATGCGATTTCTACGATATGAAGGGCTCCGTGGAAGGATTGTTGCGCCTTCTGGAAATAGAGAACGCGACGTTCACCCGTCTGCCGGCGGAGTCTTGCTTTTACACCGCGCCGGGCCGCACCGCCCGGATTTTTGTCGAGGGCAAGGAGGCGGGCTTGATGGGAGAAGTCCATCCCAAGGTCCTGACGGCATTCGATTTGAAACAAACCGCGTTCATCTTCGAGCTGGACCAGTTCGTCTTGATATCCGCCGCGTCCAAAGAGAAGCAATACTCGCCGCCCCCCAGGTTTCCGGCGACCGCGAGGGACATCACCATTATTATACCCAAGAGCATAGAATCAGGGGAAATTTTAAAAACCGTCGAAGACATGGGCGAGGAACTGGTGGAATCCGTTCGGTTGTACGACTTGTTCGAGGGGAACCCGATCCCCGAAGACCGTAAAAGCGTCACGTTGCGCGTCAAATACCGCTCCGGAGAAAAAACCCTCGAAGATGCCGACGTCGCGCCTGTCACCGAGAAAATTGCCAAACGGCTCATGGACAGAATGGACGCTTCGCTGCCGGTATAAAATAAAAGGAAAGTTAATCGGATCGTCGGGATTCGACGTTAAGGTGTAATAGTAGTTGGAAATTGCGAGACGGGAGTTCCATCGCCAGGCGGAGGGAACTCCCGAACGTCGTTTTTTAAAAAGTCGGGCTAAATCGATCGCTTTTAGCCAAGGAGGCCACCATCTCCAATCCAATTGTTCCGGAAAAGCATTATTTCAAAATTGGCGAGGCGGCCGCCATTGCCAATGTGCCAACTCATGTGCTCCGTTTTTGGGAAACCGAATTCAAAAGGATAAGACCCATCCGGACCCCGTCGGGCCAGCGACTCTATCGCCGAAAAGACGTCGAGCTTATCTTGGAAATCAAAGAATGCCTGTACGATAAAAAATTCACCATCGAAGGCGCCCGTCGATACCTGAGGAGCAAACAAGAAGAGAACCCGCAGGAGAAAACTCCCGATCCCCTGTCGCTCTTGGCCGAAATTCGCCGCGAACTTCTCGAATTGCGAGACTTATTGGATTCCAAAGAATAAGCCGATCAACTCGTCAACCGGACGGCCTCTCTCACCATCTGCGCGCTGTAGCCCCACTCGTTGTCGTACCAGGCCAATATTTTCACAAGATCTCCGTCCACCACCTGGGTCATGGTCAGATCCACTATCGACGCTCGAGGATCCTTGATGACATCCGAGGAAACCAAAGGGATTTCCGTGACGCCCATAATATTTCGATATCGCGGGTTCGAGGCTTCCTCCTTGAAAATCTGGTTGACTTCGTCCACGGATACCTCTCTGCTGGTGCAGAATACCATATCCGCCAAAGATCCGACCGGGACCGGAGCCCGTACGGCGATTCCGTCGAACTTGTCCTTGAACTGGGGTAATACCTGGGTTGCGGCAATAGCCGCTCCCGTGGACGTGGGGACGAAATTGACCGCGGCAGCCCTGCCCCTACGCCACTTGTTTTTAGGACCGTCCACGATGCTCTGGCTACTGGTGTACGCGTGGATAGTGGTCATGATGGCTTTTTTCACCCCGATTCGCCTGTCCATCACCTCGGCTACCGGAGCGATGCAATTGGTCGTGCAACTGGCGCAAGAAATCTTTCTGGCCGAGCTTTCCGCCTGGTTCACCCCGTGGACTACCGTCGGGGTGTTCCCTTCCTTTTCCGGCGCCGACAAAATCACCCACTGGGCCCCGGCTCCGATATGCTTTTCCAAATCGGAACCTTTCCTGAACACGCCCGTGCATTCGAATACCAGATTGACGCCCAGCGATTTCCACGGCAGTTTGGAAGGGTCCTTTTCGGAAGAAAACCGATACGACTTTCCATCGACGATCAAAGCGTTCTCTCCGGTTTCCACCTTGCGCGAATATCTTCCATAGACCGAGTCGTGGGCTACCAAGTAGGCAAGGTTTTCGAGGTCGATAAGGTCGTTTATGGCCGTCAACTCCAATTGCGGCGTATCGAGAATGATTTTAAGGGTCGCCCTTCCGATTCGGCCCAAACCGTTTATTGCTACCTTTACCATGTTCTTCTCCTCTATAAATAACTCTGTATGTTGTGGAAAACAAAGTCTTGCTTGAATAAACGGCCGCGCTTTGTTCGCGGCCGGTATTCTTAGGCAATACGGATATATTCTTCGCTCTTTACGAAATTTACAAGGCGAACTTTACAAGAAAAGAAAATGCTACTTCATGGGTACGTAAGGTTTGTTCGTGATGGTTCGCCCTTTGTAAATTCCGGATTCGGGACCTATTCCGACGCCAGGTTCCGCCGCGAAGGGCCGGAAGCCGTAATAGCCATGAACCTCCTCCCCGATATCGGTATTCCACAAATTGTCCAGTTCGTTTTCGCTGAACCCGGGAGCGTTCGCCAAGGTATTTTGGTCAAGATTCACCGTCAGTCCTTCGTCGCTTTCGAGCCCCTGCCCAATACTCCTTATAGAATTGTAAGGGACCGGTACGTACTGCTTTTCGCTTTTATTATCCACTAAAATGATTGCGTAATGGACCTGGCCGCCCTCGAACAAGACGAGATCGTGCAAAGTGCCCACCGTTTCGCCGCTGGCGGAAACTACGCGCCTTCCCATCAACTGCGAGGCTCGATGGACGCTGGCTCCTTCGTATTCCACTCTGGCTTCGTCCGCTTCCTCAGATACGTATGGTTTGTCGGTGATCTCTCGTCCATGGTAAATCCCGGACTCGGGACGCTGGCCGATTCCCGGCTCCTTTCCCCGTTGCTCCAACGCCTGCGCAAATACCTGCGGTATGGCAAGAAAAATCGCCAAAAGCGCAATTATCGACCAACGCGTTGTTTTGTCGAATGTCTTCATGAAATAACTCCTTATGTTGTATCCTTTGGTGTCCGTTTATCTATTTATCTATCTTTCCATGACGTCGGCGATCCCCTCCGCCTCCAGCTTCAAATGGTGAGACCGCCATATGTTGTTCTCGTTTGCGAACGCGCCTATG
>CAZNTU010000010.1:0-57691 GCA_964575975.1 uncultured Desulfobacteraceae bacterium
GTCGATGTCCTGGTACTTTTTGAAATTCATACGCTTACTTCCTCGGTCATTCCCTTTTGGATTCCGTGAAGCGGTCTACTTTGATCGCGTCCCGGACGGTTTTCATCAGGCGCGTCATGAACCTGATTATCGGATTGCAATGGAAAAATCAATTCCCGCGCAAGGAAAAACACTATAATCTTTCGGGATTTGGCGCGCCTCGATTGATTTGGAGACGATTTTCTGTTAGGTAAGGCTTTTCGCGGAAACGAGAGAAGCAGTCGGACCAACCGGACAGGTCGGACAAGACCCGGAGGCGTTCGACGCCTAAAACCTAACCCTAAAAACCTACAAACCTTCCAAATGCCCAACATCGATCCAAACATAGAAAGAGCGCTGGCAGTGGAGAAGATCAAGGGGAACGCCTTCGACTTCACGGCCAAGTATTATGCGGTGGCGGAACTGCACAAGATCGCCGAGAAGAGCCCGGAAATTGTAAACCTCGAAACAGTGTCGGTTCTTGAGGAATTGATGGGATGCCAAGGATTCGCAAGACAGAGGCAGGGCTTCTTTCTTTTCAGGGAAACAGCGAACACGCTGGGGGCGCTGATTTCCAATTGCCGAAGCGTCGAGACGGCCGAGAGCGTACTGTCGGCTTTCAAGCGAGTACTGTCATCCGTTTCCAGTCACGCGCACCGGGCGGCGGCGGAGGCCCTGGGGCTCCTGCCGATTTCCATCAGAGGACCCCGACCGCCCGAGATGAAGCGCGACAGCATACCATCGATCTCCTTCGACCGAATTCTGGAAAAAAACGTCGTGAAGTCCGTGTCGGCCCCCGTTTTTTTCGGCCGCAGCCTCGCGATTCGGTGCCGAAATACGAACCGCCTGCTGGTGATCAAGCTGGCCCGGCCGTCGGACACGCCCGAGGGGTTGGCCAAGGAAATCCTGTGGATGGACCATATTCGCTCTGGCGGCTATCATTTTTCGTCTCGGTTCGACATCCCGGAATCGTTATATATCGACGATTCCCCCGTATTTCGCTTGAACGGCACGCCGGTGCAAAACGGCGCGAAGCTTCATCCGAAACGGTTCGCCATCGCATTTTCGGCCCATCCGGACTATTACACCTACCCCAACGATCCCGAAACGGCCAAAAAGCTTTCCGGGAAGGAGTTCGCGAGGGTAATGCGCGGAAACGCCTTCCTGGCAGGCAAACTGGCGTCGAACGGCGTGGTCCACTCGGCCTTGATTCCCCTTTTCCACAACCGGGTCCAGGTGAACAGGAGGCGCGACCAGGGACTTTACGAGTGGTTCCGGGCCGGACGCCTGGACCAGTGGCTTCGCTCCTGCGACCATCCCAACATGGGAGTCACGGGGCTCAGGGATTTCGAGCACATGTTTTCGTACGACGAGAAGGGACTTTCTCTCTACCGCCACATGGGAAGCCAGTTTCTAAGCTTTATGCTGGTGGTCGGAAGCTACTTTCGAAACCGGGACGAAAAGCAGATAGGCATCGGCAGTGACGGGAAACCGGTGGACGCCAGGACGCTTTTCGACCGGGGTCTTCTCGAGGAACTGGTCCCCGGATTGTTCAAGGACTACTACAAAGGATTCGTGGGGGAGGATTACCGGGGGGATCTTCCTTTCGACGTCGAGCGGCTTGTCGGGAGGATGATCGACGAAATGGGCGTGGATCGGTACATGGAAGAGATATTGAGAGTTGCAGACCAGAACCGGATGCGCGACGACGAGTTCGTCGCCTTTTTGACGAACCGGGGGTTCGAGCCGGCGCGACTCGCGGGCGCGACTCGCGGAAAGGAGGACATCGTAATTCACAGCGGTCCCCACTTGGGTGGCTTCAACGAACGGATTTCCCTTCCGGAACTGATCGAGGCGGTCGCGGCCATGTCGGGGATGTGCATAGCGGGGAGGTATTGGATGGAGAGGTTTGGAAGGGCGGCAACCTCCACTTGACCTCCCCGCGCGTTCCTGTTATGTCCCAATTTCTGTTTCTTTAAAGACGGAGTCGAAGATGAAAGGGTACACTCAGATTTACACGGGGAAGGGAAAGGGGAAGACCACGGCGGCCATAGGGCTTTGCGTCAGGGCGGCCGGGGCGGGGCTGAAGGTTTTCGTCGGCCAGTTCATCAAGATGGGGGATTACAGCGAAATCAAGATGTTGAGGGAGCGTTTTTCCGAAAGCGTAACGCTGGAGCAGTTCGGCGGCCAGGGTTTCGTGAACGGCAGGCCGACGGAAGAGCACAGGCTGGCGGCGGCCCGGGGGCTTGCCCGAATGAAGGAAGTCATGGATTCCGGCCGATACGACGTGGTGATTTTGGAGGAAATCAACGTGGCGGTTTCTTTTGGCTTGATAGATGCGGAGGACGTCCTGGAGCTGATTTCCCGAAAGCCCGAAAACGTGGAATTGATTCTCACAGGACGGGGAGCGGACCAGAAGTTGATCGACGCCGCCGACCTGGTCACGGAAATGGTGGAAATCAAGCACTATTACAAAAAGGGGGTTGGGGCGCGCGAAGGCATCGAGAAATGAACGGAAAAATATTTGTCATAGGCGGATGCAGGAGCGGCAAGAGCAGGCGGGCGATGGAGATCGCGGAGGAGATCGCCTTCGAGGGCCGGGTTTTCGTGGCGACTTGCGTACCGCACGACGACGAGATGAAGGATCGCGTAATTCGGCACCAGCGGGAGCGCGGCAAGGGGTGGACAGCGGTGGAGGCCCCCGTGAATCTTCCGGAGGCGATTCTGGAGCATTCCAAACGCGCGCGGGTGATATTGGCCGATTGCCTCACCCTTTGGATCTCCAACCTGTATATGGAGTCCATGGACGTGGAAGCCAGGGTCGATGCGCTGACCGACGCGATCAGGCGGGTCGAATGTCCCGTGGTCGTGGTCTCCAACGAGGTGGGGACAGGAATCGTTCCCGAAAACGCGCTGGCCAGACGGTACCGGGATTCGGTCGGATTCGCCAACCAGAAGACGGCGTCGTGCGTCGACGAGGTAATCTGGATGGTCGCCGGGATTCCGGTGAAAATCAAGGGGTAGAACGCAGTGAAAGGATTTGTTTCCGCCATACAGTTCATCACAAGCATCCCGGTCGGGAAAACCGTCGTGTTCGAGCCCCGGGCCATGATCCCCTTCTTTCCGGTGGTCGGGCTGCTACTGGGAGTCGCAGTCTCCGTCTTCGACGCCATCGCAATTCGTCTTTGGCCCGCTTACGTCGTCGCCGTTTTGGACACGGGACTTCTGGTGATTCTCACGGGCGCCCTTCATCTGGACGGTTTGGGGGACACGGCCGACGGACTGTACGGCAACCGCCCGAGGGAGCGCGCGCTGGAAATCATGAAAGACAGCCGGATCGGGGCCATGGGAGTCGTGGCGGTCGTGTGCGCGCTGGCGGTAAAATGGGGAGGGCTGGCCTCCCTTGGCGATCGCAGGAGCCTTTTGATAATCGTAGTCCCCGCGTTCGCCCGCGCCTCCATGATTTTCGGGATGTATTTTCTCGAATACGGACGGCCCGGCGGCGGGACCGGAAGTCCCTTTTTCCAGGAGCCACTGGATAAAAAAGCGTTCGTGTACGTCGCGATACCGGTCGTTTTGAGTCTGTTCGCCGGCTTGCGGGGGATACTTCTGATTGTCGCGTTTATTGTGTTTACAGCCGCGACCCTGGCGTTTTATAAGAAACGAATGGGCTGCATAACGGGAGACATGCTCGGGGCCATGGCCGAGTCGTCCGAAGCCGCCCTTTTTCTTGTCGTCTCGATGGGGAACGTATAAATGATCAAAGGCCACGGGGGTAACATCAAGGAGACTGCGGAACAGTTCGGGCTGGACCCTTCCCAAATCGTCGATATGAGCAGCAACGTCAATCCGCTGGGGCCGCCCGAGGGACTGGCGGAATTTTTGAAGGAAAGGATGTCGGCGATAGAGGCGCTTCCCGAATCCGACGCCGGAGGTATCGTGAAAGCGTTCGCGAACCGCTACGGGGTTCGCCCGGAAAAAGTACTGGCGGGAAACGGCACGACCCAGTTCATATACGCCATCCCGGAGGTGCTCGAGACACGCAAGGCGCTCGTGTTCGGTCCGACCTATTCTGACTACGCCGACGCCTGCAAAATGCGCGGGACCGATTTCTCTTTCCTGATGGCGAAGGATTCCGACGATTTTCGCCACGACTTGGATTTTGCCGAAAAACGCATCGCCGAGGCGGACACCGTTTTCGTGTGCAATCCCAACAATCCCACGGGGGTCCTTGTTTCCGGAGACCGCCTAAAGCGACTGCGGCAAAAGTTCCCGCAGGTCTTTTTCATCGTCGACGAATCCTATCTTCCGTTCGTCCCGGACGGAGAAAGCGAATCCCTTGTCAACGACGACGCCGAGAACCTCCTGGTGTTGAACTCCATGTCCAAGATTTTCCGCATCCCCCGACTTCGGATCGGATTCGTCGTCGCGAGCGGGCGAATCATAGAGAGATTCTACCGGTATTACCTTCCCTGGAGCGTCAACAGTCTCGCCCAGACGGCCGTGGAGTTTCTCATGGAAAATGGAGAGCGTACGGGCCGGTTCGTAAAGGAATCGCAGGACTATCTGGCGAAGGAGCGGGACGAATTTAGAAACGCCCTGGCCGGCGGCGACGCGATCAGGACGTTCGACAGCAAGACGTCCTTCGTGCTCGCGAAACTGACTGGCACGACATCGGACGAGGTGTTCGACAGAATGGCCCAAGCCAAGTTTCTTGTTCGGAACTGCGCGAATTTCGCCGGGCTTTCGGACGAATACGTGCGGATTTCGCTGAAGACGAGCGATATCAACCGTCGAGCGGCCCGCGAACTTTTGCGAATCGCGGAATCGGGAGGGGGAAACCGAAAAACATGACGAACGATCTTGTAGGATATTTTGTGCTTCCGGCGGCGTTCGCCCTGGATTTCATCCTGGGGGACCCCCGGTGGGGATTTCATCCCGTTCGACTGATGGGAAAGGCCATCGAATTCGCGGAGCCCCGGTTTCGGGCGCTGCCGTTCGGTCCGCTCCTCTCCGGAACGCTCTTCGCCCTGACGTTGATCGGCGGCGTATTCGTCGTTAGCTTTATTTTCATGCAACGTCTGTGGTCGATGTCCCCGGTCGCGGCGTTTGTCGCGGAGACGATCCTGGTATACTTTTGCATATCGGCCAAGGACTTGAAGGACAGCGTTCGGGAAATCCACGGGTCTTTGGTGGAAAAAAGGATGGAAAAGGCGCGAGGAGAGCTTTCCATGATCGTGGGAAGGGAAGTGGACGGGCTCGACGAGGAAGCGGTCGCTCGGGCCTGCGTGGAAACGACGGCGGAGAATTTGGTAGACGGCGTGATCGCCCCCCTGTTCTTCGCCGCGCTGGGAGGCGCGCCTTTGGCCTTGACCTATAAAATGATCAACACTCTCGACTCCATGGTCGGATACAAGAACGACAAATATATTCTTTTCGGGAGGGCTTCCGCGAAAATCGACGACGCGGCCAACTGGCTGCCCGCCCGCCTGTCCGTGCCGCTCATATCCATAGCGGCCCAGATACTGGCGAAAAAGGGCGAAGCGGCCCTCGACACGGCCAGGAAGGAGGGGCGAAGCCACAGCAGCCCCAACGCCGGATATTCCGAGGCCGCTTTCGCGGGCGCGTTTTCCGTCAGATTGGGAGGCCCGAACCGATATCACGGCAAGCTCGTGGAAAAACCCTACATCGGTCGCCGTTTCGGCCCCGTCAAGCTGTCGCACGTCCCGAAGGCCTGCGACCTGATGACCCTTTCTTCCGTTCTGACGCTCCTGTCATTCTGGGGCTTTGTCGTCATATCGGGCATATTGTTCCCATGAAGTATTCTCCCCTTCCAAAATCGTACAAGGGCCGTTTCCCGTTCAGGCTATGCACCACTTCTTTCATATACCCGGACTTGTACGCCCCCAACGTCGAAATGCTCGCGCCCTATCTGGACGAAATCGAGCTTTTGTTTTTCGAGAGCGGCTACGAAGGCGCCCTGCCCTCTTCCAAGGATATGGAGGAGATCGGGAAGCTGCTGGACGAATCGGAAACTTCGTGCAACGTGCATCTGCCGCTTGACATTTCTCTGGGGGACAAAGACCGGGCGAAACGGATAAAGGCTGTGGAGACGGTGGAACGAGTCGTCGATCTGGCGAATCCCTTGTCGCCCTCCACGTATACGGTCCACTTTACATACGAGGAAAAGGACCGGTCCGATCCGGCAATAGCGGCCTGGAAGGATCGCCTGCGCGACAGTTTCGACCGGATCGTCAAAAAAACGCCGATGGAATCCTTTACTGTAGAAAATTTGGTGGACTACCCTTTCGAATGGATGGACGCCTTCCTCGAAGAAACCGGCCTGCGGGTCTGCATGGACATCGGGCACTACATCGAAAGGGGAGAGAACTTCGCGGAAGCCTATTGCCGTCGCCATCAAAAAATTGACATTCTGCACGTCTACGGGGTCAGACCCGAAAAAGACCACCAGTCGCTGAAACATATAGATACGAAATGGCAAGAGGAGCTGATTGAGATTCTGAGCAATTTTCTCGGGGTCGTGTCCGTGGAAGTATTCTCTTTCGACAATCTGAAGAAATCCCTGGATGTTCTGGAAAGCTGGGGAAGCCGGGCCGGTTGGTAGCGGACGTAGAATCGACTGCGATTTGAAAGTCGGCTTGACGGAGGCGATCCATTATCGGAAGGGAAAGGAGCGAATGGATGAAACTGTGGGAACGGTTCGCAAAGCGTCGGGCCATCCGGTCGTACGTGCAGGTACTGCCGCGTCTGCTGAAAAAACGGTACGGCAGGCACAAGAAATATACGCGCGAGCAGGTCCAAAAGACAGTCGCGCAGGCTGGGTTGAACCGAGAGTACATCTACTACGCGATTGCAATGTACGCGACCAGGAAAGAATTCGAAACGTTGCAGAAAGACGCGGCGAATCCTCTCGACTACGGGGAGGCGCGCAAGGAAATTGCAGATTCGCATTTCGACGGAAACGAAGGGTTCACCATCCAAGACGCTCTCGACGCTTCCGCCGCGTCTTCCGGTTTTTTCGGCGGCGGGACGGAGTGCGACGCAGGGGAGAGCGGAAACGGAAATTTAGGCGGGGAATAACGGATTTAGGGAATCCATGGATGTTCTGGAAAGCCGGGCCAGTTCGTAGCGGACGCCGAGGATGGCCGGAAATGGAGGGAGCGATGCTCAGAAAGTGCGAACAAGCCGATCTGCAAAGGATGTTCGAAATTATCAACGAGTCTGCCCAAGCCTACAAGGGAATCATCCCCGAGGACCGATGGCACGAGCCGTACATGCCCATGAAGGAACTGGCGGCGGAGGTCGAGGACGGGGTTCGGTTCTGGGGCTACGAATCGGAGTCGGGACTTGCCGGAGTGATGGGAATCCAGGACAAGGGCGAAGTAACCCTGATTCGCCACGCGTACGTGCTCAAGAAGGACAGGAACCGGGGCATAGGAACCGCCCTTTTGCGGCATCTGGAAACCATTGCCCGAACGCCGATCCTCGTAGGCACGTGGAAAGCGGCGCAATGGGCCGTGGCTTTTTACGAGAAAAACGGATACTCGCCGGTTCCGGAGGAGGAAAAGAACCGGCTTTTGAGAAAATTCTGGAACATACCGGAAAGGCAGGTGGAGACTTCGGTGGTTTTGGCCCGACAGAGGGATGAATCAGAGCAGTTCCAAAAATCTTTCCTCGCTTAGTTTGACATTGTAAACTTAACGGGTAACATGCCGAATTTATCGACCCGTGCGGTCGGAGGGCGGTGCGATTCCCCCCTTGAGGGGGGAATCGCGACCCGACCGCACAAGGTCGAAATATTTCAATTGGTTGCGGCTTATGTTTACGATGTCAAGTTAGGCGCACTTGTTTAAAAATATTGCCATGTTGAATGAAAAACGAAACCAGCAACCTGGAATCGCAGCAACGAAGAGAGGTTGGAGATATGAATCGGTACCGAAGTTTTTCGATTTTGATTTTCTCGTTGGTTTTCTTGTCCATGTTTTTTTTCGCGACCTCCGCCCAATCTGCCGGCCGGGGAGTTTCCGTGAAGCTGAAAAAAAGCGAAAAGCCTGGGGCGTCCAGCGCGGGGGAAGTGCGTCTCTACAATTCCAGCTACGCGTTGGTGATCGGAATCGACGACTATACAAACGGATGGCCCAGACTTTCGGGCGCGGTGAACGACGCCCGCGTTGTCGCCAAGGAGCTGGAAAACCATGGTTTCGACGTGACCTTGGAGACCAACCTCGATTCGGAGCAGCTCAAGGACGTTCTCAACAAGTTTTTCATCTTCAAGGGAGAAAACCCGGAAGCCCGACTTTTCGTCTGGTTCGCGGGACACGGGCACACTTTGAACGACGAGGGCTATCTTGTTCCGGCGGACGCGCCGCTTCCGAAGGAAACCGCCAAGTTCAAATACATGGCGCTTTCGCTGAGGCGTTTCGGCGAATTGGTGCGCCAAGCCCAATCCAAGCACGCCATGGCCGTTTTCGATTCCTGCTTTTCCGGAACCATCTTTTCCACGCAAAGGTCGGCTCCTCCCGCCGCCATCACGCGAGCGACAACGCTTCCGGTAAGGCAGTTTCTTTCCTCGGGCGACGCCGACCAGGAAGTTTCCGACGACGGCCGGTTCAGAAAGCTGTTCATCCGGGCGCTGCAAGGCGAGGAGCCGGCCGACGCCAACGGCGACGGATATCTCACCGGCTCCGAGCTGGGCTTGTTTCTCACCGACAGAATAACCAACCTGACCAGTTCCCAACAGACGCCCCGCTACGGCAAATTAAGGGACGAAAACTACGACAGGGGGGATTTCGTCTTTTTGCTCGCCCGTGGAGACGGTCCGAGCGAGAGCGAAACCCACGGGGAGCCGGACCGCCGAGACGATACCGATAGCCAAGGCGAAGATGAAGTACACAAGCCGCCGCTAAAGAAAAAGCCGTCGCAGGGAACTGTCCGGGCAAGGATCGAACCCACGGACGCGGAAGTCAGGTTCCTGACCATAGACAAGCATTTTCGGCAGGGCATGAGCCTCAATCCCGGGGACTACCAGGTGGAAGTTTCCGCCGAGGGATACAAGACGGCGCGGACTTGGTTTACCGTAGAGGAGGGAGAGGACAAGAGGATAGAGGTTTCCCTGGAAAGGATTTCGGAGCCGGCGCCCAAGCCCGCGCAGAAAACCAAGCCGACTCCGCCTCCGGCCCCGGACACCGTGGACATAACTCTTCAATATCAGGGAGATCCATACGGGTGCGTGCTGGACTTGACCGTCACCGTCGCGGGAAACACCGTGATTCCCACAAGCAATGTGCTGTTCATGGAAGACATCCCGGAGGGCAACGTCCCTTGGGCCGTCGCAGGAACGATCAACTGCGGCTACATGGGTACCTGCGTGGTTTTTGGACAGGGGACATTCAACGCGTACGACGGAGCCGTTTACAATCTGATGTGGCAGAATACGGACACGGGCCAATGCACGGCGTGGTTTGCGCAATAATTCGGTATAAAAGGCGGGATTTGAAATTGTTGTTTCCGAGAGTCCGGAGAAGAGTCCCCGCGCTTCCATCGGAGAGCGCGGGGACAAAGATAACGGAAATTTCCCGGAAAGACAGCTTTCAGGGGCTCCAGAGACAGGTGCGTCAGTTCAACAAACTTTTCACCATGATGACAAGGTCCTCGTAGTTGCCTTCCTGGTCTTTGATGAAATCCTTCAGAATAGCCGCCTCTTTGAATCCCATCTTTTCGCAGAGGAAATAGGCCTCGTCCAGATTCGGGGACAATTCCGCCGTCAATTGTTCGAGCCCCATACTCATGGAAATTCTTATGATTTCCTCTATAAGGACGCTGGAGAGTCCCTTTTCTCGATACTCGGGATCGACCGTCGCGCGTATCTGACCCTGGTGCCTGGTCCATCCGATGGAATTGAACTTGAGCGCGGCGCTGGCAACGATTTTCCCGTTGTCGAACGCCACCAAAGGCAAGGTCTTGTCGTAGTCGAGATCGTAAATCCACTCTTCCACAACCTGCGGGTTGGCGACGTCGTCCTTGAAACGGGACAACTCCTGCGGCGGAAGCCTCACGAAATAGTCGTGCAGCTTCTTTTCGTCGTCTTTCCTCAAGGGCCTTATCGTCAATTCTTTCTCTCCGTCCAACATGACGGTTTTTGGAAACTCGTACAAGGGCATAAAACGATATCTCCTCCCATGCTTTTTATGTTTGCCTACGGGACGGACCCCGTTGGAAATGGAATTGGCGATCATCTTGCCGCGATGATAATTTTAGGCCGTCCTCGAATCCCGTGAAGCGATTTATAACTTTTCGCGTCATAATAGTAAATAGGGACAGGTCCTCAAAATCATTACAAACAGGCCGGGAGAAAGCCGGGAAAAGCTCCTGCCTCAACAGGAAAACTCCCCGAATTCCTCGGAAACGCCTATGCTTTTCTCAGTGTATTTTTTCGGACAAACGAGGCTTTGGAGCAAACAGCGCCGGCTCCGTGCCGCCGTGGAAAGCGGAGCTGCCGACACGACTCGGCTTCTACACTGATCGCCGACCGCCATCGAACAGGAAAAAAACTCTTTTCAAGGCCGACGAAAACTGGTATCCATCAAAACCTTTGATTATGGCAACCCGGAAAACGGTTTATATTGCTTTGGAAAGCACAGGAAAAAACGGAATGAAACTTACAAACCACGTTCGCAACGAGTTCGGCAAGACGGACACGCCGAAAAACACCATCGGCAGAATAGCCGACGGGTTCGGGCGTTTGGGCTTCGACATTCGGTACACGCCCTTTAAAATCGCGGAACATATACACTGGTCGCACATCTGCGTCGACTCCATTTGTTTGGAGTGCCAAGGCAAGGGTCTAACCTCCGAGCTTGCGATGGCAAGCGCGCACGCCGAACTGGCCGAGCGGTTCAGCTCGGGTTTGTTCTACCCGTATTTCGAGGAGCAGGTGCGCTTCAACATGCCTGCGCTTTACGGAAGGCAGACCAGCCGCTTTTTAAACTACGAGTGGCTCGAGGGCTACGCGAACTGCCATCAGGACCAGTTGAAGGGCGATCATGTCGGAATCGAATCGCTGCTGCGCAACCAGCCCCATATCGACCTCGCGCGGATCGAGGCGCTCAAGGACAGCCGACTCGCCCGTCACTGGGTGGACGGCTATTCGGTGATCCAGGACAAAACCGTCAAAGTGCCGATCAATTTCGTCGCCTATATCAACGCCTCCAACGGTCTTGCTGCCGGCAACACCTTGGAGGAAGCCATGATCCAAGCCTCGTGCGAAGTGTTCGAACGGCACGCCCAGATTCGAGTAATCGCGCCGGAAAAGACCGTTCCCAGCATCGACAAGAACAGCCTGCAAAACAGCTCGCTCAAAGAAATGATCTCGTTCTACGAAAGGGAAAACGTGGAGATCGTGCTGAAGGATTTCTCCATGGACGGTTTGCTTCCCTGCATCGGCGTGCTTTTCATCAACCACAACCTGCGCCCCGGAAGACTGGAGCACAAAATCCTGGTTCCCGGCGTCTCGTTCGACATGGACGAGGCACTAAGCCGATGCCTGACGGAAATCATGCAAGGCCGCGCCACTCTGCAAAAGCCCACTCCGCAGTTCGACAAACCCGTCGCCCAGGATTCGCGCGTGGAAAACCTTTATTTGCTGTTCAAATGCTGCATCTCCCGGAAAGACATTTCCTTCCTTGAAAAAGGCGAAACCGTCGCCTACAAAAACGGCCGAAGAAAAGACATCTTCTCCGAAATCGAAGGGATAAAAGAGATCTGTCGCTCGCTGGGGACGGATTTCATCGTCATGGATCTGACCCATCCGGTGCTGCGCTTTCCGGTGGTTCGGGTAGTCGTGCCCGGCGTTTCGGACTTTCTGCCGTTCGTCCCGAAAGACATCCTGACATCCCCCGAGACCAGCCCCGACTCCGCTTGGCGAGGGGAACAATTGAAAAGCGTAATGGAGACTTTCTTCCAAAGGTCCTGAGCCATCGGCGGCGCTACCGGATGTCGCAGGGGCGTCGGACGGCTCGAGATTCATGGGGATGCCACCCGCAAGGCAACGCCCTCTTAAGTACAAGGGGATTGTCGCCGACCAGTTTCGTTTCGCCTGCGGAGGCGGCGTCGAACGGATACGAGAAGCGGAGGCGATTCCGCTCAACAGAATGCTGATTGCACAGGCGACGGTTCGAGTAGATGCTTTTGTTTGATCGGACGTCAGCCGGGTGATCCGGCCTATGGTCGCACGAAGCGGCAATTGCCTTAGAGGGTTCGCTCGTGGACAAAGCTTTATCTTTCCGAATATTGCCCGTGCGCACATTGTATTGAACGCGCTCCATTCTTTCCACCCGATGGAAAAACACGCCTGTCACAATACATCTGCGCGGGTCCCGAGACGTCGGTTCGGCCTAATCGCTTTGACGAGGTGATGTCTTGCTAAAAGTTTGGCCTGTTCCACCGTTGCTATTAGCGCGAGCGCACCGGCCGACTTGATTATATTCGGCGGTTTTCCGACGATGTCCGAAACATAGGACGCCAGTTCGGCGAGTATTTCCTGCCGCGATTTCGAATTATCGGGATTCGTGTCCGCCACGTTCGGGCGAGAGGGTTTCCCTCGCTCGAACGCGACTTTCGTTCTCGGCAGTTTTGCCTCTACTATCAACTCGCGGGTACCTTCCCCGTTCGTCTCGATCCATCTGCCAAGCTCGCGATCAGGAATAAGCCTTCCTGTATTTTCCCCGTTTTTCTTCATTTCAACCATGCCCTCGTCCTCGCCGCGAACTCAGTATCCCCGTGCTTTGGCGAAGTCGATCGCCCGCAACACGTTCAAAAGACCGAATCCGTAGCGATGATCCTGTCCGGATTCGCCCATCTCGTCCACTGCGCCGCATATCAAATCTTGTACACGATAGGCACGATTCGCGCCGTTTTCGACGGATTCCGGATAATTTGACATTGTAAACTTAACGGGTAACATGCCGAATTTATCGACCCGTGCGGTCGGAGGGCGGTGCAATTCCCCCCTACATCGTTTTTCTGAATGCCCAAAGAAGAAGGAGTCAACCGCTCGGGAGGCATATCTCGTAAATGCCTGTTCATTAGTACGGCGAGAATTTGTTCGAAAGCGGCTTCGCCGGCTTTTCCGGCCGGCAAAACGTCGCGGAGAGGCTTCAAGGGTGCGTTTTTCAATCTTTGTTCGAGCACCGGCTTTCTTTTCGTCTTTTCAGAGACCATGCTTTTTTCATCCATCTTCTGGAAGTCAGGTCAGAAACAACGTTCGGCTTATGGGACATGGTACGAAATTTAATGCAGTTGCTTGCTTTTTGTCAACGACATTGCATGATGCGGTACGAAGAGGCAGGAATGTTTCTGACGCATGTTTTTCGACTCGAACCGGATAACCTCGGCCAGCCTCGCACAGATGTGACGGAGACTTGGCCTTATTCCGGTCGGCTCGCTTATAGGGGCATCTTTAGCCGTGTTTCCCAACCGGCTAAAGACGCCATCGCAGGATCGCTGATTCCAAAGCGGTCGATATCGTATTCAAGCGCCTAAGAAGCGACAGGCAGGACAATCTTGCCGTCTACATGACGGCCTTCCAGCCTGGCATGACCGTCCCGAACCGATTCGGCGGAAAAATCCTTCAGAGGAACGATCCTATGGGGCTTCACATGGCCCGACTCGGCCAACTCGGTCAACGCGTCGAGTTTCTCGCGGAATATCGACCAGTCGTTCGGCCCTCCGAAACGCGCTCGGGCGAGGAGCAACTCGAAGTGAAAGGTCCCGGATTTGGCGAACAAGGGGCTTTTCGCTCCGGAGAGCAGATGCATGCGAAAATCCTCGGGTTCCTCCACGATGCTGACCACGCGCTTGTCGAAGCCGATCGCGTCGAAGCACAGGCGCTTCATGTCCCCCCCTACAAAATCGAAGGCCGCGTCCACTGGCTTGCCCCCGTTCATCGCCATTACCTTTTTCTTCATCTCTTCAACGGAAAGGCCTTTGTAGTCGAGTATATGCTCGCGCGATACGCCAAGTTCCCCGGTCAGATACGAGACGCTTTCGTCCGAGCCTGCGGTCGTAATGATCGGTTCGGCCTTGCGGAATCGGGCCAATTGAATCGCGACGGCCCCCACCGCCCCGGAACCGCCGGCTACGAACACGGCCTCCCCTTCCTGGATATTCGCCTTGTCCATGACGCATTGGTAGGCGGTGAGTCCCACCATGGCCAGCGCGGCCGCCTGGGGGAAGGAGTAGTTCACGGGTTTTCTTCCGACGAAGGATGCGGGCAAGGTGACGTATTCGGAATACGAGCCGTTGCTTGCGGGGCCTTCGGGATCGACGAAGGCGTAGACTTCCTCGCCGGCGGAAAACCCCGTCGCTCCGGGTCCAGTCGCATCAACGGTTCCAGCCGCGTCCACGCCGAGAATCATCGGCGGAGAACCACCCAGAAGACCTTTTCTGGTCTTGAAATCCACGGGATTGATTGTGGCGGCGGAGATGCGAATGCGGACTTCGCCCTCTTTCGGGTCAGGCGCGGACCGCTCCTCCGTTTCGAAATTCTCGGCGCCGCCGAATTGCTTCAATACGATCGCCTTCATGTTCATGATATTGCCTCCCGACTGATATTTGGTTAACGCCAAACGCCCGTATAGGGATATGTTGAGGATCGTTGCAGGCGTATGCGCCACGCTACTTTCCGTGCCACCTTTTCAGATGCTCCGCATGCGTCTTCAGATAGGAGCCCGGTTTGTAGAACTCGTCGTAGAATTCCAAGTCTATATGGTGTGCCTGCATGCACATGATCAAAAACATGGACGGGACCGTGCCGGGGAATTTCCCGAAGGTGTCGTACAGGTACTGGGCCTGCAGGGCGACGCACTCCCTGAACTTTTCTTCGTGGACAAGGGCGGCGGAGCGGACTTTGCGGCTGTCTTTCCAGGGGCCGGGCGTGTCGTGGTGAAAGGGGCCTCCGGGGCCGAACTTGCGCTCGCAGACCGCGTCGACGGCGGCGCGCATGTCGGAATAATGGGGCGGACAGAATCCCTCCATGACGCCTTCCAGGCCCGTGGGATTGGGATACGGCCAACGGTCGTCCGTGTCGTAGCGAAATCCGAGTCCCGGCGCGGCGGGGTCTCCGCTGGCTCCCAGCAGGGCGAAAGGATCGATGCCGTTGAACATCCATCCCCCAAGTCCCATGGCTTGGAGCATAAGCACTCCCGCGTAGCAACTGGCGGCAATCTCCACGGTCGCTTCGGAAAGCGACCATTGCTCCATGAATGTAATCGGCCAGACGTTGTCCACGTCCACGATATCCTTGAACTTTTCCATGCCGGGGATCGCGCGCTTGTTGATGTCGTCGCGCAAAACCACGCCGTTTTGAAGCATATAGCAGATGTTGAGCAGCACGTGCTGGGCAAGGTCGGCGACCGGGACCACCACCAGGGTCGAGGGCTTGTTGAATACCCAGGTGTTGTGGGCTTCGGTAAAAGGGGGTTCCGAAGGAAGCGCGAGACGGCCGTCGTGGATTTTCCGCACGTGTTTGCGCGTATTTTCGACGAAGGCCTCCAAGTTCAACGATCCGTCGTCGGCACGGTCGTCGAAAGCGGGAGAATCGCGCATATCCAGCATGTAGAGACCGTCGTCGTCGGTGAAAAATGTCTGGGACGTGTGAAACCCTGCGGCGGATGGAAATACCCTTCCGCCTGCCGCCCCGGCATAATTGGAAAGGTGCGGCGCGTAACGGGCGGCGCGGTATATCAAGTGATGCCAGGAGGTATTGCCGCCGCAGGCCGATACCACCAGCATTTTTTCGAATTCGGTCAAGGAAACGGATTTTCGTTTCGACTTGTAGGCGAAAACGCCGTCCGGGATTTCCGCTCCCATGAAGAAGCGCCGCGAGCGACGGCCCAGGAGAGCTTCGATCAAGGGAAACGAGAGCATGTCTTGGAAACCTTGGGGGGCGTCTTGGGCATCCATGCTTTTCATAGTTTGTCCTTTCTTTTTTAAACAGCTTTGGGGAGTGGCGCGTGCCGACAAGATCGTCTGACAAAAATCGTCTAACATGGGGGGCGATGGCCGACAATAAATGCAAGCGGGTATTTTCAAGACGAGAGCGCCTACCGGAAGCTTGAGGGGGGATAGAAGTTCGGTAGCGTGAATTATGATTTTTACGGTTAAGGTAAAACTCGGTTGCGTCGGTAGCGCCGCCTTCCGCGGCGGCGCGGCGGCCTACATGTATTCTGCTATGGAAATGGTCCGGTCTCCCAGCATTTCCGTGTAGCTTCCCAGTTCGTTGTCGTACCATCCGTAAATGACGGCCTGGGTGACCGGGACGCGGACTATTCGTTGTGTGAGCATGCTTACGATGTTCGAGTCGAGTCCGGGGACTTTTTCCAGGTCGATGGCCACTTCCGCAGTCCGGGTATGGGTTTCGTGGCCTTCTATTACGGCGGCGGCTCGAGGAGAGCCCGCGATGTCGCACGATACGTTTTGCTGGTCGGTGTAGTGGAGATATTTGTTGGGGTCGTTCGCCTGGGCATCCCGGTAGATGCTCCTGATGAGTTCCTTGCGGATGGGTTCGCCGGCGAGGCCTTCCTGGAAGTTCATCACCAGTATGATCAAGGAACCGGTATTGATCGGGACGCGAACGGACTCGGCGATGAACCCGATGTTTTCCATCTCGGGAATGACCAGCGCGAGCGCCTTGGCTGCCCCGGTAGTGGTGAGAATGATGTTGTTGATGATGCTTCTGTTCTTCCGAAGGTCGGTCTTTCCGGCGCCGGGCAGGCGGTCCAGGACTTGCTGGGAGCCTGTGGCGGCATGGACCGTCGCCATGGACGCGGATAAGACCTTCTCCTTTCCGAAATAGTCGAGGAGCGGTTTTATCATGTGCGCGAGACAGGTGGTCGTGCAGGACGCGTTGGACACGATATTGTGCTTTCTGGGGTCGTAATGGTTTTCGTTGATCCCCATTACCGTCGTGACGGTGTCTTCGGCACCGTAGCCCCGAAGATTTTTTCCCTTGTCCTTGATCTTGAACGGAGCCGAAACCACGACTTTTTCGGCGCCGCATTCCAGATGCCCCCGGATCGAACCGCTCGGATTGTCGGGCTCTGCCGTCGGGTCCAGAAATTTTCCGGTGGTATCCACCACCAGCCGCACCCCGTGCTCCTCCCAGCCTATGTTCATGGGGTTGCGTTCCTTGCGCAAAAAGGTGACCTTCATTCCGTCGATCCTCATGGAACCGGTCTCCTCGTCGATATCTTCCACGACGGACTTGGCCTTGTATCCGTGGAGATAATTGGCGAGCGCGCCGTAGGTGGAATCCCTTTCCACGTAATGGGCGACATCCTCCAGCGAAGTGCCCGCCTTGCGACCGATATTGACGACCAATTCGTCGAAATACTTCCTTCCCGCATGAGTCCAGACCGTAAGCTTTCCGATACGGCCGAAACCGTTAATTCCCAGTTTCAGCCGGCCTTGATTACGATAATCTTCTTTCATGTCTTATTTCCTCTTATGCTTTTACGCTTTTTTTAAAGACAATAAACCCTGATATACCGATCCTTCCTGACCGTCGATACTGATGAAATCACCGGAACGCAGACGCAGCTGGCTGAATTGCAATATCCGGTCTCTTTCGTTGCAGATCAGGTTTTCGCAACCTACGACGCAAATCTTTCCGAGCCTGTGGGCAACGACCGCCGCATGAGAAGTAAGTCCCCCTCGGGCGGTAAGTAGTCCGTCGGCGGCGTAGATTTCCTTGATGTCGTCGGGCACGGTGTCGCCCCTGGCCAGAATCAGGGATGTCCCCGGCTCCTTGTGTCGCCATCGGTCGATCTCGTCCAGACTGAAAACGACTCTTCCGCTCAAGGCCCCTCCGGAAACCCCGATTCCATGTCCCAGCAGCATGATCTTGCCGGCGTTTTGCTCCAGGTCGAACTTCAGGACTTCCTTTCGCCCGCGCATCGCCATGTCCCTGGTCTGGAGGATGTAGAGCTTGTCGGCGGTGGGTCCCTCGAAGGTGAACTCCATTTCCTGGGGAGTCCATCCTCTCTTGTAGATCAATTCCTTGGCCCAGTTTTCCAGCGATTCGTAGATTTCGGGATAATGGGTTTCCAGAGTGACGTCGGTGTCCCTCATTTCGTCTTCCTGCTGTTTCAGAGAGATGGGAAGGGTCTTGACCAAGCCGGAGACGACGTCCTCGCCCTGATTTCCCAGGGTGAAATCGCCGTACAGCCTCAAGTCGTCGTGGGACCAACGGGGATTGTGGGTGAAGAAAACGCCGGTTCCCGCGTCCTTGGCGATATTGCCGTACACCATCGCCTGGACGGTCACGGCCGTTCCCCAGTCGTCGGAAATGCCCATGATTTTCCGGTATGTCTTCGCCTTCGGCGACTCCCATGACTCGAACACCTTTCTGATCGTCAGCAACAGCTGTTCGAAAGGTTCTTCCACGATATCGATTCCCGCGTCCAAGATTCTCCGCTTGTAGTTCAACGCGGTCTGTCTCATCTGCTCCCCGGAAAATTCCCGTTTGAAAGGGATGCCCCACTCATTCTTGCAATCGTCTATTACTGCGTCGAAATCGTCGCGCTCCAATCCGAAGGCCATTCCGTAGCATTGCAGGAAACGTCTGTAATTGTCCCAGGCGAACCATTTCTTTCCAGTCACGGCGGCAAGCCCCTCCGTGATCTCCTCGTTGTTGCCAACGTCCAAAAACGTGTCCATCATTCCCGGTTGGGAAATGGAGGAACCGCTTCTGACGGAAAAAATCAGGGGATTTTTAGGATTGCCGAAACATTTTCCGGTTTCTTTTTCGATATGCCCGATCTGGCTCGTGACCTTTTCCCGGAAATTCTCCATTGCCGGGGGATACGAATCCAGGATTTTGTAGATTCTGAACACTTCGGTGGTGATGATGAATCCGGGAGGGACCGGAAGACCGATCTGGTTCAACTGGACCATGTTGAGACCCTTGTTTCCCAGGTAAATGATCCCCGAAACGTTGCCGCTGTCGTCGTTGATGCGGGTCATGGCGTTTTTCGGGTCGAAGAGAAGCAACAGCCTCAGATCCTCTATGCTCAGCTTGTTCGATTGCTTGAACAGGGTATTCAGTATTCGGGTCAGAAACACGTCGAGTTGCTGGAGGCCCAGCGACAAAGCAATGCGTTCCCTGTAGAAGATTTCCGACACGCGGTGCTTTATGTTCTCCTTGTCTTCGTCGATCGTATCGTTGGGCAAAAACTTGGTCAGGAACTGGTCCGTAGGGATATGGCAAAGGATTTTACTGAGGTTCCGGTCGTGGACGCTGGTGAAATAGTCGCTTATGACGTTTTTGACGGCCCTTGTGAACCCCTTGAATATGTCGAGGTATTGGGTGAGGGTGAACCCTCGCACTTCCAGGGAGCTTGCAAGAAAATCGAGCTGGCGCTGGAATTCCACGGACGAAATTCCGTCGATGGCCAAGGCCATTTTGAACAGTTTCAGCCTGGCGTATATTTGGTGAAACGTGGCCTTGGTGATCAGGCTCAAATCGATGTTCTCTATCAACTCCTCGAACAAGACGTTCACGAGTGCCTCGATCCGCAATGTGAGACCCAGCGCGTCGAACTTCATCTCGTGATAGCTTCCGTACATGGACGGAATGTCTATGGTAAAATGCCTTTTCTTGTAAATGTCCTCCCGGCTTTCGTACCGTTTGGGGGACATTATCAATCCTTTGAGCAAATCCAAATATTCGAGCAGCCGACAAAGCTTCGTCTTCAGATCGCTTTCCCGAAGCGCCTCTTTCAATCGGTCGAGTTCCGGAAAAGCTTCGGTCCTTAGCTGCCCGAGGTACGCGTCGAACTCGGTGAAACCGGTGTGATATTTCTGATGAAGCAGGCGATACAGGCTCACGGCGAGTTTGGCCCTTTCCTTGTCGATATCCGACGCTTCGGGCGCGCTGTCGCAAATCTCATCGATAGCTTGCTCGTCCTTGTCCAACAAATCGTCGGGCAAGCTGACGCCGTTGTCCTTCAAATGTCCGATAACCCTGCGAAGTCCTCCCACGTAAGGATTTTCCGTATCGACGCTTCTGTAGATGTTGGGGGGAATGTACGGCTCGACCACTTCCTTTCGACCGGTCTCCCAGAACGTAAAGGCGGCTTCCATCAGCAGAATGATTCTGTTGCTGGATTCGACGTGGCTCTGCTTTCTAATGAAATGCACCAGGACGTCTTTTCGATGGCTCAGTTCGTCGATTCTGGTGGAGATGTCCCGCAATCTTCCCTCCGCCCCGATATCGTTGAAGTAGACTGGAAACAAGCGGGCAAGCTGTTTGCACAAATTGTAAACGGGACCGATTTCACTGTTCAATAATGTGGTGATGTCCCTGGGAAAAAGGTCCGTGTCCTTTATAAAGACACCGCACAGGGACAAGTGGATGATCAATGCCGAAATGAGCCGGGTGGACCATTTCGGACTTACCTCCATCAATTCCATCCAGGTCCTGATGTTCTGGATGTGGGCGCCGTTGGCCTTGATCTGCCAGTCGTTACCCACGCCTCCGATCATCGGGTGCTGGAATCCCATATCGACTACTTCGTCGATGAAAAAATTCACCAAGTCCCGATCGTCGGTCTTGGAAACGCCCTTGCCCACGTTCAGTACGCAATTGAGAGCGGTCGCCGGGTATTTGCTGGTGCGCTTCTTCAAGATGGAAAACGTCTTGGAAACGAGCTTTCTTAGGTTCCAGTGCTTTTCGTTGGTTATCAGCCAGCTGAGGGTGCGGTTGATGTCCTTGAGGGCTTCCTCGTGGATCATGGAAAGACCGGTGGTGTTCATGATATGAAACAGGAACAGCAATTTCCATTGCTTGCCGCGACCATTCTTGCTGCCGGCCGAAAGCAGCTTTCTGGGCATGTTTCGATAGATATCGACGAATTGTTTGTAGCCGGGCAACCGCAAAAGCTCGCCGAGCAATCTTTTCGAACCGATCGGCAGGTCTCCGGCTATTCTTTCCAAACATGCTTTCAAATCCAAAAGAGAGTTGTGTGAAATTTCCGAGAACAGATCGATCAACAGATCGGATTCTTCGCCAAGTTCCGCTTCCTTTTGGAACCAAATTTGGGGGTCGTCCTCGGAAAGCCAATACGAGTAGGTCAGCCGGTAATAGCGCAACAAGGCTTGGTTTACGGATTCGTAGCGCATCGAATCCTTCTCGGAGGCGTTTCGGTAGAGCGTTTCCGCCAGACGGTCGATCCGATAGTAGCTCTTCGCGAACAGGAGAAAGTATTCGTCCTCGTATTCCTTGATAGTGTCGAAGGCGACGTCGATTACCGGAAAGAATCGGGCGAGTTCGGCGTTGGAATCCTTTATAATCTTCTCCAGAAAAAGCAGAAAATTGTCCGCGGCGTCGGCTCGAACCTCCGGCTCTTTGGCAAGAACAATGGCGACCGAAAAGATGTCGATGTATATCCGAGCGGCCTCGGGTCCTTTCGGGTGATTGGTCAAGAGGTGGAAATAATCGAGGGAATAGCGCCTGGCTTCCGATACGATATATTCCCAGTTGCGGTAGGGATGCGAGAGTTCCTCGAGAAAATTGTTCAGTCCGCTCAGAAGTCCGTAGTACCCGGACATGACCTCCTGGAGCGGCAGATACTTTTCGTCGATGGTGACTTCAACCCTGTGGTCCCGGATATTGGCCTGGAGAGCTGTGGAACCGATAATGGCGGCTCCGTTTTTCAACCCTGCGGACAAGACGTTGGTCGATTTGGTCATGTTTCTCCAATTGTTTTAAAGCATGAAAAAAAGGTAAACGGACAAAAACTTAATGTAAATAAAACTATCAGAATTACAAGTCGGCCTCAAGCCCGTTCCGTCAACGCGACAGCGCCATCAAGCGGTAGACCACCATCCCGGCCATCCATGCGATATCCTCGGGAGCCAGCATTTTCCCGACTGTTTCGTCGAACACGATGTTCGCCTCGGGTTCGAACTCTTCGTCGCCCTGCCACACGGTCATCCTGACAGGAACCCTGGGAAACGGACGGAACTCGAAAGACGCGTCGCCGGAATCCACGGGGCGACCCTCGAGCTTCCCCGCCGCTTTTTTCAGCCCTTCCACGTTGCTCCCGAAAACCTTTTTCAACGGAATGACGGCTCTCTTCAGGAAAGAAGCATGATAGAACGTCGCTCCGGGTATTTCCCTGTAGGACACCCACTTTCCGGACGGTTCGGGAAAGGATTCGGCGTCAAGGTAGTGCAGAATCAAAACCTGTTCCTGGATGGGAACTTCCTTGGATTCGTCCTCTGTATCCCTAAATTCGAAGTTTTCGAAATCGATTCTGTATTCGCGATTTAAGAAGGCGACCGTGCCGGCCTTCTCTTCGATACTCTTGTATCCCGCCCTTTGGGCGACTTGGGCAATATCGGTATGCGAAAGCGATTTGACCGCCAATGCCTTGGCCTGGATATAATCGTCGATGCGAGCCATTGAAATTTCTCCTTTCCGTAAGTCGATGAAAACGGATAACAAAAAAGCCTCGCCCGGAATCGGGCGAGGCTTTTTTTCATGGAAACTTGTTCGAGGCAAGTCTCTTTGTTTCGGCAAATCGTCTCGTTTAGACCTCGAGCCAGGAGTCGGAGTACAGGGTGCGTCCGAGGATGACGTTCACGGTCTTGACGTAGTCCTGCATTTCCTTGGAGAGATCCGCGATCGGAGGCGCTTCGCCGTCCTGGGCCTTGTGGACCATTTCCACGATGTCCGGGCGCTGGCCCTTGGCGATGGCGGTCAATTTCTCGTCCAGAGGATCGGAAATGACGGAGTACATGCCGACTCTTTCGAGCATGATCATGTAGGTCTGGTTCAGGATCGGACGCAGATGGTCCGGAGGTCCGTTGGAAATGTTGGACAGGCCGCAGGTACTCTTGGCGCCGGGGGCGATGTCCTGCAACATCTGCATGAAGTTCATCAGGCAGATCAACTGAGGCTGCTGGATGTTGACCGGGGTGACGATTCCGTCGACCCAGATTTTCTCGTTGGGAATGCCCGCCTCGTTGGCGGCGTAGATGAGTTCCACGGCGAGAGCGGCGCGCTCGTTCTCGTCGCGGGGAAGGCCTTCCGGACCCCACATCAGAGCGATGAAATCGGCGCCGGACTCGGCCGCGATGGGAATCATTTTCTCGTAGCGTTCCGGGCGGCACATGATGGAGTTGATCAAGTGCGGTTTCGCGCACGGTTTCAACACTTTCAAAGCCGCCGCGATGGCGTCGATGTTGGAGGTGTCCAAAGCCAGGGGAACGTCGTCGACCACTTCCTGCACGGTCTTTACGACCCACGGCATCAACTCGTGGCCGTCTTTCTTGGCCGGGCCGAGATTGATGTCGATGTAGTCCATGCCCTGTTTCCTCTGGAAAAGAGCCTCTTCCTGGATTGGTTTGGGATCGCGCTCTTTGTAGGCTCTGCCGATCTTTTTATTGATAACGTTTAAACTTTCGCCAATACAATACATAGGTCCTCCCTTTTTTACAGTTTCAGCAACATTTTGTTACCGGGGATTGCGCCCCAATTTCGCCAAGACTTTATACCGTTTTTACCGGTTATAAATCAACTTTTAATCAAAAGATCAAACGGAATTTCAACCCATGCAAAAAAAAGCAGGATGGAATCGAATTCCATCCCGCTTTTTACATTGATTATGCCCGTTGCTTAAGGAATGGCGGAATATGAGCGGCTTCCCTGGGGCCTACGATGATTTTCCAGCCAGCGAGTTCCTCTTCGATGTCGCCGGCGATGGCGGCTGCGTAGCCGGGGATGATCAGCTCTTTCCTGCTGACCTTGTCCGCGATTCCGCATTTCTTTACGAAACCGCCGACGTCGTCGCCGGCGAATTTTCCGGCGGCCCACGCGGTCATGACCGAAAGGCCTTCCGTGTCCTTCACCAGCAGCCAGCTAGGCACGCGGCTTCCCTCGACCTCGCCGGACACGATGAAGTATGTGAGAGCGAAGTTGGAGGTGACCAGCACCGAAGAATTCTCGTTGGGGTCGCCGATGGGGTAGATTCCCTGGACGACCGTCATCGGACGCTGCGGGTCGGTGAAGATGTTGAGACGTTCCAGCAACAGCGGGAACAGGGACTCGCCCGCCAGATCGCTCAGAATGATGATTCCGGCGTACTTGGCGATGAACATGCCCGCGATCAGGGTTTCCATATCGACGTTGGATGCCATTTCGCAGGGGAACGCGATGGTCGGGAAACCGACGGAGCGGTTGCTGTTTTTCAGAGCCGCGCGGCGAATCGCGATCTGATCCTCGAACGCCTTCTTGATTTCCCTGGAACCGGAATCGATCACCAGGTCTTTCAATCCCATGCCGGTCAGTTTGTCCGTAAGAGCGATGACGCCTTCGACGGAGTCGGCTTTGACGGCCAAGGGAAGACCGCTGTCTTTCGCCAGCGCGCCCATTGCGTCGGCGTTGGCCGCTGTGGCGGCGTAAAGCAGAGGACGTTTGAAACCGCAAGCCTCGACGCCCGCTTTCATGACATCCACGTTCTCGGTCATCAGGACCAGGTTGAACTCCGAGGTCTCGGCGATGGTTTTGGCCTTGGCGGCGAAAGCGGCCGCGTCGCCGTTGACGTCCTTCAAAGCGACCAGCTGCGGCCTCAGGTTCAGGCCGACGCGCTCGTATTGCAACGCATTCAACGCTTTCAGCTTGGCTTGCACATCGGCGTCGGCAGTGTCCGAAGGACACAGGATGCCGATGGCGGTCGGGTTGAAGAAGGTTTTCTCGTGACGATACAGAACGGTCTCTCCGCCGACGGTGAAAGCGCGAACGCCCTTGCCGATCGCAACCGGACGAATGGGAGGCGCGGAGGCCTCGGCCAGTTGCGCCCTGGCTTCCTCGGAAACGTAAGGGCAAGCGTCCAGTTCGGCCTTTCCCGATGCCAGATTCATGGCAAACGCGAGACAGGTGGGCACTCCACACTCCTTGCAGTTGGTCTTGGGAAGGAGCTTGAAAATTTGAATACCGGTTAATGCCATACTTTTCTCCTTGTATTGTGGAGCCGCCGAATCGTTCGCCGCTTTTTAGGCGTCGAACGAACCGGCGACTTTATACCATTATAATATGCGTTACAACCGAATCGTTTTTCGGACCGGAACGATCCCGGAGGATCTTCCCGGTCCGATATCGACGTTATTCAATTACCCGACCAGCGGAGGCAACGAAAGCGCCGGATGGCCTTTTTCCTTGAGGAAAGGCATAATCTCTTCTTCCGTGATTCCGACGGTCTCGTCGGCGATCATGTCGGCAAGGTTCTTCACGCCCATGAGTTCGCCGCGTTTGTTGATACGCTCCCTGATCTCGTCCTTCAATACCTTGGGCATCCATACCATGCGAAGCAGTCCGCCGTCGCCTTTTACGAACTTGCCCTGGGTGATGTTGAACTTGGAGTGGCCCACGAATCCCGGAGACGAAGCGCCGCCGCCCATAACGCCGGCCAGCGTGGTGAACTTCATTCCGCAGGGAGTCTCCCCGGTATACTCGCGGTTGACGGTCATGATTCCGTTGCAGCCCGGGAGCATCGCGGCGATGCACTCGCAGCAACCGCAGGTGGTCATGGGGCTCTGAACCATCGAGTAGAAGTTGTAGTGCGTTACAGCGCCTCTGGAGGCCTTGTAGATGAAATCGTTGACGCCTTTCCACTGGCCCAGGACGGGATCGAGGCACTCGCCTTTTTCCACGGGCTGGTTGGGTCCGGTCGGGTTGATTTCATAGGAGGCCTTGCAGTCCATCCAGTTGTACGCGCCGCACAGACCGGTTCTTTCCGGGCTGACGGTGCAGACGTGGCTGGGAGCGAACGACTGGCAGAGAGTGCAGGAGTAGTAGATCTCCACGTCCTCGTCCGTCATCTTCTCCACGCGCTCGTCTCTGTGCTTGTATGCGGCGCGGGCTTCGGCGGTAATCTTGTCAACGTCTTCCTTGTTGGTGAACAGAGTGACCTGGACCTTGTCCAAGATCGCGCCGAAATCCTGGTGGTACTTGGCGTGAAGCACGACGCCGATGTCCCTGACGGTGAAACCTTTTTCCACGGCTCCCTTGCTGACGCGTACCCATGCCTGGTCGCGCTGGCCCATATGCATGATGCCCTGGATATAGTTGATCAGGTGATGGCACTGACGCTCGAGGATCGGCTCGAAGTCTTCCTGCATTTCGCGG
Organism: uncultured Desulfobacteraceae bacterium; assembly: GCA_964575975.1. Taxonomy (GTDB): domain Bacteria; phylum Desulfobacterota; class Desulfobacteria; order Desulfobacterales; family SKZT01. The sequence goes on from CAZNTU010000010.1 coordinate 26,225, forward strand.
CCGGCGACCTGCACGAAGATTGCCAAAGGCAGCGCGCCGCCCACTTTGATGTCCTTGACATCCGGGCCGACCACTGTGACCTTGCCGTCTTCGATCTCGTTCATGTTGGCCATCTTGACGTATTCCGTGGCCTGGGTTTTTCCGCCGCCCATCTGGAAGTACAGATCGGCGCCGCGCACGCGCTCGCCCTCGTAAGCCGGACCGAAGGAACACGGGATGTCGATCTTGGAGACCTGGGTCTTGAGACCGCGGACCTCGACCGACTTCTGCACCATCTCGGAGTGCGGTACGTTGGCGACGACATGCTCGTAGGTACAGATACCGGTGGGAAGAATCTCGGGAATGTCGGTGTCGGCCAGGGTCGGGAAGCCCCAGTTGACGCAACCGGCGGCCGCGGCGGCCCACTCGGCGTTGACATCGCCCAACGCGTTGACGAACGCGAAGATCCTGTCCTTGTTGTACTTCAGCATCGTCTTGTAGTCGCCGGGCTTTACGCCGCCGAATGCCATGGCGGCGCGGTTGGCGAAGCCAAGGGCGAAAATGGCCGACGAAATGTCGGGACCGAACGGAACGATACGGGTGTTCCATCCGACCTGCACGCCCGCCTGGATCAACTGCTCGATGACCGTGGTGCCGTTCTGGTTGGCCGCGCAGAAGATGTAAAGGGAACGTCTCTGGTATTCCTCGACGATCTCCTTCGCGATTTCCGGCGTGGGGGCCGCGCCTACGATGGCCGCGAATCCGGGAGCGGAACCGTCAACGAACTCGACGCCTCTTTTCCGGAAAACGGTGTCGTCGGCCGCGCCCAGCCAAATCTTCCCGGCGTCCAGATCGACTTCCTCGCTCGGCAGGTAGAAATCCGGATCGGTGAGGTAACGCAGCGCTTCCTCGATCTCGAAAGCGAACAGCGCGGCCATGCCGGCGTCCAGAAGGGGTCCGAGGTAGGGCAGGTGATGCTTGCCCTTGACGTGCGGGGGAAGCAGCTTGCGAGCGAACTCGAGCGGTTTCTTCATGTCCTCGAGGGTCTCGACTTTCAGTCCCAGCAGAGAATAGATAACCGGCAGGTAATACGCGGTGTTCGGAAAACCGACCTTGGTACTGGCGTTGTATGTTTCCAATGCTTTCTGGTATTTACCTTCGACCTTGGAGACGATATTGTATCCACCTTGAATGGCGGCAAAAGCAACTAATCTTGACATTCTTTCCTCCTTCGTTGAGGATTTATTGAGTCTATATTTTTATCTCCAAACCCAATCGGAATTAGGCCTCGAGTTTCTGACGGTCGGCCATGTCCATAAGTACTCTGTCCCTGGCCTTGTCGATGCCGAGAGCCTTGCGCTTGGCGTCGATATGGGCGATCATCTTCTGGGCGTGCTTGATCGGATCTGCCTCGAAATCCCATTTTCCGCCGTACACTTTCTCCAGATCCTCGAACAGGTATTTCTGGAAAACGGGGGCGCCGGAGGCGGGGAATGTAGCGCCGAACACGGTGTAAACGCCCGAAGTTACAAAGTAGTGGCCAATGCTGATGGCTTTCTCGCTCATCCACTCGGGAGCGCTGCCGGCCGCGGGAAGGTCGCAGATGTCCTTTCCGAGTCCGCCCGCTTTGACGACTTCGGTGGCGGCCAGAAGGATTCGGCTGTTGTCCACGCAGGAGCCGAGATGCAGGACCGGCGGAATACCGACGGTTTCGCAAACTTCGGCAAGTCCGGGACCGCAGAACACGCCGGCGGTTTCCGGAGTCAGAAGGCCCTCCATGGCGCAAGCGATACCGTTGCAGCCCGTAGTCAGAACGATGACGTCGTTCTTGATGAGTTCCTTGACCACCTGGATGTGGTTCTCGTTGTGACGGGTCCTGGCGTTGTTGCATCCGACCACGCCCGCTACGCCCCGGATACGACCGTTGATGATGTTGTCGTTCAGGGTGTAGTAGGTGCCGCGGAAGGTGCCGCCCAAGTGATACTGCACGGACTCCACGCCGAAACCGGCGATCTGGACGTTCTTGTAGGGCGGAATCATTACGTCGGCGCCTCTGTTCTGGAAGTTGTCGATGGCGATCTTCACGATGCGCTCGGCATCTTCGATGGCGTGATGCTCGTCGAACTCGATGTGCTCGACGTTGTTCTGCTCCATCCTGGCGATGGGATGCGTGGTGATGACTTTGGTGTGGAAACACTTGGCCACGTTGGCCAGGTTCTGGAAGATGCACTGAACGTCCACGACCATGGCATCGACCGCGCCGGTGATGATGGCAAGCTCCTGCTGCAGGAAGGTTCCGCACAGAGGCACGCCGTGGCGCTGCAGAATTTCGTTGGCGGTACAGCAGATACCGGCCAGCTGGATGCCCTTCGCGCCTTTGGATTTGGCGTATTCGAGGATTTCCGGCTTCTGGGCCGTGGCTACGATCATCTCGGAGAGCACCGGCTCGTGACCGTGGATTACGATATTGACATGGTCTTTCTTCAGCACGCCCAGGTTGGCCTCGGACTGAAGCGGATACGGAGTTCCGAAAAGAACGTCCTGCAGGTCGGTGGCCAGCATGGAGCCGCCCCAACCGTCGGCCAGGGAAGCACGGGAGCATTGCTTGACGATATTTTTGTAATCCTGGTCAACGCCCATGTGGGTGCGGTGCATGATTTCGACGATCTCCCTGTCGATGTTTCTCGGCAGAACGCCGTTTTTCTTCCATTTCTCGTACAGAGCCTGGGGCGCTCTCTTCAGGTATACCAGTTCGCCTTCGGGTTTGCCCCATTCGGCAAGAGCTTTTTCGGCGACTTCCAAAGCGATTTCGTCGATATCCCTGTCAAGAACCTGGCCGTCTTTCTCGACGGTGACATCCACGCCCAAGTGGGGAGCGATGGCGAGAAGCTTCTCGGCGTCTTTGATCTTGTAGGCTTCGGTCTCTTTCTTGGCTGCGGACATGAAAACTTCCGCCACGCAACGTCCGTGGTCGGAGTGGGCTGCCGCGCCGGCGGCTACCATTCTGGCGAAGTTGCGGGCCGCAATGGTGTTGGCGGTGGCGCCGCAGAGACCCTTGCGGGTATCCTCGCCCTCGATTCCGGACTTGGGAAGCGGCAGGCGGCAGGGACCCATTGCGCAGTTCTTGCAGCAAGTGCCCTGGTTTCCGATGTTGCAGGGTTTCATGGCCTCGGCCCTGTCGAATACCGTGTCGATGCCCAGTTTCTGGGCGCGAACGATCATTTCCTGGGTTGCCTTATCGATAGAAGCCGCGATGGGATCGGCTAACTTGGCCTTTTTCTCGGCTTTTTCTTCTTTTTCTACTGCCATTCGAGGTTCCTCCTCAATTTGTTTTTTTTATGACAATATGTTTACGGAAACTTCCGGTGTTTCGACACTATTTCCGTTTATGGATCCGATCCAAGGATTTGAGCATCTTGTCGATGGTCGGAATCTGTTCCGCCGCCGGAGTTTTGGCGACCGTGGTCTTCTCGCCGGTTGCACCCTTGGCCATGCGCGCTTCGCGCTCCTTGGCGCGTTTTTGACGGATCGCGTCTTCCTCGGCCTCTCTCTTGGCGACTTCGGCAGCCGCAGCTTTGGCTTGGGCCTCTTCCTCGGCTTTCTTCTTGGCTTCGGCGTCGGCCTTGGCCTTGGCTTCGGCATCGGCTTTGGCCTTCGCTTCGGCGGCGGCTTTGGCTTTGGCATCGGCTTCCGCCTTGGCCTTGGCGTCGGCTTCCGCTTTCTTCTTGGCCTCCAAGTCCACTACATCGGCCTTCTTCTCCTCGGCGGGAGCGGCCGGAGCGGCGGCGGGCTTTTCCTCGGCCTTGGGAGCGGCCGGAGCGGCGGGCTTGGCTTCCGCCTTGGGCGCGGCCGGAGCGGCTTTCTTCTCGGGCGCCGCAGCCTTCTTTTCCTCCGCGATCGTCAGGTCGGGCGCGGGCGCCAGCGCGGCGTAATCGACTTTGGATTCGGCAAGCAGCTTCTTGATGCCCGCCACGTCCTTGGCGGAACCGCCGTCGGCCAGCAGGCCGATGAAGGACTTCACCATGCGAACGGATTCGGGATGACGCATGATCAGGATGTTGGAGCCAGCCATCAGATAGGTCACCGCGCCGACGGCCTCCATCAGGATTCCGCGTCTTTCAGGGTCGCCCAGCAACGGAGCGTCCTCCAAAGTCTGGTTGGCTTCCTTGCACTTCCAGACCTCGTTTCCGAGATTGTTGATCAAGGGAAGCTGCAACTTGTCGTCGCCCTGGGTCAAACCGGCCATTCTGAGGCGCTCCATGACGGAGTACGAATATTCCATGCCGTATCCCAGACCGCCGGTGGTGGGGTCGATGAGGACCTTGTTCAAAGGCATGCCCAGGTTTTCCAGAAGGATATTGATCTGCTTGGCAAGGTTTACGTCGATGGGGGAGGAGGAGATGATGAAATGCCCGTAGCCCATGGCTGCGGCGCCGATGCCCTTGTGGTTCTTGTCCTCCACGGGTCCGAGGATCAAATCCTTGCCCTGGCAGACTTCCGCGACGTACTTCAAAACTTCCTCGTCCTTGGGGGGGTTGGCGCATCCCCATACGACAACCGGAACGTCCACGGCCTCGGCGACCTTCTTCACGACCTCGGCGGCCGCTTCCTTGGAAGCGTTGTTGCCGTTGGGGTCGATGCTTTTCATCTGGAGCACGATCATGTCCGCCCCGTATTCGACGCATTTCTTCGCCCACGCGGCGGGGTCGCCGACGACGTCTTTGAACGGCTCCACGGCGGCAGCGGGCCAGTCTTCCGGTTTCATATCCCAAATTTCCATGGCCACTTTCGGCTTGTTGGGCATGTCGCCTTCGAACTGATAGAATGGATAGCTGGTTTCGCCGCCGACGGTGACCGCCTTGGCGCCTTTGCCAAGAGTGATCGGTTTCACGCCGCCGGCATATGATTCTTTATAAAATTGAAAGCCCAATGTTACCTCCTTTTGAAAAACAAGGTAATTGTTTTCCGGTTAATTATAAGAATACCTCCGCATAGACAAAAAAGGGCGATTAACGCCCCAACCCTTAAATAGACACCCCCCCCTTTCATTGTTTTTTTGAAATAGTTCAAAGAAATATATTGATCTACACGAGTAGAGTCTTCCGAAACGGACGTTTCGAATCCTGGATGTTCGGTTTTGACGGAATCGTCGGGCATGCCTTAGAGTGTTCCTCCACCTGCATTGAAAATGTCAAAAAACTGTCTCGAATTCCTACAGTGCCGAATTGTGCTTTCTATACAGAATTGCCAAATTTGTCAATAGGCGAGCCCACGATTTTTATTTTTAAATTCCATTCAGTTACTGAAGAAGCTTCCGTCGCTTCAGTCTTTCTTGCAGGCGGGGGAAAAGGCTCGCGTCCGTGTGCGGCAGAAACAGCGCGGCCATGTAATGATCCATGTAGGAAGCCGTTTCGGAGAGTTCGAAATTGGTCATTTTTCGGGTAACTTCCACGACGTCCTGTCTGAGCCGGTTGGTCAGACTGCTCATCTTGGCGCCCATCAAGGAGCCGTTGCCGATGTAGGTCACTTTGTGCGGGTCGATTTCGGGAAGCAGGCCGATGGTTATGGCCTTCTCGAGGTCCACATAGCTTCCGAAGCCGCCCGACAGGATGACGCGGTCCAGGTCGCGGACGCCCATGCCCACTTCGGAGAGCAAGGTCATGAAACCGCTGTATATCGCGCCCTTGGCGCGGATAAGATTGTCGATGTCGATTTCGGTGATCGCGATGTCCCGGTCAACGGCGGATACGTCCTTCCATGCCAGGACGTATTCGTAGATCCCCCCGTTCTCGCGGATTCGAGGGGTTTTCAGATCGCGGTTATATCTTCCTTTTCCGTCGATCACTCCGAATTCGAACAGGGTGGCGACTATGGTGATCAGCCCGGAGCCGCTGATGCCCTTCGGGCGAGCGTTTCCGATTGTGACGTTCATGGGCTCCCAAGTCGCGGGGTCGATGGAAAAATCTTCAATAGCGCCTTTGGCGGCGCGCATGCCGAACTTGATTCCGCCGCCTTCGAAAGCCGGGCCGGCGGAACAGGCGGCGCAGGCGAACCAGTCCTTGTTTCCGACTACGATTTCGGCGTTGGTGCCGATGTCCAAAAACAGAGTCAGCTCGTCGGACCTGTACAATCCCGAACCCATGACCCCCGCCACGATATCGCCCCCCACGTAGCTCGAAACCGCAGGATATACGAGCGCGGTCACGTGGTCTCCCAATTCGATTCCCAAAGAAGACGCGTTGATCGGCGGGAAAAGCGTGGCGGCCGGAACGTACGGGGATCCGCGGATGTACGCCGGGTTGATCTTCAGCAGCAGCTGGGTCATGGTGGTGTTGCCTGCAAGCGTCATGGCGGAAATCTCGTCGATATCGACGCCGCTTTTCTTGACGATTTTCCTTATAAGGGAGTTGATCGTCCCGACGACGACTTCTTGGATCTTATCCAGCCCGCCCGGCTTTTCCGCGTACATGATCCGGCTGATGACGTCCTCGCCGTAGCCGATCTGTCCGTTGAATTCGCCGAACTGGGCCAGGACCTCGCCGGACCTCGAATCCAGAAGCTGGGCGTAAACGGTCGTTGTCCCCACGTCGACCGCGATGGCATAGTTCCTGTCGGCGGTGTCTCCCGGCTGGACGTTTATGATGCGGGTCTTCCGCCCCTTTTGGACCGGCCTGCCCAACGTGGCGGTGACTTTGAAGTCGTTCTTTCTCAGCACGTCGGGTATTTTTCGGATGACGGGAAGGTCCACGGCCAGCCGGCTTTCGTTGTGCTGGAGCTTCAAAAAGCTCACAAGCCGGGTCACGTCCGGAAGATGGTCTTCCTTGTCGGGAGGGGGAAGTTCGAGGTAGACCTTTTCGACGGGCGGGTTGAACAGCCCCTGCTCCTTGAGGTCGTTCAGGTTCATTTCGGTGATGCGGGCGGTCCTCCTGGGGGTCGAGGCCATGTTCAGCACGCTGGAGTCGATGGCCGATTCCACGGGCACGCGAACGATAAGATTCCCGGTTATCTGGGACTGGCAAGCCAGGCGGTACCCTTTTTCAAGATCCTCCGCGCTCAGCTTCTCGGATATTCCGCCCTCTACGGCACCCTCTTCGACTATCACCCGGCATTTACCGCATACGCCCCCTCCCCCGCACGAGGCGTTGACGTGCACTCCCGCCTCCAGCGCCGCCCTCAGAAGAATTTCGCCGTCTTTGACAACCACCTTTTTATTGTAGGGAAGAAACGTGACGGTATGTTCGCTCATCTATTCGCTCCATCTTTGAAGTTTTCGAAAAAACCGGGGCTTTTCTCCTGTACGACGTCGAAACTCGATCGCTCTAACCTTCGCCAACGCTCGGACATGGCCGGGAGACGCTAGCGGTTTCGCCCGTGACGAACCCGAAAATCAAAGCGATAATCTTGATATGATATGTTTTTTGTCAAGGCGGCCTTTGGCGACCGTCGATGGATTTCGTTGAAATGGATTTACGACGTCGGGGGCATCATGGCTCGTGCATCAAATCTTCCAGATCCGCGGATCTGTTCAAATCCACGCCCGGCAGCACTCCGCCTGTTCGCTCGGACACGGGCAATTCGACGAATTTCCCCAAAAGACTTGCGGGCACAGCTTCTATGCCCTCGGCGACTCGATAGCGCCGGCTCGTGCGGCAGGCGATCCACGCCGAAATCAGGCTGTCTTCGCCGTAGTGTTTCTTCAACGCGCCGAACCCCTTCGCGTCGCCCTTGACGGGCTTCTCGGCGAACTTGGCCTCCGGCAAAACGCCCTCCCCTTTCCACCATGAGATCGACTTCCTCTCCGGCGGCCGTTCTGTAGAACCAAATGGGGGCCGTTCTTCCCCTGGCAAGAAAGTGCTTGACCAATTGCATCACGACGTGGGTTTCCCAAAAAGCGCCCGCCAGCGGAGAACGCGCGACCGCCTCCCAGCTTTCGAACCCCATCAGGAAAGCGGCCAGGCCCGTGTCGCAAAAATACAATTTGGGGGTTTTGACAAGTCGCTTACCCAAATTGCGGTAATAGGGTTCGAGAAGAAAAACCTGTCCCGACGCCTCCAAGACCGAAATCCACTGCTTGGCGGTATTGGGAGCGCTCCCCGCGTCCCTGGCGAGTTCGGAACAGGAAAGAAGCTGCCCCGTGCGGATGGCCGCGGCTCGCAAAAACCGATGAAAGTCCCTCAAGCTTCCCACGTTTAAAATATTTCGCACGTCGCGCTCCAGATACGTACTCGGATAACCCGCGTACCAGAAATGGGAATCCAATTCGGCGCGCGCGTGCAGTTCGGGCCAGCCGCCTTTGAACAGATAGGGCTTGGTTCTAAATTTGGCCACGGCTTGGCGGCCCGCAGACGCGAAGCGTGGGAACGAGATGACCGAACTTAAAACCAAGCCCATCCCCGCCCCTGACGAACTGGAGCTGGAGGATGTCGATATGGAGTCGCTGTCGAAAGCGGCGGAAAGATTTCCCGCGACCGTGCGAAAAAAGTTGCATGAAACTTTACGCATGGGAGGCGTTTAACGCCCGGTCTTTTCACCCGACGGACCGGGCATTCACGTCTTCGAAATTCGCGATATGCATCGTATCGTCCTTCATCCCCATGGCGTAAATTTTTTTCCGGGTAAGATACTTGACGAGTTCCTCGGAAATGGAAAGGGAGGAAAAAATGGGGACAAGAGCCTTGTCGCGATATTCGGGGAACCAGTCGTCGATTTCCCCCAGGGTTTCGACAAAACCGTCGATGTAATTTGCGCGAGGGGTTGCCTTCGTTTTGTTCAGAAAAAAATGTCCTTTCGACACGGCTATAACGTCGAACGCCCTTTTTAAATCGGGAATTCGAGCATTTCTTTTCGCGACCCGGACGGCGAAGAAATCGAGATCCTCGACGCCGAAATACTCCTTGGCGACGCGAGGAATATTCGGCGCGACGATATCTTCCACAAGGGTTCCCATTTTATTGGCCAAATCGCCCCACTGCTTGTTCATCCGTTTTCGGTCCCTCTCCGACTCGTCTTTGAATCCTCGCATTTCTTCCTTGAATTCCCGCATTTCGCGCTCGAGCCGAAGCAATGCGGCATTCGTGGATACGATAAAGGTCCCCAGAGCGGATTCCAGAGTGTCCACCTGCGCATCGATACGATCGACCGTTTTCCTTATACTCGCGACCATATTCCCCCTCCTTTCTTTTGCAGGATTTCTCGCGCCAAACGGCGACGACGAATATTAACATCGAAACACAGGCCGATCAATATCGCGAACTTCTCGGAGCGTCATCGAATGGACCTGTCATGAAGTCTCGTCGAAGCGGCAGCGAAGGGCGACGGCCCCGTCCTCCAAATTCGTTCGAACCTGGTAGGGCAAGGATTTGAACAGCCGGATCATGCTTTCGTTGTCGGGAGTGGTGTAGGCCATAAATCCGGCGATGCCGTTTTCCCTCGCGGCCTCGGCCAGCTTTCTCATCAGGATTTTCCCCAAACCCATTCCCTGGAACGACTTGCTCACCGAAAAGGCGACTTCCGCAATATTGTCCCGTTCGTCAAGAATGTATTCGCCAATTCCCACGACCGTGCTGAAACCGTATTCCCCGACCACCGCCACGAGGGTCAGCGCTTTGATGTAGTCCACCTGCGAGACGCTTTCGATCTCGTCCATGACGAACCGTTCCTTTTCGTGGAAAAATCTCGAAACGATATCCTTCTTGTCGAGCGAATAAAAATGCTTTTGGATTCTCCTTGCGTCCACGGGTTTCGCCGGGCGAATGGTGACCTGCTGACCGTTGATTTCGAAGACCTGCTCGATGTTGAGCGGATATACGGCCTGAAGAGATTCCTTCACGGTTTTTTCCGGCCCCAGGAAACCCATCTTCTGGGCGTCGGAAAAGAGCTGTTCCCTGAAATCGGGATGGGCGATGCTGATCAGTGCCAATGCTCTTTCCTGGATGTTTTTTCCGAAGAGGTTGACCACGCCGAACTCCGTGGCGACGTAATTGACGTCGCTCCTGGGGACGACGGCGGCGGTGTCGTTCAGCAGGGGGACGATTCTGCTTTTCTTGCCGTTGGCCGCCGTGGAGGTAAGGAGAATAAAGGACTTTCCGCCTTTCGACAGGGCCGCCCCTCTTATGAAGTCGAGCATGCCGGTTACGCCGGAGAAATAGTTGAACGGAAGCGCGTCCGCCGCGACCTGCCCGGTCAGATCCACCGCCATGCCGACGTTCATGGAGACCATTCGGTTGTGCTGCGCAATGATCGCGGGGTCGTTCACGTAGTCGGACGGATAGAATTCGATGGCCGGGTTGTCGTCCATGAACTCGTAAAGGTGCTTGCTTCCCAGAGCGCTGCTGGCAACGGCCTTGCCTTCGTTGAGACCTTTCTTCTTGTTGGTGACGATCCCCCTGGAGATCAGTTTCATGATCTCGTCGGTCAAGTACTGCGTATGGATCCCGAGATCGTTTTTTCCGGAAAGCGCCAGCAACACCGCCTGGGAAGTGGTTCCCAAACCGATCTGTATGGTGGAGCCGTCGTCTATGAGCCTCGCGATGTGCCCGGCCATGGTGTTGGCCGCCTCCACCTCCGGGGGGTTTTCCACGGTCAACAGTTCCTCGTCCTGCTCGACTACCACGTCCACGTCGTTCACGTGAATGAAGCTTCTTCCCAGCACGCGGGGCATTCTGGAGTTCACCTGCGCGATGACCAGGTCGGCGGAATAGGCCGCCGCCAGAGTGATATCGACCGCCACTCCCAGGCTCATCCACCCGAAGTCGTCGGGCGGGGAAACCTGGATGAGCGCGACGTTCACGGGAAGCATGCGGCTGGAGAAAAGACGTGGCACCGAGGACAGGTTTATGGGAGTGATGTACCTGATATTCCTTGCCAATCCGGCGGGCTTGGCCGAACCCGCGTAAAAGGATCGGATGTTCATGCTCCGATCCTTGGTTTTGTTGGCGATCAGAGTCAAGGGAGAACTTTCCAGAGAGAGAAGGCGCACCACCTCCAAATCCGGGAACTTGTGGAATTCGTCGGCCAAAACGCGCAACAGGGCCTGGGGTTCGCCGCACGAAGCCCCCGTGAAAACCCTCTGCCCCGGTCGAATCATGCCGACAGCCTCTGCGGCCGTTTTCTTTTTTTTGACGTAATTGTCGGCCCAGTAAGTTCCGATTGCCATAGACTTATTCCTCGGTCTGTAATTGAAAGCCCCCATGCCGGAGGCCTGGGGGCTTTTCCGTTCTTTCTCCGTCTTGGCCCGGAGTTTTATCCCTTGAGGGAGTATTTGTCCGCGATCACGTTGTAGTACGCGTTTTCGGATACAGATCCCCAAATGCCGACCTGCTCCTTGAACTTTTTAAACGACTCGTGCACTTTTCTGGACATGGGATCCTTGTCCGCTTCCTCCTCGAGAGTTTCCTTGGCGAGCTTTCTTAAATCGTCCAGGAGTTGATCGGGGAAACGAACCAAGTTTACTTTGTGCTCGGTGATAAGTTTCTGCAATGCGGCCCCGTTTCCGGCCTCGAATTCCGACAGGCTCCACAGGTTGATTTCCATAGCCACGGCGTCTACGATCACCTGAAGGTTTTTGGGAAGGCTTTCATAGGCTTTTTTGTTGAATACGATCTCAAGAGCGGTACCGGGTTCGTGCCATCCCGGATAGTAATAATATTGAGCGGCTTTGTAAAATCCCATTCTTTCGTCGTGCAGGGGTCCGACCCACTCGGTCGCGTCAATGACGCCCCTCTCGAGGGAAGTAAAAATTTCCCCCGGCGGAAGCAAAACCACTGTTCCGCCGGCCTTGGCGACAACCTTGCCCCCGAGACCCGGAATGCGCATTTTCAAGCCCTTGAAATCGTCCGTGCTCTTTATTTCCTTTCTGAACCAACCTCCCATCTGGACTCCAGTGTTCAGATGAGGTCTCGGGACGAGGTCGAAAGGCGCGTAGACCTCCTCCCAAAGTTGCAATCCGCCTCCGCTGTAAAACCAGGAGTTGATGCCCTGCGCATTCAGGCCGAAAGGAACCGATGAAAACCATTGCGCGGCAGGGGCCTTCCCGGCCCAGTAATATGCCGCGCCCGTGCCGACCTCGACGGTTCCTGCCGAAACTGCGTCGAAAACCCCCAACGCGGGAACAAGTTCGCCTGCGGCGAACACTTGGATTTTAATCTGTCCCTCTGTGGCTTCCTCCAACCTTTTGGCAAACCGTTCGGCACCGGTTTGAAAAACCGGTAGATTGGGCGGCCAAGTGGTGACCATTTTCCAGCCGTACGTCTTCTGGGCGATTACGGCGGGCGCTCCGATCGCCGTTCCCGCAACGGCCGCGGCCGCCATTGTTCCGGTTTTCTTCAGGAATTCGCGTCTCTTCATATTCGATGGCTCCTTTCGTTAAAAAAAAATTAATCAAGCAACGACGCCAAACCAATGAAAAAGGTCGCCTTTCATCGTCAACGGGCGAACACGATTTGCGGCAACCATGAAACCAACCAAGGACAAAACACCACGATAACCAATCCGATCAACTGGAACAGGACGAAAGGCACAATCCCCCTGTAAATGTGCCCGGTGGAAATCTCCGGCGGAGTGACCGCCTTCAGATAGAACAAGGAAAATCCAAACGGCGGAGTCATGAACGAAGTCTGGAGATTGACCGCGATCAGGATGCAGAACCACAACGGATCGAAACCGAATTCGATCATTATGGGGGCGAGGACCGGCACGTGGATGAAAGTGATTTCGATGAAGTCCAAAAAGAAGCCGATCACGAAGATCAGGCTCATGACGATGAACAAGACGAACCATTTGGAGTGGTCGTGGGCGATTCCTCCCAGGAAATCCCTGACAAGGCCGTCCCCGCCCATGCCCCTGAACACCAGTCCGAAGGCCGCCGCTCCCACCAGGATTATGAAAACCATGCAAGTGAGCTGCAAGGTGGCGTGCATCACCTCGTGGAGAATTTTCATGGTAAATTTGCGGTTCGCGATCGTCAGAACCGTCGCACCCACTGCGCCCACCGCCGCCGCTTCGGTGGGAGAGGCGATTCCCGCGAATATGGAGCCCAAAACGGCGACCATGAGAAAAAGAGGCGGAAAAAGGGCCTTCATGACCTTCAAGAACAACATCTTCGGCGTAAAGGCCGCCAACTCCGATTTCCGAATCGCGGGAGCGCTTTCGGGCCAGAGAATCGACGCTACGGCGATATAAAGAATGTAAAGGAATACCAGGACGAAACCGGGGAGTACCGCTCCCATGAAAAGATCGCCGATGGAGACCCCCACGATGTCCCCGATGAGCACCAGGACGATACTGGGGGGAATGATTTGGCCCAGCGTTCCCGACGCCGCGACCGTGCCTGCGGCCAACTCCTTTTGATACCCTCTCTTGAGCATGGTCGGGACGGCCAGCAAACCCATGGTTACCACCGTGGCGCCCACGATCCCTGTAGAGGCACCCAGAAGAGCGCCCACAATCACGACCGAAATGGCGAGACCGCCCCGCACCCTTCCGAACAAAAGGCCCATCGTGTCCAAAAGGTCCTCGGCTAGCCCCGACCGCTCCAGCATCACCCCCATGAAAACGAACAAAGGCACCGCCAGAAGCGTCACGTTGGTCATTACGCCCCAGATTCTCAATGGAAGCAGGTTGAAAAAGGACCAGCCGAATCCGATCAGTCCGAACACCAAAGCAGTTCCCAGAAGAGTGAAAGTCACCGGAAATCCGGCCATCAACAAAACAGTCAGCGCGAGAAACATCCATGCGGGCAAATATTCCATCAGCTTTCCTCCCCCTTCCCTGCTTCCGTTTCGAACGGGTGTCCCAAGATCGTGAAGACACTTTTGATCCCCAGGGAAATGCCCTGCAGCACGACAAGAACGAATCCGGCCGGAATGCACGCCTTGATGATAAACCGGTAGGGGATTCCCCCCGGATCGGGCGAGCCTTCCATGATGGACCACGCGGTGTATACGAACTTGCTGGAGGTCTCTATGATCATGAAGCTTCCCGGAAGCAGGAAAAAGATCACGCCGATCAGGTTGATCCAGGCCCGGGCTTTGGGACCAAGTCGCTGATAGACGATATCAACCCTGACATGGCCGTCCTTCAGAAGGGTGTACCCTGCGCCCATGAGGAAAATGAACGCGAACAGATGCCATTCCAACTCCTGGGTGAAAACGAAACTGGTCTTGAACGCGTATCTCATCACCACGTCCACGAACACCACGATCACCACCAAAAACGTCGTCCAAGCAACGAAATTGCCTACCCATCGATTGATCGCGTCGATCCCCCGGGATACGAACTCTAGAAATTTCATAGTCTTTCCGCCGCCGCCTTTCCATATTCATGCAAAAACAAATTCCGGTAGATAGAAGACCGCTTAATGACTGAACCGAATTTATTCCTTTACATCATATGAAAACGATATTCAAGTTTCAAGGTGGCTTTAGGGGGCGAAACCGGGAACCTATGGGTGAACAGGAAAAAAAGGCGGTTTCGGCGCGCGCCGAAACCGCCTGGAGATTGTAAAACCGAATGGCAGGGTTTCTATCGTTTGCTTGCGAAGAGGTCGAGATACTCTCCGTATCCCTCGTTTTCCAGGTCCTCCGCCGGCACGAACTTCAGGGAGGCGGAATTGATGCAGTACCGCAACCCGGTCGGGGCGGGACCGTCCTCGAAAACGTGCCCCAAGTGAGAGTCGCCATGCTTGCTTCGGACCTCGACGCGCTTCATGAACAACCGGTTGTCCTCGCGCTCGACGATATTTTCCGGCTCCACCGGCTTGGTGAAGCTGGGCCAGCCGGTCCCGGAATCGTACTTGTCCTCCGAACTGAAAAGAGGCTCTCCGGAAACAATGTCCACGTAAAGACCTTTTTTCTTGTTGTTCCAGAATTCATTGTCGAAAGGCGGTTCGGTCCCCTCCTTCTGGGTCACCCGATATTGAAGGGACGTCAGCATTTCGCGGATTTTGGCTTCCCCGGGTTTTCCGTACCTGGAATCGCCGGCCGTTTTTTCCGCCCTTTCGGGAAAATCCTTCCAAGCGGATTCCACGAACTGGTCTCTCCCCGAATTGTATCGGTAAAAGGAATACCTGAACGGATTCTTTCTGTAATAGTCCTGATGATAATCCTCGGCCTTGTAGAAAGCCTTGAACGGGACGATCTCCGTCACGACCGGCTTTTCGAACGGCCCCGTCTCGGAAATCCGTTCCTTGGATTTTTCCGCGATCCGCCGCTGTTCGTCGTCGTGGTAAAAAATCGCCGTACGGTACTGAGGTCCCCTGTCGACGAACTGTCCGCCCGGATCGGTGGGGTCCACGTGTCGCCAGAACACGTCGAGCAACTCTTCGTACGAGATCTTCTCGGGGTCGTAAACCACCTGGACGGCCTCCAGATGGTCGGTCTTGCGGGAAGAAACCTCCTCGTAGGTCGGATTGGGCTTATTTCCGCCGGTGTAACCGGATATCGCCTGGTAAACGCCGTCCACCTTTTCAAAGTCGGATTCGACGCACCAAAAGCAACCGCCCGCGAAAGTCGCGACGGCCGCGCTTTCGGGCTTTTCCGCCCTTGCCTTTTCCTCCGCCGATTTTCCTTCGGCGCTGTCGCCGAACTTGAACAATCCTGCCATGAATGCACCTGTTATTGTTAATGCGATCACAATCGTGAATGTTTTCATGTCATTGCCTCCATAGCTGCATACGGATTAATATAAAGCCTGATTCCGACATTTCCATATCCTCCAAGGCGAACTGTTCGACAGCGTCGCGGAGACTTTGAGATGCTATACGGAAACGTTGCCTCTGAAAGAGGAACGAATGCAGCAAAAAGAACGACGCATGCATCCCGAAACAATGGCAAAGCAACCGGGAAATCTACATTTCATCGCCTCGGGTCGCAATCGCGAAGCTCCGGACGCTCATAGATTATGTCGTAGGCCTTCATCAGCCTCTTTCCCAGCATTTGCGAAAGCTTTTTATAGAAAAGAAAACCGATTTCCGGCTGTTTTTCCAGCAAGACGCCCAAGTCGTTCTTGTCGAATTTCAGCATAGACGAGTTTTTCGTGCAAACCGCCGAAGCCGTATATGCCTCGCCTCCCACAAGGCTTGACCAGCCGAACATCTCGCCGGGCTCGTCGAGGAGATAGACCTTTTGCCTTCTGTCGCTTATGCTCAGCTTCACCCCTCCCTCGATCAGAGTGTAAAAGCGGCTTGCAGGCTCTCCCTCGTTGAACAGGCAGTGCCCCTCTTTGCAATATTCCCTTGTCGCGATGTGAATGAAATCTTTTACGAAAATCATTCCCATGCCATACAGCAAATCTCTCTGATCCATCATAGCCATTGCTCCCTCCCATTTTCATCTATCCGATGCGTCCATATTTTACCGACCTTGCGCCATTGTCAAGAAAAAATCGATACGCCATCTTTTCGGATTTTCGACATTGTTTTACGATCTCCGGCCTTCGAATCGACACGCTTGTTGAAAGGGCCTTTTTCGCTGGCGCTCGACTACGGGCGCAAGCCCCGGCGAACGACCTTGACGGTCGCCCCTCCTGTGCGCTAACATGCGGAAACGCGGGTATCCGCATAAGCGCGGGTTTTGGAAGCTCCGGTCGCGTTTCGCGGCTTTTTGACTCCTTCGGATTCAAGCGCCGATTTTTTCGCCTCCTCGGCTCGGAGGGCGAATTCAACGGCAATTCCCAAAATGAAGGGTAGAGGACGGAATGAAAACGATGTACAAGGATAAACTGAAGAGATCGGTCGATGAAGCACTGGCGAGCGGCGGACTGATAACGGTCTTGACCGGAGCGGGGGTTTCCGCGGAAAGCGGCATCCCGACTTTCCGAGGACCCGAGGGCTATTGGACGGCAGGTTCGGTTAACTACCAGCCGAGCGAAATCGCGACGAACTCGATGTTCGAGCGAAACCCCAAAGAAGTTTGGAAATGGTTTCTTTTCCGCCGCGGGGTTTGCGCGGACGCTCGCCCGAACCCCGGTCACCTCGCCATCGTCGAAATGGAAAAGCTTCTGAAAAACAGATTCCGGCTGATCACCCAAAACGTGGACGGCCTTCATCTTCGGGCGGGAAACACGTTGGAGGCCACCTACCAGGTCCACGGAAACCTGAACTACATGCGGTGCTCGAGGGAATGTTCGTCCGGCGTGTATCCGGTCCCCGAAACAATTCCTAAAATCGCAAGGGGCGAGGATTTGTCCGAGGTTGACTGGGCACTGCTCAAATGCCCGATTTGCGGTTCCATGTCCCGTCCGCACGTTCTGCTCTGGGACGAATACTACGACGAAGAATTCTACAGGTTCGAAAGCTCCCTCCGCGACTCCTGTTCCACCTCCCTTCTCGTCGTGGTCGGCACGACCGGTTCGACGAACCTTCCCAACCGCGTAGTGGCTTCCGTATCGAGTCGCGGAGGCGCCATAATCGACATCGACATCGAGGAGAACGTCTTTTCGAAAGCGGCCCTGCAAAGCCCGGGAGGCCTCTTTTTGAAAGGGAGCAGCGGGAGCATTCTGCCGTCCATTGTGGGTATGCTCGGGTAAACCGCAGCAAGCAGGTCGGCTCTTTGTTTCGGAAATCCGAGCCTTTGTAAAACTTTTGTAAAAGCCCTTATCTCTTTTGCAATTCCCACCAATATGATCTATTTAAGACCGGTATTTGTTAAGTTTTTTTAATTTACGAACGGCAACTGCGTGGAGGAAACTTAAATTGAAATTACCCGAGCTGAGAATCGGTGATTTGGTCTGTCGTCTGCCCATTGTCCAAGGCGGAATGGGAGTGGGGATCTCTCTTTCGGGACTGGCGTCGGCAGTGGCGAACGAAGGCGGAATAGGCGTCATCGCGGGCGCGATGATCGGAATCGCGGAACCCGACGCGACCAAGGACCCCACCGGGGCCAACATCAGGGCGCTTCGCAGGGAAATACAAAACGCGCGGGCCATGACCGACGGCGCGATTGGCGTGAACATCATGGTTGCTTTAACGCACTCTCCCGACATGGTGAAGATTTGCATCGAGGAGGGAGTGGAC
Organism: uncultured Desulfobacteraceae bacterium; assembly: GCA_964575975.1. Lineage (GTDB taxonomy): Bacteria > Desulfobacterota > Desulfobacteria > Desulfobacterales > SKZT01. The sequence goes on from CAZNTU010000010.1 coordinate 44,214, forward strand.
ATCATTTTTTCGGGAGCGGGGCTTCCGCTGGATCTTCCGGGCTATCTGAAAAACGGTTCGAAAACCAAGCTTGCGCCGATCGTGTCTTCCGGAAGAGCTGCCAAGCTGATTTCAAAAAAATGGCTCAATCGCTACGACTATCTCCCGGACGCATTCGTCGTGGAGGGCCCCATGGCGGGGGGACACTTGGGATTCAAGGCGGAGCAACTCGACGATCCCGCTTTCGATCTGAAAATACTGGTCAAAGAAGTCATCGACGAGGTCAAACCCATCGCGGACGAAAAAGGAACCGTCATTCCGGTAATAGCGGCGGGAGGAATCTACACGGGCCAGGACATTCGGGATTTTTTGGATTTGGGGGCCGCAGGCGTTCAGATGGGAACCCGATTCGTGGCGACGCACGAATGCGACGCGGACATCAAGTTCAAGGAGGCCTTCGTGGCGGCCAGGAAAGAGGACCTCGTAGTTATTAAAAGTCCGGTGGGAATGCCCGGCCGCGCTTTGAAAAATCAATTTTTGGAAGAAGTCGAAAAAGGGTTCAAAAAACCTTTCAAATGTCCCTACCACTGCGTCAAGTCTTGCGACCCCGAGAAGAGCCCGTACTGCATAGGTCTTGCGCTGGCAGGCGCCCGCAAGGGAAAATTCGGCTACGGATTCGCCTTCGCCGGCTCCAACGCCTATCGGATCGACAAGATCGTTTCCGTGAAAGAACTGATCGATTCCTTGAAAAAGGAATTCGAGAATTCTTCTCCGGCTGCGGATATGGAAATTTTCGAGGACGCGAACAAGGCTTCGGCCGCTTGTTAAACTTCGTTTCGCGACGATTCGGCCATAGACGGGAAAATCTTCCATCAAGGGAGCGGAACTCGACGCACGCCGAATTATGCGCCGGCCCGGTTGAGTTTTGAAGCGGCGAGTTTACCGGCTGCGATCCCTATCGACTGCGGCGCCGTCGCAAAACAGCCGAGCAGGGCTCGGCTGGAATCGGACGGGAGTTTGAACGGCTCGGCGGCTTTTACCGACGAGCCGTCCGTTTTTGGCAAAAAAGGCGTTCGCATTTGATTGGGGCACTACGAATACAATGCTCCGACGGTTCAAGCCGTTTTTCATTTTCCAAATTTTCCGATGACTTCGCGAAGCAATAGTCTTTGCAAAACCCTGCGCCTCTTGCTCTCCCTGAAAAGCGAACTCCGCACGGTTCCCTATCGCACTAATATTTCCTTCGCTGTCCTTCCTGCTGGTGCTCCATCCCCTGCATTCCTTCCATTCCAGCTCCGGTGCCGTAATAACCGCGAACTTGCTGCTGAAAATTCTGTTCCTCCAAATTGTTCCACTCGCCTTCTTTAAAGGTTGGCGCCTGGTCCAGCTTCTCTTTTTCGATATTCAGCACCAAGTTTTCCTTCTGCCCGCTCAAATCGGCCGCCTGCCAGGGAATCGGGATCATTTCGCCGCCCATGCCCATGATTCCCTTCTTGGACAAGACGATATAGCTGATGTTCCCCTGCTGATCGAACACGACTTCCTCGATTTCTCCGAGATCCTCGCCCTGCTGGTTCTGGACGTTCTGGCCTATAATTTCGCTGGCGCGATGGATGTTCTGGGACTGCATCGACTCCTGTCCGCCCATCATCGTAGTCGTCTGTTGTTGTTGCGCCAAGGCCTGCCCCGCGAACAAGGCACACGCAAACAAAACAGCCATAATGGTTACGCTTTTTCTTTTCATGTCTTCTCTCCTTTTTCGTTGCTTAAAAGTTTCGCATTTTCCTGACGCAACGCCTTTTTCGCAAAACCGACAGGTCTCTCCCGGAAGCGGCGATAAGGTCGAATGTTCTCCCTTGGCAACGACGGCCCGCACGCTTCTTCTTTCGACCGGACGCCGCCGAACTCTCCTCCGTTGGAATACGCAAAGGAAGCCATCGGCATATCGGAATTCTAAGCAACTGGGATTGAAACCGTAAATACGTTCTGTCGTGTATTTGACGGCAAAATCGTTACTCCGGTTCAGGAAAAAACGACCGGAAACCGCACTCTAAAAGACTCTTTTTGCACTGTAGGAACTCGTTTTTCCGCGCCGCAATCCGGAAAAAGACAATTTTTTGAAACGATCGAGCGTCGGCGTCCGGCAAAATCACGGAGGCTTCGAGGAACAGGACCTGTTCCAGCTTTTCGGTGTCGAGCGTGGCGTGCAGGAACGAGGCGCAGAATTCGTCAATCTTGTCCCTCTTCGAGAAACACTTTGGCGATTTGGTGGAGCCACCCGTCATCTCTCCGGAGCCCTGAGGGCGTGACGAAGGGGACGAATCCGGCGTTTATCAGGGGAGATCGGACCGTGTTCTGCCTCTTTCACCCCATATCAAACCAAAATGTCGAATGTTATCGTACAATAACAAACAAGGTATGTTTCGCTTCGAGAAGTCGCGGGAAAACGCGGACGACGATGGCAAGCTTGAACGGAGAAAAGAAAAAAAGGGACGACGAATGGAAGCAAAGAAACGCGCATTGATCCTGGTCAACAAGTTGGCGCGCGAGGGGGAATCGGATATCGAACCTGCCGTCGAGGTCTTGAAGAGGCGCGGGGTGGAATGCGAACAGGCCAGGTTCGACGATCCCGCAAAAATAGCGGAACTGATCCGGCGACGGGGTCCCGACACGGACCGGATTGTCGTAGGCGGGGGCGACGGCACTTTGAACGCGTCCTTGGAAAGCGTATTGGAAAGCGGTTTGCCGTTGGGCATTCTACCCATGGGGACGGCGAACGATCTTGCCCGGACTCTCGGCATTCCTTTTTCCGTGGTAAAAGCGGCCGAAATCATCGCCGCCGGACGAATTTATCGCGTCGATTTGGGCCTAGCGAACAACAAGCATTTTTTCAACGTGGCCAGTATAGGGTTGGCCGCCGAGGTGACCCATGTCCTCACCGGTGAAATGAAAAAAAAATGGGGCGCTTTGTCGTATATCGTCGCGCTCTTTGATGCGTTTCGGTCTCACAGGCCTTTTTCCGTCCAAATCGTCTGCGACGGAAAGTCGCATCGACACAAATCGATCCAGATCGCCATCGGAAACGGCCGGTATTACGGCGGGGGAATGACCATCAGGAAAAGCGCCTCGATCGACGATCAGACACTGGATCTATACAGCATAGAGCCCCGGGGATTCTGGGAACTGCTGCGGGCGGGGCCGTCCATTATAACAGGAAACTTCGAAAACAAGCCCCGGATATGGTTGATGCAAGGACGAAGAATCCATGTCGCGACTCGCAAGTCCATGGGCGTGGACACGGACGGAGAGCTGACAACTACCACCCCGACGGTCTTCTCGGTGAAAAAACGAGTTCTTCCGGTTTTCGTCCCGGAAGACTGGTTCCCGGAAAACGGCAAGGGCGACAGTGCCACGAAATCCCAATGAATGTACCGTGAACCGCCCCGACAATTGCACTCTTTCGCCTATTCCTGATCGGTTGTCCGAATATTAGTTTTGTTTGCATTTGCATTTCGATTGCGGAGGACCCGCGTATTCAATGAACTTAATAAATTACGGAGCATAAGTATGGCAGTTTCAAATCGTTCGAGCGGCGGCATGTTTTCCGACCTTTTTTCGGACCTTCTCCAAGACCTGCGCACTCTGGTGTCGAAAGAAATAGAGGTGGCCAAGATCGAGCTGTCGGAAAAAGCTTCGGCGTCGGTCAGGAATTCCGTCAATGTCGCGATCGGAGGGGCAGTGGCCTACTTGGGCGCAATGGCGCTTGTCGCGGGTGCGGTTTTCGGATTGGGTACGATGATTCCGCTTTGGCTGTCGGCCCTGATCGTAGGCTCGATATTGGCCGCCGCAGGAGGATTGTTCGCGATAGTCGCCTTGCGCAAGTTGAAGAAAATGAAAATGAAGCCCGAAATCACCATAACCAACTTACGGGAGGACAAAAAATGGCTGAAGAGCCAACTGCGCACGGAGAGCGAATGAATCGACACAACGTTCCGGAAGGCATCGCGAATCTCGAGGACGAAATTGTTCGCGCTCGGCAAAACGCATCTTCGACAATCCGTGAAATCAAGAGCAGAGCTGCGGATTTTGCCCGCTCGGAAATACGCGATAGAATCGCGACAGCTTCGGACAAAACCTCATACGCCGTCTCGAAAGCCACGAAAACGGCTTGGAGTCGGACCAATCGCTGGAGGGGCAATCTGAAAGCCAGAATGGCCCGAATCGACAAGAAAACCGTCTTTTATGTGGCGGGAGGCGTGTTGACGGCGGGCTCGTTGGCGATGTTTCTTTTGGCGAGAAACGGAAAGAAAAGGAACGTTTTACCGACCACTGGCGAACGGCGCGCGCTTTTTCAATCGAGCGCCCACAGCGCCGATGGAAGGAAAGGAGGTGATTTTCAATGTGTTACAATTGTGGATGCGGAGAGCCAAAGGACGACCACGGAAAAGGCCACATGGGAGTCGATCCCGATGGAAAGGCGATAACCGACAAATCCTTCGAAGCCGCAGCCAAGGCTTTCCAGATGAGCAAGGAAGAATCGAAGGAAAACACCCATAAACTTTTGAAGGGATAAGGGAGGAAGCGTCGATGGCGCACGAATTTTTTCAGATTCTCGAGAAGGATCACGAGGAAGTAAAAGGAATCCTCGACAAACTCGAGAGTCAGTCGAAAGGATCCGCAAAGTCAAAGGAGGATCTGTTCCTGAAATTGAAGGAGGAACTTATTCCCCACATGAAAGGAGAGGAAAAGCATTTATATCCATCCCTGAAGGACGGCGACGGGACGAGCGAAATCGCCATGGAAGGCATTGAGGAGCATCATGTGGCGGAAACGATTCTGAAGGAACTCGACAAGCTTTCCAAGGACGCGGAAAACTGGGACGCGAAACTCAAGGTGTTCAAGGAAATCGTGGAGCACCACATCGAGGAGGAGGAGGACGAGCTGTTCGAGGCCGCCGAGGATGCTCTGGAAGAGGACGACCTCGACAAGATCATGGAAAGCTTCGAAAAGGAAAAAGAGAAAGAGAAGAAGAAAATAAAAAAATAGCCGATGAACGAAAAAGGAGGGACGCCGATTCTCCGGCCCCCTCCTTCTTCATTTGCTCAACCCGTTGGATCAAGAGCGGCTTTCCCCGAGGGTGTCCGCGGCGTAAGCCTCGCGACGCCCCATGGGACGGGGCCTTCCCTTCGTTGAGTCTTTCCGCGTCTGATGCTCCATCTCGGCGTTCAGTTCCCCGCCTAAAAGCACTATGTACGACGTCAGATAAAACCACATCAAAAGGATAATCACCGCCCCCATGGAGCCGTACGTTTTTCCGAAATTGCCGAAATTGGATACGTAAACGGAAAAAAGTATGGATATGACAAGCCACAGAACGGTCGCCGAAACCGATCCCCATGAAACCCATCGCCACTTGGGCGAATCCCTGTCCGGACAGAACCGGTAGGCCGCGGCCAAGGCGAACACGATAAAAATGCCGAGCAGCGGCCAACGAAGATATGTCAGCATCGCCTGAATCGTTCCCGAAAGGTTCAGTATTCCTATCAGAGCGGGAACGGCGATCACGAAAGCGATTGCGATCAGCCCTAGAAAAATGGCGCAGATCGTGAGCAGGAGCGAAATCGCGTTCAGTTTTATGAAGCTTCTGCTCTCCTCTTCGTCGTAAACGATGTTCAAAGCGGTCATCAGCGCTTTCATCCCCTTGTTCGCGCTCCAAAGGGTCAAAAGAATACCGATTATAGCGCCAATTCCGAACGTCCTGCCGGAACTTTCCACGAAACTGACAAGCTGGTCCCGCACTATCCGATAGGCCTCCTGGGGCATGACGCCGCTCAACGCGTCGATTTGGCTTTGCAGCTGCTGCGGGTCCGCCACCAGGCCGTAAATGGACACGGCGGCAGCCAAGGCCGGGAATATGGCGAAAAACGCGTAAAAGGCCACCCCGGCCGCGATCATCGAAAGATTGTCCTTGGATTGTTCGTCCTTGACGCGAAATAAAATGTCCTTCCATCCCTTTCGCGGGATTTCTCTCGGACGCGAGGCGTCTCTACCTCGTTCGCTTGCCGTTTTATCGGGTTCCGTTTTGTCTTTACGTGTATTCATAGGATTTCTCCGTTGTTGTCGTGGAGTTTGAAACCTTGGTTCGGATATTGGGTATGCAAAGTGGAAAAACCGCATAACGAAACGGCCTGGCGATGTTTCGCCAAGCCGTCCGAACACTTTCGGCAATCGTTTTACAAGTTAAGGTCTGTTCTGAATACCGGAGCCTTGTTGCTGCTGCTGTCCCTGGCGATTCCAATCGTCTTGCATTTGCATATCCTGGCCGAAACCGGGCTGCTGCCCCTGTCCGTGCCCGTAATATCCGCGGACTTCCTGCTGCAACTGCTGCTGGGAGATATCGTTCCAGTCGTTCTCCGCGAAGCTGGGCGCATTTTCCACTCTTTGCTTTTCCATGTCGAGCACCAACGAATCCTCTTGGACTTCGGGGTTTGCGGCCTGCCACGGAATCGGCGTCACTTCGCCGCCCATGCCGAAAATACCCCGCTTTGAAAGTACGATATAGCTGACGTTGCCCTGGCTGTCGAATACGATGTCCTTTAGTTCTCCAAGATCTTCGCCTTGCTGGTTCCTAACCTTCGAACCGATTAATTCGCTGGCCCGATTGATGTCTCCAGCCTGGCTCGTCTGCTGCGACTGCATTCCAAATTGCTGTTCGCTCTGCTGTCCGGTTATTCCGGACTGCTGGCTCGTCGATCCCGTGGTCTCGCGTTGATTCTCCCCTCTTGCGAAAGATTGTCCGACAAACAAAGACACGCCAAATATCAAAGAAAGAAGGACTATTCCTATTTTTTTCATTTATAACCTCCAAATTTCATTTTTTTGCTTTTCCGGCGCTATTCGAACCAGCGCCTTTTTTTTCGCGAAGCCTCCTCGGCGTCGCAGCAAGGATAGTAAGCAGCCTGCGAAGACGGTGTAAATGCATGGGAACATGTATTTAGGCCGCACATGGGCCCGACGGAGCCGTACGGGGGCAGGCCGGAAGGAAATCGCCGCGTCTTCGGTCTACAAGGTCGAGAGACTTGTTATAACCCAAACGCCCCATTGCGCCGAATACGGCTTTCTTTCAAACTGGCCGATATTCAAAGCCTGCATCGGTTTATCGAAATATAAACCCTCGAACGAACATCAAAAAAGGAGTCGCTCTCATGTGGGCACGTATGATCATATTCTTAAGCTTGTCGGCGATCGGGATCCGGATTTTGAGAGTTTCGCTCTCCGCGCTGATCGCAAAAGGCGGTCTGTAGGACGGGCGCCCGGCCACTCCCAGTTCGACGGCCGCCGTCCCCGGACGATACGCCCAAGGAGTATTCGCCTGTGGGGGTTTTTAAAGAGGCAAATACACCGTTTCTTCCATTTCCCTTGCTTGCCGAATCTATTATTAATGATCTCGACGATTTAACCGCGATTTCGCATCGTTCCGACGAGAACAAGGCCAAAAACAACCATTAAGAATAAAAACGAGATTATGATCAAAACGAACGAAAAATCCGAGGGAAGTCGGTATGGATTCCAAGGAATCCCGGCCGAAAACGAAAAAACTCGACAATCAATTTCGTACAACAAGACGGTCGACGGCCGGGGAGGTGAAAAATGATGTTTCTATTCCACTTGAACCGGGATAGGATTGATTTTTCCGTTTTCAAACCGTTGCGTTCGGCTGTGTACAATCTGCTGGCTTCTCTGCTGCGGGGGGCTCCCGATGGAGAGACCCTGCTTCGCATCGAATCTCTCGATCTGTGCGACGACTCTCTTCCCGATTTGAAAGAGGCCTGGGAAGAGCTAAGGAAAATGTGCGGCAAGCTGACCCAGGACCGAATAGCCGCCGAATACGACATGTTGTTCATGGGTACGGGAAAAGGCCAACTGATCCCATACGCAAGTTGGTATATAGATGGAACCTCGCTCCCCGGTCTTCTGGAGAAAATCCGAAGCGACATGGAGGAAATGGGATTAGCTCGGACTCCAGGCGCCGGGGAGTCGGAAGACCACGCGGCCACGCTGAGCGAAACAATGGCGCGCCTCTGCCGCGATTCCAGCGACGCGGCGTTCAAATCCCAAGCGGCTTTTTTCGAAGCCTACATGAAACCTTGGATACCTCATTTTTTCCAGCAGATGACCAAAATCCGCTGGACAGTCTTCTATCATTGCGTAGGACGCCTGGCCCAATGCTTTTTGGACTTGGAAAGCATCTACGTGTCCCACAATTCCCAGAGAATATACGCGTTCAACTGATTTCGGAAAACGCATTCGTTCCTCTTACGATATGTTTCCCTTCAGGGTGATCAGTCATTCTCCGGATTGCGGGGGTCTGAAATAGAGATACGGAAAATGCCGGACTTCTGAAAAACAGAAGCTCCGGCAATTTCTTCGCAACCTCCCTCCTTTTTATTGCTCCATCTTATTCTAGTTTTCATCGGGAATGAAAGGCTGCACTATTCTAACCGGAAGCTTCAGCGTTCTATTCACGATGCCGAGAAGGCCCCTGCCCACCGCCGACGGCGACATCGGTGCGATGCTCGGATTCGCCAGGTCCCCTTTGACCCGGACCGGAATCGCCATGAAGTTGTCGCCGACTATGTGGCCTACGATGGGAATGCTTTCGATGATGCTGTCGACGGTCTGCAAGGGGGTTACCAGCACGGTAAGGTCTACCTGCTCCTCGGCGATATCCAGGCTGCCCACGAACGCAATGTCCACGGATCTTCCATCGATATAGGTCTCCTCCAGCGTAAGAACCCCGGATTCGATTTCGCCTGCGGCCCTTATGGAATTGTAGCCGAATCCTTCCTGTCTGATGTCGGGAGCGCGCAACTTCAATATTTCGGTGATGTTCACCACCGCGAGAACCTTCGACAGCAATCCGAACCTGAAAATACGGCCGTCCTCGGCCCTGAAGTCGAACCTTCCCTGGAGGTTGTCCAACAGATTCGCGGGCTCGCCTCGGGTTACTACAGCTCCGGAAAGATCGAACTCGCCGCTCATCAGTCTGTTTTCCAGGAAACAATCCAGAGTCGATCGCAAACTTTTATCCTGCGCCTCGGCCTCGGCTTCGATTTGCATGGGCTCGGGCGACAACCTGGCGGCGGCCTCCGTTTGGATTCCGCAAAAGGCGCTCTCGGCGAATTCGAAACCTACTCGATTGCCTTCCAAGTTCACGGTCATGTGCAACGGTTCCCACGTCAAATCTCCGTACCTGAAATAATCCGCGATCAGGACAACTTTGCCGTCCAATTGCAAATCTTCGAAAACGCCTCCTTGCCAGGTTTCCGTATCCGTTTCCGCAGTCGCGGTCGCTTCGGTCTCTTCCCCCGCCTCGGCGGCGGTCTTCGCCCCTTCGGCGGCTCCAAGGACTTCCAACGGCTCGTCCGTCGCTTCCTCCTCCACTATCCTGTCGATCTTCTCCCATTCGAAGCCTTCGGTCGCGGCGACGAGATCGAGCACTACGCCCTCTTCGGAAAAACCGACGTCTCCGTCCACCTTTATATCGGTTTCCCTCCAGACCAAGTCGGCCGAATCTATTCGGATTCGTTCGCCTTCCCCCTGGATCGAGAGTTCCCGAACGAGTACGGGGGCTTTCAATCCGCCGGCGTAGGCGATGCCTCCGGCCTGTATCGCGCCCTGCACTCGCGATCGTATAGGAGTTTCCACGGGGACGCGCAGACTGAAATCCCCCCGAATCCATCCGCCGGGGTCCCGCTTGACGGCGACCAGTTGGTCGATTGTCCGTCCGTCGAGGCTTCCGCTGAAATCGAGATCGACTACGCCGCCGCCAAAGGTTATGGACATGGACGCCTGGGTATTCTCGTCCTGCACGGTCAGATTTTCGATGTTCAACTTTGCGGAGCCGTTCACAAGGCTAAGCTCCAGCCTCGGACCGTCGTCCATCGAAAAGTCTGCCGAGAACGCCGTGTCTTGTTCCCGTCCCCAGACCAGAGTGCCTTCGGAGACCTTGACCGGCGCCGAGACGTTCAACCACGCGGGCACATATTCATTTTGCTTCAGCCAAGCGGCCGCTTTCTCGCTCAACGTGCCGTTCAACTCCAAATCCAGGGACGACACTCCGTCCGCGTATCCGTTTACGTCCCCGGACACGGTCACCACAGAGTCCAGAAGACCGACCCGCGCGTTTTTCAAGGACAGTTTTTCGGGTTCGACCGAGAACCCTCCTTGGGGAATCGCCACCGGTCCCGGAACGAAGCCTGTTTCCACCGACATGCTTCTGACTTCTCCGCTCCCCTGGAAAGACAACTCCGCCGGTCTCAAGATCGGACCCGAAACGTTCAGTTCGGTTATGGTGGCCTCGCCTTGCAGGGCCTTGATTTGGGATTCGGTAGATTCCAGCCGCCTCGCGATCCATGCCACGGTTTCCGAATCGATGTTCCCGCTAACGGTTGCATCGGCGGTCGCGGCTTTTGACAGAGGATTGTCCACGTAGCCGGAAAGGGCCAGTGAGGAACCCAGGAAACCCACTTGCCGGAGATCGACGTTCATTCGTTGCCGGTCGCCCTCGAACTCGGCGTATTTCAGCGTCACCGGCGCGGGAAGGTTCTCGGTTTCCACCACGACGTTCCTCGCGCTCCCCTCCCCTTCGAACTTCCACTCTTGGGGCTTTGCAAGCGGCCCTCGCAGTTCCACCGAAAAGAACGAAAAATCGCCTTTCACTTCCTCGTAATCCTCCGCGATTTCCTTTACGCCCTCGAGCCGGGAAAGAAGCGGAATCGCCCAGGGAAAAATCCTGCCCAGCCGAAGCTCCGCAGCCGCCGATTCGATTATCAGGTTTTTTTCCTCGCCGAGTGTCAATCTGGCCCACGACGCGCCCGCGTACGACTCGCCCGCTCTGACGTTGAAGTCGTTCAGCAACAGGCCCTTGCCGCTCAGCGCGAACTCCGAATCGGCGATTTCCACAGGATAGGGAATCTTCTCGTATTCCGCGGACCCCCGCAGGTTTCCTTTGACCGATTCGAGATTCGGCGATCGGAAATCGACCTCCAAGGATATACTGGCGGATTCGAAATCCTTCAACGCCCCCGGCTCGAAATATCCGGCAAGCGCCTCTGGCCCGAGTTCCTGAACTTTCAGTTCTCCTGCGGCGTCGGAACCGTCGGAGTCGATTCTTCCCTCGAAAGTCAACGTGTCCCAGACGTTCGAAGAGGCCGCCAAACTTATTTGGAGTGCGTCCGGCGGAAGATCGACTCTCGCGTTCAATTCCTTGAAGCTGTAGAGCGGTTCGCCTTCCCGCGTTAATAACAAGACGCCGTCTCGGACCACGATCCTGCCGTTTGGCATGTTTTGCCCTAGCCGGGTCAGCAGCTCCTCCACTTTTTTCCTGACCCGTTCCGCAGTCCACGCCTCGTCGGTTTCCTCCGTTTCGGAAGGTTCCGGAAGAGACATGGAGAAATTCGGATTTCTAATCACTATTTCGTCGATCACGATTTTTCCCCGCAACAGCTGCGACATATCGAGACCGGCGTCTATCGTTTCGGCCGTGCCGCTTATGTCGGGCAGGGAAACCCGTATGTCGTAGACTTTCCCGCCCGGGGGCAGCACTGAGGCTCGAATCGACGCGAAATCGATTTCCCCTCCCGCCTCTCGCGACAGAGCGTTTTGGATTCTTTTCCTTATTCTGTCCTGGTCAACGACCCAGGGCAGGACGATCATTGCGACTATCAGCAGAAGCAGAACGCTTCCGATTGTTCCAGCGGTCCAAAGACCGATTTTTTTGTTCCTCGTCATTTTCCATCACCTATCGATACGGGATGTTTTCTCCATTCCGTTTGCAAATACAATTATTTCGGCATATTAGAAACGATAAGCATGGTCCGTTCGTCATTGAATCGGGTGTTCGCCGTATCCACCATAAAGGACGTTCTTCTTCAAGCCTGAAACAAAAGCAATAAAAATATCGGCCCTCCCGATGGATGCTCGTCATTTGGGTTTTTAATCCTTTTGAACTCGAGCACACAGTCCTTTGTCTCAATGATTCGCGTCTACGGATATTAAGGTCTTCGTATCACCATGATACCTTGTCCGCCCCATACTTTTCGAAAACCGTCCGGCGATAAAATCCAAGTATCGGAAAAATCTTTATTTGCGAAGGAGCAAAAATCTCATGTTCGCATCCAGCCCCATAGCGGGAATCATAGGCGCTGGAATACCGTTCGTACGGTTCGGCCGCGGCGGGCAGCGCTTGGTTGTCCTTCCGGGAATCAACGACGCGTTTTTTCCGGTCGTGGCTTCGCCTCTTTACACAGCGTGGTTTTTCCGGCGGTACGGCGACCGATTCACGGTATACGCGATGAGCCGAAAGCGACGGCTTCCGTTGGGATATGCTACGGAAGACATGGCTCGAGACTACGCCTCGGCTATCGAGGAAATAGGCGGACCGGTCCATGTGCTTGGTCTTTCCATGGGCAGCTTTATCGCGCAGGATTTGGCGATCGGCTTTCCCGGCCTTGTTCGAAGGCTTGTTCTTGCCTTGGCGGGCGCGAGCGGGTCTCCCGAAACCATTGGAAGAATCGACCGATGGATAGGCTTTTCGCGACAAGGAAGCTGGAAGGAACTCTACGTGGACATGATCGACGCGACGTTCAGAGGATGGCGACGCATCGTATGGCGAAAAATCGTGTCCGTGTTCTCGTTTCCGCCTTCTATTCCCTCCGATTTCATCGTTTCCGCGGAAGCCTCGAAGCGCCACGACGCCCGAGCGCGACTTCGCGGCGTCGCAGCGCCCGTTCTCGTTGTCGGAGGCGCGAAAGACAAGCTTTTTCCGGCAGATCTCTTCGTCGAACTTTCGGAACTCGTCCCCGGCGCCACTCTGCGGTTGATGAAAAGAAGCGGACACGGAGTGTTCATCGAACGCAAAAAGGCGTTCGACAATTTCGCGCTGGAGTTTTTAGGCGGGGGGAGAGCGGCCTGATTGTCCAAGGAATATTCTTTTGTGCTTTCAAAGTTTCTAATTGTTTTTTTTCGACCTGCGCGGTCGGGTCGTGGCGGCGCGTCGGGTCGTACCTGCGCGGTGGGTTGGGCCCGCAGTAGAGTGGGTTGGGGATTGGAGGCGGGGCTTTCGTGCCAGCACCAAGCTTTTCGAAGCCGAAAACCTCCGAATTCCCCCCGCTCCCCAACCCACTCTACGAGCGCCGGAAGCATCCGCGCAGGTTGAACATGATCGCGAATCTTCGAATTCGAATGTTTGAAAGCATTATTTTTTTCTTTAACCGACAAGGAACATCGTGAGCAGAAACCGTACTTCCAGTATACACCGAATCTCGGATATCCGCCGATTCCCTGTGGGAGCGGAGGTTCTTCCCCAAGGAGGAGTCCATTTTCGCGTTTGGGCACAAAAACACCGACACGTGCAGGTTGTGGTCGAACCCGAAAACAGGGGAAAGGACGACAGGAAAAAAAAAGGCGCGGTTCGAAAAGTCGCCGAACTTTCGCAC
>CAZNTU010000011.1:0-56270 GCA_964575975.1 uncultured Desulfobacteraceae bacterium
GTTGTCTCGAAATATTTTGAAAAAATTTGTTGACATTAGCCTGGTACTCTACCCCTGAACCGACATGCGGGGAGAAAAGAGCGGGTTCCGACCCGCCCACGAACCACGAAGCTGCGGACTGCGTGGCTCGGACGGAGATGTGTATAAGAGTGAGCGCGGGGCATGGGAACGAAAACGACAAAGCGGTGGATCCAAAAATAGGAGGTCCAAAATGATAGAAGCTATGAAAAAATTGCCAAACATCGGCTTCCAGGAGCTGATGGAATACTTGATCGACGCCGGCCAAAGAACGGTGCTGTACTGGGATGTTATGCGCCGGCGCGGCAATCAATACTTTGAGCACATGGCGGAGACTGTGCCCAATGTATTGCAGTTCGAACACGAACTGGTCATGGACGGGAGAAAGCTTAGCCGGCCCGTGAATTACGGCATAATAAAGATAAAGCCGCCCGAAGGTACCGTTATAGACATGGAGAAGCGGCCCTTCATAGTTATCGATCCTCGAGCGGGGCACGGACCCGGCATCGGCGGGTTCAAGGCCGAAAGCGAGATCGGAGAGGCCATGCGAGAGGGACATACCTGTTATTTTATCGGGTTTACGCCATCGCCCGAACCGGGGCAGACCATAGAGGACGTGATCGATGCGTGGGGCGTTTTCATCGAACGGGTCGCCGATCTGCACGCCTCAGCCGAGGGCAAGCCGGTGGCTATCGGAAACTGCCAGGCGGGATGGGCGTTGATGATGCTGGCGGCGAAGCGCCCGGAACTCTGCGGTCCGATAATTGTCGCGGGATCGCCTCTGTCTTACTGGGCGGGAGTGCGCGGCGTCAATCCTATGCGCTACACCGGAGGTCTGCTGGGCGGAAGTTGGTTAGCCGCCTTGACAAGCGACCTGGGGAACGGAAAGTTCGACGGCGCATGGCTGGTGCAAAATTTCGAGAATTTAAACCCTGCCAACACTCTTTGGTCGAAGCAATACAACCTGTACGCCAAAGTCGATACCGAAGCTCCTCGTTATCTTGGGTTCGAACGATGGTGGGGCGGTATGTGATTTTGTCCGGAGATGAAATGCAGTACATTGTAGACAGCTTGTTCGTCGGCAACAAGCTCAGCTCCGCCGAAATGATAACTTCCGACGGCGTGCGGCTGGACTTGAGGAAGATCCGTTCGCCAATTGTTTGCCTGTGTTCCAAAGGCGACAACATCACCCCTCCGCAACAGGCGCTCGGATGGACTCTCGATCTGTACGGAAGCGAACGCGATATAATCGCGGCCGGTCAGACGATAGTCTACACGGTGCACGAGAAGATAGGCCATTTGGGAATTTTCGTGTCCGGCAGTGTTGCAAAGAAAGAGCACCAGGAGTTCGCCGGGAACATCGACCTGATCGATTGCCTTCCACCGGGGCTGTACGAAGCGGTTTTAAGCGATATAACGCCGGATGCCGCGAATCTCGATCTTGTCGGCGGAAAATACATCTCCAGGTTCGAGAGAAGGACCATAGACGACATCCGCGCACTGGGCGGCAACAACTTGGAGGATGAACTTTGCTTTGCGGCCGTCGCTCGTTTATCGGCCGCGCTCTTGGGTCTCTACCGCACGTCGGCGCAACCGGTCGTTCGTTCCCTGGCATCCGAACAATTTGCCGAATGGTCGCGTCGAATGCACCCGTTGCGTCTTGGATACGAATTGATGTCGGACGGAAATCCGGCAATGCAATTGGTGGCCTCGACGGCTCAACAGATAGAACAGAACCGTCGATCCGCCAACCCTGCCAACTTTTACAAAAAATGGGAAAAGGTCTTCTCCGACTGGATTACGCTCGGGCTGCAAACTTATGGGGAATTGCGGGACATGGCCATGGAGCAGGCCTTCTTCGCATTTTACGGCCAGACCTGGCTGCAAGCCCTGCTGGGTTTGCGGGCGTCGGACGGTCCGCCCCGAAAGCTTCCCGGCCAAGACGTGGAACATGCCGCCTTTGTGGAATATTATATTGAGAAATTGCGAAAAAACATGGACAAGGGCGGACCGCGCGAGGCCGCGATTCGGGCTCTCGTTTACATCCGCGCACCGGAAAAAGCGACCGATGAAAGGCAATTTGAAATGCTGCGTCGAATCCGTGCGGAACATGGCTCGACCCAAACCCTTTCGGAATTCAAGCAGGACCTTCGCGAGCAATACCTGATGCTTCGACTGGACGAACGCAGAGCATTGGAAACGATTCCTTCGATGCTTGAAGGCCGCGAAGACGAGGCTGCGCAATTTTTGAAGATTCTGCGAAAGGTCGCAACCGCCGGGGGGCCGCTGCAAAAAGAGGGGCAAGAACGCCTGGAGCGGGTGGAGAAAATGTTCGCTTAACCAACGTATGGCGACGGATTAAAGGATGTCGGTTAACAAGCCGGTTCAAGGAGGTATATCACAATGATCGCAAACAAGACGTTCGATGAAATCAATGTCGGCGATTCCGCGCGAATGGAGCGCGCATTGACCAAACAGGACATCGATTTGTTCGGGATGTTGTCCGGGGATATGAACCCCTCGCATTTCAGCGACGAATACGCGAAAATGCTGCTGGATCGTCACAAGGTGGTAGGCCACAGCATGTGGGGAGGGGCGTTGATTTCGAGTCTGCTGGGGAACGATCTTCCGGGACCCGGCACTGTCTACCGTTCTCAAAGTCTGGAGTTTCATAACAGCGTGGAACTCGGGGACGTCCTCACGGTAATGGTGACCGCCAAATCCAAGAACGCCGATAACGGAACCGTCGTGTTCGACTGCCTTGCGGTCAACCAGCGCGACGAAAAAATCATTACGGGGGAAGCCATTGTAAAGGCGCCGACCAGGAAGCCGACCGACGCGGGCTCGCCTTACGCATCCATGCAATTGCGGCAAAAGACCACCTTCAAAAATCTTATCGATATTGTCAAGGACTGGGAGCCGATTCCCGTTGCCGTGTGCTATCCCTGCGGAAAGGAGGCGCTGCAGGGTCCAATCGACGCGGCCGGGATTGGTTTGATCGATCCGATCCTTGTCGGACCCGAAGCCACTATGCAAAGCGTGGCCGAGAGTTTGAATCTGGATATCGGCCCCTATCGCCTGGTTAACTCGCTTCACAGCCACGATTCCGCAGCCAAGGCCGTGGAATCGTGCAGGTCGGGCGAGGCCGAAGCGCTCATGAAAGGCAGTCTGCACACGGACGAAATTATGGGCGCTGTGGTGTCGTCCGCGACAGGATTGCGAACCGAAAGGCGGGTAAGCCACATTTTCGCCATGGACGTGCCGACGTATCCAAAACCGCTGTTCATCACCGACGCGGCCATCAACATCTACCCGAAATTGGAGGACAAGGTCGATATCCTCAAGAACGCCATCCAGTTGGCCCATGCGTTGAATATTCCTCAGCCCAAGGTGGCGATACTGTCCGCAGTGGAAACGGTCAACCCGAAAATACCCGCTACCATTGACGCTGCGGCCTTATGCAAGATGGCGGATCGAGGACAAATCACGGGAGCGCTCCTCGACGGGCCTTTGGCGTTCGACAATGCCATCAGCAAGGAAGCCGTGGTGATCAAAGGCATTAAATCGCAGGTGGCGGGCGATGCGGATATCCTTCTGACTCCCGACCTTGAGGCGGTTTCATTCAGAAGAAAGGATAGAAAAAATGAGAATTTTAAGCAAAAGTAACTTCAAATTCATTTTAGCCCTGGCAATCGGGGTTTTGGCCGTTTCTCCGGCTTTATCCCAAGACAAACCCGCCGAAAACATACAAAAATTGCTTGAAAAGATCAAGGAGGACAAAATGCTTCTCGTCGGGGTGAACATGAATTTTACCGAGCCCGAGGCAAAAAGGTTCTGGCCTGTTTACAAAGAATATCAGAAGGAGCTGGATTCGATAGACAGGCGTGTCGCCGAACTTATACACAGCTACGCAACCGAGTACGAAGCAAACACCCTCACGGAGGAGAAAGCCGAAAAACTGATCGAAAATATGATAGATGTCGAGAAGTCCGAGAGCGAACTCATGGAGAATTTCGTTCCAAAGCTGCTAAAGGTGCTGCCCGCCAAAAAAGTCGTTCGCTACCTTCAGATCGAGAGCAAAATACGCTCCCTCGTTAAATACGATATTGCCGGGGAAGTACCCCTTGCCCGTTAGAGCTTGGCAAAACAGGTGGACGCAAAATGAACCGTTCGGAAAGTTTCAACGAAGCCGCAGCCGATGGTTATCCTGCTTTTCCAAGTGCGAGACCCGAGAATAAGTCTCATATTTTGTATAACTTTGGTCTTAATAAAGCGCTTAAGGTGAAAAACAGCAATTCTCGCTGAATGGGATGCGTTAAGACTGGCTGTTCGGAATCGAAGAATTGCATTGGAAAATTACAATGCAAGAAGCCGAAATCCGGAGTTTTCATTGTCAGGATTTCGGCTTTTCATAGAATGGCTGGAAAATGCGAAAATTTATTCGAGAGAACAAGCGAGAATGTCCCTACGAGAAAACTTCCGCGCAAAGCTCCCCGAAGGTTCCCAGGTTTTCGCAGACATTGATTCCGCAGTTTTTCATGGTTTGGATTTTGCTCTGGGCGGTGCCGCTCTTTCCCGATATGATGGCGCCGGCGTGGCCCATGCGTCTTCCGGGAGGCGCGGTCAGGCCCGCGATGAAGCCTACGACCGGTTTGGTCACGTGGTTCACGATGTACTCGGCCGCCTTTTCCTCGGCGTCCCCTCCGATCTCCCCCACCATTACGATGCCCTTGGTGTCCGGGTCGCTCTGAAAGGCTTCCAGGCAATCGATGAAGTTGGTGCCGTTGACCGGATCCCCCCCGATTCCCAGGCATGTCGTCTGCCCCATTCCCTTCCGGGTCAGCTGATGCACGACTTCGTAGGTAAGGGTGCCGCTTCTAGAAACGACCCCTATCGGACCGCCGGGCTTGTGAATCGAGGCGGGCATGATGCCGATCTTGCACTCGCCGGGGGTGATGATTCCGGGACAGTTCGGGCCGATCAGGCGCACTTTCTTTCCCTGGAGGAAATTCTTCACCTTCATCATATCTAGCACGGGGATTCCCTCCGTGATGGCAACGATGACGCCTACTCCCGCGTCCGCGGCCTCCATGATGGCGTCGGCTGCGAACGGGGGCGGCACGAAGATCATGCCGGCGTTCGCGCCCGTATCGATTACGGCTTCCTTGACGGTATTGAAAACAGGGACGTCGTCCATTTTCTGGCCCGCTTTTCCCGGGGTGACTCCGGCCACCACCTTGGTCCCGTAGGCGATGCACTGGCGGGTGTGGAATTGCCCCTCGCGGCCCGTGATTCCCTGTACCAGCAATCTTGTTTCCTTATTGACGAATATGCTCACTGTACTCTCCTCGCTTCCCAAATTTTACATAAAAAAGTTTCGCGCAAAAGCCCGCTACTTGACCAGTTGGGCGACTTTTTCGGCCGCGTCCTTCAAGTCCACGGCGGTGGTGAGATTCAAGCCGGACTCCTTCAGGATTCTTCGGCCCTCCTCCACGTTGGTGCCCTCCATGCGGACCACCACGGGCACCTTGATGCCGGTCTTCTTGGCGGCCGTCACGACGCCTTCCGCCAGAACGTCGCACCTCAATATTCCGCCGAAAATGTTGATCAGGATGCCTTTGACGTTCTTGTCGCTTAGAATGATCCTGAAGCCGTTTTCCACCATTTCCGCGTTGGCGCCGCCTCCGACGTCCAGAAAGTTGGCGGGTTCCGCGCCCGCCTGCTTGATGATGTCCATGGTGGCCATGGCAAGACCCGCGCCGTTGACCATGTTGCCCACGTTGCCGTCGAGGGCGATGTAGTTGAGGTTGTACTTGGAGGCCTCCACTTCGAGGGGGTTCTCCTCGTCCAGGTCGCGGAATTCCAAGATATCCTTGTGCCGGAACAGCGCGTTGCCGTCGAAATTGATCTTGGCGTCCAGCGCGACGACGTTTTCCTCCTTGGTGATTACGAGGGGGTTGATTTCCAGCAGGGAGCAGTCGTAGTCCACGAACAGTTTGTAAAGGCTCGTCAGCATTTTATTGAACTGCTTCATGGGGGCAGGGGCGAGATTCAGGCCGAAAGCGACGGCCCGGCAGTTGAATCCCTGGATTCCAAGCAGGGGATCGACGAAGACTTTTACGATCTTCTCGGGTGTTTCCTCGGCCACCTTTTCGATATCCATGCCTCCGGCCTCGCTGGCCATAATGCAAATCTTGGCGGTGGCGCGGTCGGGGATGACGCTCAAATACAGCTCCTTGTCGATGTTCAAACCCTGCTCGACCAGAACTTTTTTTACTTCCTTGCCTTCCGGACCGGTCTGGTGGGTGACGAGATTCATGCCGATTATCTCGCCGGCGACGGCTTTTACTTCGTCGATGGATTTGGCGAGCTTCACGCCGCCTCCTTTTCCTCTTCCTCCGGCGTGAATCTGGGCCTTGACCACCACGGGAAAGCCCCCCAATTCTTCGGCGACCTTGCATGCCTCGCCCGGCGTGAAGGCGACCTCGCCCTTCGGAACGGGAATGCCGTATTTTTTGAACAGTTCCTTTGCTTGATATTCATGGATTTTCATGATTTTCTTCCTCGGCGATTTTTGTGATTCGAATTCACATGGAATCGGCGGCCTCGGTTTTAACGCTTCCCCCCCGTTGGACCGCCAACACCATGTGCAATTTTTTACGGCGATAAAGTCGATAATATATGAATCGTTGTTCTGCAAGAAATTCCGGGGAGAGAATTCCCCTTGCGGTTCTCTTTCCGCCCGTACTCGATGGATTGGAATCTGTGCGAAAAACCAAGAGCGATAGAGGGAGGCGAGTCCGGGTTTGCTGCGGGAGCGCCTCCCTTGGGTGTTAAGTAAACGTTTTATCCGACGACCAAAAGGATGTCGTTTTTGGCGACGTTCTTTCCGGAATCGAAATTAATCGCTACGATGGTGCCGCTGGCCGGAGCGGGCAAGGCGTTCTCCATTTTCATGGCCTCCAGAATGACGACCGTGTCGCCCTTTTGAACGGCGTCGCCCACCTTTTTCTCGTATTTGACGATCATGCCGGGCATGGGCGCTCTGAGCGGGGTACCGTCCGCCGCTGTGGCGGGCACCGCCGCAGCGGGAGCTGCGGCTGCAGGCGCGGCTTTGGGCGCTTCGGACGCGGGAGCGACCGCTGCCGGTTTCGGCGGAGGTGGAGGCACTGTCGCTTTGGGCTTGGCGACCGGCGCCGGCATGGGCATCTGGACCGCCTGCACCGGCATCTGGCCAAGCTGCTGTATGTAGCCGATCACGGGGGATTCCCCGACCTCGTCCACGCCGACCTCGAAGTATTCGTCGTCCACGAATACGTTGAAGGTCCTCATGTTCTCGCTCTTTTCGGGCGCGGCCTTCTTCTTTTCCACAAGCTCGCCGGCCTTGGCCTTCTTGATCAGCTCCTTCTCCTTATTCACGTCCTCCATGGTCCTGGGCATGACTTCCGGCGGAACCGGCTCCAGGCCGTACTTCCACCTGAGGAATCTCTTGCCGGTCACGGGGTAGATGGCGTAAAGAACCAGGTCGTCCATGTCCTTGGCCAGATCGCCGATCTCTTCCTTGGCCTTCTCCAGTTCGGGCTCGATCACCTCGGCCGGGCGGCAGGTGATGGGCTGCTCGCCTCTCTTGTAGCCCTTGAGGGCTTTCTTCTGCACTTCCGGGTCGATGGGAACGGCGGTCTTTCCGTAAAGCCCGTAGCAAAGATCCTTCACTTGAGCCGTGATCATCTTGTAGCGCTCGTTTTCGTCGTCGAAAAGGACGTTGTTGACCGTCTGGATTCCCACGATCTGACTGGTGGGCGTGACCAGCGGAATCTGACCCAATTCCTTCCTGACCCTGGGAAGCTCTTTGTAAACTTCGCCGATCTTGTCCAATGCGTCCATTTCCCGCAGCTGGTTGACCAGGTTGGAGAGCATCCCGCCGGGGGTCTGGTGCAAAAGAACGTTGATGTCGATGATGGAGACCTTGGAGTCGTCGAGGAGATGCGCGTACTTGGGCATGACTTCCTTTTCGAAGATCTCGTTGATTTGGGCAAGCAGCTTGATGTCGAAGCCCGTGTCGCGGTTGGTGCCCAGGAGGGTCATGACCAGAGGTTCCAGGGCCGCGTGGGACGTTCTATAGGCGTAAGGAGTCATGCAGGTGTCGATGATGTCCACGCCCGCCTCGATGGCTTTCAGATGGGTCATGGGAGACATGCCGGAGGTGAAATGGCTGTGCAGGTGAATGGGAGCCTTGCAGTTTTCCTTGAGGGCCTTCACGATCCGATAGGCGTCGTAGGGAGCGCACAAGCCCGCCATGTCTTTGATGCAGATGGTGTCGGCACCCATTTCCTCAAGTGCCTTGGCCTTGTTGACGTAGTAGTCGATGTTGTAGACTTCTCCGCCCATGCGGGGTTGGGTCAGGGTGTAGCAGATGCATCCCTGGAAATGCTTCCCGTTGGCCTTGATTCTTTCCACGACCGTCTCGAAGTTCCTGTAGTCGTTCAAGGCGTCGAACGTGCGGAAGATGTCCATGCCGTTTTCGCAGGCCCGGTCCACGAACGCTTTGGCCAAGTCGTCGGCGTAGTTCCTGTAGCCGACCAGGTTTTGCGCGCGCAGAAGCATGGAAAAGGGGGTTTTCTTGAAATATCTTTTCAGGGTGCGGATTCTCTCCCACGGGTCTTCGTTCAAAAACCTGTGCATGGTGTCGAAAGTCGCCCCGCCCCATGTTTCCACGGCCCAAAACCCCACTTGGTCCATCAGTTCGGCCACCGGGATCATGTCCTCGGTACGGCCGCGGGTGGCGAACAGGGACTGGTGGCCGTCGCGAAGGGACAGATCCTCGACCTTGACCGGGTTTTCCGCCTTGGGCCGGTCCTTGTCGTAATTCATTTCCGTCATTTTGACTTGGGTGTGATCACTCATTTTCAGGTTCTCCTCTTATATTGAATCTTGTAAAATTTTTCCTGATCGTTTTTTATCGGTGAAACGCCTTCATTTGCATCATGGCCCGCGTCTGCATGTGATCGTAGCGTCCGCTCAGCGCCCATTGGCTGACGGGGGGGCCGGGAGCGACGGCGGCGACGGGCGCCGGGATTTGCGGTTGCGCGGACGCATGGAGGCGGATCGTATCCTCCTCGTCTTTCAGGTAATGCATGACCGCCGACACGGCCGCGATCATTTTCACGTTTTTTTCCATTGAATCACCCATCGAATTGGCTGTTTCGATTGAAAGAAATTAAGCGGGTATGTTCCCGTGCTTCTTTGGAGGCCTGGCCTCTCGCTTGGTACACATGATTTCGAGAGCTTCGATCAGCCTGGGCCTGGTCTCGCTGGGAACGATGACCGCGTCGATGTATCCCCTTGCCGCCGCGCAGTAGGGATTGGAAAAGAGATTTTTGTACTCCTCGATCTTTTCCTTGCGCTTTGCTGCCTTGTCCTCGGCGGACTGGATTTCCTTCCGATGGATAACGTTGGCGGCACCTTCCGCGCCCATGACCGCGATTTCCGCCGTGGGCCACGCCAAGGACATATCCGCCCCCAAGTCCTTGGAGCACATGGCGAGATACGACCCGCCGTAGTCCTTGCGGGTTACCAGGAGCAGCTTGGGAACCGTGGCCTCCGAGTAGCACCAAAGCAGCTTGGCGCCGTGGCGGATAATGCCTCCCCATTCCTGGTGGCTTCCGGGAAGATATCCCGGAACGTCCGCGATGGTCAAAAGCGGAATGTTGAAGGCGTCGCAAAAACGAATGAACCGAGTGGCCTTGTCCGAGGCGTCTATGTCTAGACAACCGGCAAGACTGGCGGGCTGGTTGGCGATGATGCCTACCGTGCGTCCGTTCAGACGGGCGAAGCACACGATAATGTTGGTCGCGAAATACTGGTGGGGCTCGAAGAATTCTCCGTCGTCCACGATGGAGCGGATCACATCCTTCATGTCGTAGAACTGGTTGGGATTGTCGGGGATAATGGAGTCCAGGGCGGGATCGGTCCGCTTGGGGTCGTCGCCCGTGTCCACTATCGGCGGATCCTCCATGTTGTTGCTCGGGAGATAGGACAAAAGCTTCTTGATCTGGTCGATGGCATCCTGGTCGCTTTCGCACGCGAAATGCGCCACGCCGCTCTTTTCGTTGTGGGTCATGGCGCCGCCGAGATCCTCGAAGGAGATTTCCTCTCCAGTCACCGACTTGATGACCTGTGGACCGGTGATGAACATGAAGCTGGTCTTTTTCACCATGAATATGAAGTCGGTCATTGCGGGGGAATATACCGCGCCGCCCGCAGTGGTTCCCATGATGGCGGAAATCTGGGGAATGACGCCGGACGAAATGGAATTGCGATAGAAGATTTGGCCGTAGCCGGAAAGGGCGTCGACGCCCTCCTGGATTCGAGCGCCGCCGGAGTCGTTGATTCCCACGAAGGGCGCGCCCGCCTTGATAGCAAGATCCATGACCTTGCATATCTTCTTGGCATGCATCTCGCCGAGGCTTCCGGCCCGGGCCGTGAAATCCTGGGCGAACGCGAAAACCGGACGGCCGTTCACCAGGCCGTGGCCGGTGACGACGCCATCGGACGGAATCTCCACCTTTTCCATGCCGAAATTGACGCAACGATGGTGGACGAACATGTCCAACTCCCGGAATGTGCCCGGGTCGAAGAACAAATCCAGTCGTTCGCGGGCGGTGAGCTTTCCCTCTCCGTGCTGCTTCGCAACGGCCTTTTCTCCGCCCATTTGCCGGATCTTCGTCTCCCGATCCTTGAGTTCCTTGATTTTATCCTGAACAATTCCCATTGGCGCTTCCTTTCCTCTCCTTTATATTAAAAAAACAATATTTCCGAATCGGCTACCCCGGCAGGGAAAAGCTTTTCTCCCGGCGCGACGTTCGATAAAGACGATCCGATAAAACGGTGGGGCGATCACACCTTGATATTCAAAAAGGACAACAACTTCTTCGCCGCAGCCGTCGGAGTCGCGAGTCCCCTTTCCACGTCCCCGGAAATTTTCGGCAGTCGCTTTTTGATTTCCTCGTTTTTCCGGAAATGTTCCTTGAGCCCTTCCTCGACAAGAGCCCACATCCAGTCCAGAGCCTGCCGCCTTCTTTTGAGTTCCAGTTCTCCGTGGGCGACAAACTTTTCCCGGTGGTCCAGGACGGTCTTCCATATTTCCGGTATTCCCGTAAGCTCCCTTGCGCTGCAGGTCATGACCGGCGGGGTCCACAAATTGTTCTCCGGAGAAAGAAGGTTCAAGGCGAACTCGTACGATTTTCGGGCTTGGTTGGCCTTTTCCACGTTGTCGCCGTCGGCCTTGTTGATCGCGATGGCGTCGGCGATCTCCAGCACGCCCTTCTTGATTCCCTGAAGCTCGTCGCCCGCTCCGGCGAGCATCAGGACCAGGAAAAAATCCACCATGGAGGCCACTTCGGTTTCCGACTGGCCCACGCCTACGGTTTCGACGACGATGACGTCGAAACCGGCGGCCTCGCACACTAGCATGGTTTCCCGCGTCTTTCGGGCCACTCCCCCCAACGTTCCTCCAGATGGGGATGGACGAATGTAGGCGTTGGGATGGACGGACAGCTTTTCCATGCGGGTCTTGTCCGCCATCACGCTTCCGCCGCTTCGGGTGCTGCTGGGATCCACCGCCAGCACCGCGACCTTTTTTCCGCTGTCGGCAAGATGAAGACCGAAACTTTCAATGAAGGTACTTTTTCCCACCCCGGGAACGCCGGTGATTCCGAGCCGAACCGCATTGCCGGAGCGCGGGAGAAGCTTCTCCAGAACCTCCCGGCTCATGGCTTGATGCTTTTCGACCGAACTTTCCATCAATGTGATGGTTTTCGCCAGCATTCGCCGGTTGCCGCCGAGTACCCCGTCGATGTATTTGTTCAAGTCTTCGGCCATCAGGATCTGTTTTCCAGCGCGTTCAAAACGATGTTGGCGGATTGCGTGATGGGAGTGCCCGGCCCGAAAATCCCGGTGACGCCGTTGTCGTAAAGGAACTGGTAATCGCCGGGAGGGATGACGCCTCCCACGACCACCAGGATGTCGTCCCCGCCTTCCTCCTTCAGGCACTTGATCAACTCGGGAACAAGGGCCTTGTGTCCCGCAGCCAGGCTGGACGCGCCCACCACGTGGACGTCGTTTTCGACCGCCATCTTGGCGGCCTCCTCCGGCGTCTGGAACATGGGGCTGATGTCCACGTCGAATCCCAAGTCGGCGAACGCCGTGGCGACCACCTTGATTCCCCGGTCGTGGCCGTCCTGGCCCATCTTGGTCATGAGGATTCTGGGACGGCGTCCCTCTTTTTCCATGAAATCGTCGGTGCGTTTCCTGATGGACTTGATGATTTCGCTGTCGCCGAACTCGGCCGCGTAAACGCCCGAAATGCACTGGGTCGTGGCGACGTAACGTCCGAAAACCTTTTCCATGGCATCGCTGATTTCTCCCACGGTGGCCCTGGCCCGGACCGCCGGAATGCAGGCCTCCAAGAGATTTCCGCCCGACTCGGCCGCCTTCGCGATATTTTCGAGAGCCTCCTGGACCGCCTTGTTGTCTCTCGATTCCTTGATTTCCTTCAAACGTTGCACCTGCTCCAAACGTACCTCCTCGGGAACTTCCAAGACTTCAAGGTCGAGTTTCTCGTCCTTGAGCTGGTATTTGTTCACGCCGACGATGGTCTCCTTGCCTTGGTCGATCAGCGCCTGCCTTCGAGCCGCGGATTCCTCGATCCTCATCTTGGGCCATCCGGTACCGATCGCCTTGGCCATGCCGCCCATCTGCTCGACTTCGTCGATGATTTTCTGAGCTTCGTCCACGATGCTCTTCGTGAGAGACTCTATGTAATAAGAGCCGCCCAGAGGATCGACAACGCGGCAGATCTGGGATTCTTCCTGGATGACAATCTGGGTGTTCCTGGCTATCCTGGCGGAAAAGTCCGTAGGAAGTCCGACCGCTTCGTCGAAGGAGTTGGTGTGAAGCGACTGGGTGCCTCCCAAGGCTGCCGCAAGGGCTTCGAGGGTGGTCCTGATGACGTTGTTGTAGGGATCCTGCGCGGTGAGGCTCCAGCCGGAGGTCTGCACGTGGGTCCTCAGCATGCTGGACTGCGGGTTTTTCGGATTGAACTGGCTCATCAGGCGATGCCACAGGAACCTGGCCGCACGGAGCATGGCGATCTCCATGAAGAAGTTCATGCCCACGCCGAAGAAAAAGGAGAGCCGGGGGGCGAACTTGTCGATGTCGAGCCCGGTTTTCAGTGCGGCGCGAACGTACTCTACACCGTCGGCGAGGGTGAACGCGCACTGGAGAACGGAGTTCGCGCCGGCTTCCATCATATGGTACCCGCTGATGCTGATGGTGTTGTACTTGGGCATGTGATCGGAACAATATCCGATGATATCGGAGACGATCCTCATGGAGGGTTCGGGAGGATAAATGTAGGTGTTGCGGGTGAGGTACTCTTTCAGGATGTCGTTCTGGATGGTTCCGGCCAGCTGCTCCTGCTTGACGCCCTGTTCTTCGGCCGCGACGATGTAGCCGGCCAGAATGGGGAGGACGGCGCCGTTCATGGTCATGGACACCGTCATTTGATCCAGGGGAATTTGGTCGAATAGGATTTTCATGTCTTCGACGGAGTCGATGGCGACTCCCGCCTTGCCCACATCGCCCCGGACTCTTGGGTGATCCGAATCGTATCCGCGGTGGGTGGCCAAGTCGAAAGCCACCGAGAGGCCTTTCTGCCCGCCTGCCAAGTTCCTTCTGTAAAAGGCGTTGGATGCCTTGGCGGTGGAAAATCCCGCGTACTGGCGGATTGTCCAAGGCCGTCCGGCGTACATGGTCGCCATCGGGCCCCGAACATAGGGCGAGAACCCCGGAAGGGAATTTACGGTTTCCAAAGCTTCAATGTCTTCGGCGGTATAAAGTGGCTTTACTTTGATCCCTTCGGGGGTTTCCCACACTAACGTGTCGGGGGACTTGCCTTTCATTTGTTTGCTGGCAAGCTCCACCCATTTTTGTTTATCCGGATGATCTGGCATGGCACACTCCTTAATCTTCTTTTAAAAACGTAAAATTTATGAATTCTGTTCATTTGCGAAGGGCGAATTTCGCCTATTTCGCGAACCAAGGTGAACGAGCGCTCAGTCAAAAATCTTCCTTATAAGAATCTTCGCCTCTTGTCAATTGAAAAAACCGGTCCTCGGACCAAACTTTTTCTGAAAAATCCTTGGGATTGCGACATTTTTCGCAATATGTACCGGTTCGCCGCCCACCATTTTCTCGGGGCCAAGCGCTGGGGCGACGGCGTCACGGACGTTTTGCTGGTTTCGGGCGAAGTGTACGCCGGAGAGAAGCGAATCGTCACGTCAAGCGGGGAATACAGGCCCGTCGTGGTCGATTTCAGCGAAAAAAACTGCGCGGCTCGTCTCAAGGAAATCCGGGATGCCGCGAAAAAGGGCGAGTTCGACAATTGGCTGGAATTGGTTTTTCTTCCCCTCTACGGAAAGGAGACTGGCCAGCGGCGTTGCGAACTGGTGGAGCGGGTGATTCGCTTCGAAGTCGAGCTGTTCCGGGCCGAGATCGTGCCGACCCGCTATCTGATCGCCACCCTGATCATGTCGAACAAGCTCATAGACAAGGAGCGACTGAACCAATTGTGGGAGGAGATAAAAAAAGGGAGCCGGTTTTTCAACCGCCTCCCTTTTATGTTTTTATGCGAAACTCAGGAAAAACTACTTCTTTTCGCTACCCGTTGCAGCGCCGTGGAGTTTGATTTCCACTTTCTCGGTCAGACCTTCGTAGTACTCGCGAAGGATTTCGACGACTTCGTCGCGGCCGAAGTGATCGGGAAGCTGGCCGCCTTCGGACAGCATCTTTCTCAGCATGGTGCCGGACAGAAGGACGCGGTCTTCCTTCTTGTGCGGGCAGGTTCTCAGGGAGGCCATGCCGTCGCACTTGTAGCAGTAGAACGTCCAGTCGATCTTCAGAGGCGTGCAGAGCAGTTTCTTTCCGGGATCGGCGTTGAGGTCGTTGACGTACGGGATTTTGTCGAAGATCGTCTGGGCTTCGAACATTCCGTAGAAGTCGCCAACGCCCGCATGGTCGCGGCCGATGATCATTCTGGAGCATCCGTAGTTCTGACGGAAGGTGGCGTGCAGAAGGGCCTCGCGCGGACCGGCGTAACGCATGTCGAGAGGATATCCGCCTTGTACGACGTTGTCCTCCACGAAATAGTTTTTAACCAGCACGTCGATGCATTTGACGCGAACGTCGGCCGGAATGTCGCCGGCTTTCAGGTTGCCGACCAGAGAATGAATGTACACGCCGTCGCATACTTCCACCGCGATCTTGCACAGATACTCGTGGGAGCGGTGCATCGGGTTTCTCAACTGAAGGGCCGCTACCTCTTTCCATCCGCGCTCGTCGAAAATCTTGCGGGATTCTTCGGGACGCATGTAAATGCCGGCGTATTTGGTGGGGAATTCGCCCTCGCTCAGAACTTTCACGGAGCCGGCCAAGTTGACGTCGCCCTGGTTCATGACCATCTGGACGCCCGGATGATCGTCTTTGGCGATCTTCCAGAAATCCTCGGCGGTCGGGGTGCCTTCGCCCATGTAGACCTTCTCGCACTCGAACTTCTTGTCGGCCTCGGTCATCTCGTATTTCTCGGCGACCTTCATGGTGCCCATGATCTCGTTTCTCTGGGGATCGACCAGAGCGACTTCCTCGCCTTCCTTAATGCCGGAGGCGACATCCTTGGAGGTGGAAAGGGTGACGGGGATCGGCCAGAAGGTGCCGTCCGCCAGCATGTAATTCTCGCATACGCCCTTCCAGTCCGCCTTGGTCATGAAGCCGGTCAGCGGGCTGAAACCGCCGATTCCCAGCATGATGAGGTCGCCCACTTCGCGGGGGGACATGTTCACCTTTTTCAGGCCCTCGGCCTTTTTCTTTTCTGCTTCCAGCTCGGAGCCTTCCAACAAGCAGCAGGTAAGGCCTTTTCCACCATGAGGAGGTACTAATTGTGACATTCTTCATTCTCCTTTCAGATTAATTTTTTCGTTTTATGCCTCTCAAACCTCGGCATTCCTTTTTGTTCTATTATTCTAAAGTTGGAATGATTATAGGGGAAAACGGAATTTGTCAAGACAATTCCCATCTAAATGCAAAAGGACCGATAAAAATTCCTTTGCCAATCCAACTTCGATGCCGTATATATGAAAGGTTCGACTTAAACATCCTATTTATCACGCAAACGAGCCACGGTTCGCATTCGGGGGCGGACGGCGAGGCGAAGCTGAGGCTTCGAACGCAAGCCCCGACAAACTGCAATGAAGAACGGCAATTTCGTCGAAAAAGAACAACCCTTTCAGCTGGTGAAGTTTTTCACCTATTCCAGCCTGATAATCCTTTTTATCGGCAGCATCGTATTGTCCGTCCTGAACGCCCACGGGGCGAGGGCCATGCAGAAGAAGGACAGCGAGGATTACGCGCGTCTTTTGATCGCGAACCTGAACCACCAGGTCTTCTTGCAGTTCGCGCTTCCGGCTGCGCTGAAGTACGGCAAAATCCAGCTTCGCAACAAGGAACAGTTCGAGCACCTCGACCAGGTGGTGCGAAGCACTCTTCACAGCTTCAAGGTGGACATGGTGAACATTTTCGACATGAACAACACCATCTCGTACAGTTTCGACAGGAATTTGATCGGGACGAAGGGCGTTGGAGGAGCCGGCTATCGAAAAGCCATGGAGGGAATATCCACTACGGAGCTGATCCAGGAGGGGGTCTTTTGGGAAGTGCTGTTCGGGCTTTATAAAGAAAGCAAGCTGGTGACGTTCGCTCCGTTGAGGGCGGAAAAACCCATGGCTAAATTGTCGGGTCCGATCCTGGGCGTCGTGGAAATCGTCCAGGACATGAGCGAGGACAATCTGAAGATTTTCAGGTTCCAGGTTCGCGTGATCGGCTATTGCGTCGCGGTAATGGGAATATTGCTGATCGTCCTGGTTTTCGTAGTCAAGCACGGGGAAGCGATCATTAAAAAACAGGCCATGGAGCAGCTTCGGCTCAAAGAGGAACTGAGCAGGGCGCGGAGACTCTCTTCTCTGGGGGAAATGGTGGCGGGCGTTTCACACGAGATCCGAAACCCTTTGGGCATTATCCGAAGCTCCGCCGGTCTGTTGAAGAAAAAAATGGAAAAACTCGACCCCTCCAACGCCATCCCCGACATCATCGTGGAGGAATCGGAGAGGCTAAACAATATCATCAACGACTTTTTGAATTTCGCGAGGCCGCGGGAGCCGAACTTGTCCCCCTGCAAGGTGCGGGACGTCATCGACAAGAACATCAACTATTTGGCGACCCAGCTGGCGGAAAAGAGATGCACGGTCGAAAAGAACATGAACGACGATCTCCCCGAGATCCTCGCGGACGCCGACATGCTTTACCAAGCGTTCCTGAACATTTTGATCAATGCCATGCAGGCAATGCCCGACGGCGGCAGAATTTCAGTGAACGTCTTTTCCCAAAACGGCGACTTGGCCGTTCAATTCGAGGACGAGGGCAAGGGCATCGAGGAGGAAATCATGGAAAAAATCTGGGATCCTTTTTTTACGACCAAGGAAAAAGGGACCGGCCTCGGGCTAGGCATCGTGAAAAAATTGATCGAACTGCACGGAGGAGACCTGAACATCGAGAATCGCTCCGACGGGGGGGCTCGCGTGACCGTCAAGCTGCCCGCGAAAATCGAGGCTTGAAAATGGAAACCATTCTAATCGTAGACGACGAAAAAAACTATACTCTTATCCTTAGCGCGGTTCTGCAGGAGGAGGGCTACGAGACCTTGACGGCGAACAGCGGGCAGGAAGCCTTGAAAATGCTCAAGGAGTCCGACGTCGATCTGGTCTTGACAGACATGAAAATGCCCTCCATGGACGGCATGGAACTCTTGGACAAAATAAAGGAAGTGGATTTCGAGCTTCCCGTAATCATGATGACCGCTTACGGGACCGTGGAAAAAGCCGTGGAGGCGATGCAAAAAGGCGCGTACAATTACATTTTGAAGCCCTTCGACAACGACAGCCTCGTTCTCTACGTGAAGAAAGCCGTCGAGATGTACAGCGTCATCAAGGAGAACCGACGGCTCAAGGACGCAGCCGTGTCCCAATATTCCTTCGGCAACATCATCGGCAAGAGCAAAGCCATGCAGGACATTTTCGAAATCGTTAAAAAGGTGGCCCCGACCAACGCCACCGTGCTGATCGAGGGGGAAAGCGGGACAGGAAAGGAACTGGCAGCCAAAAGCATCCACTTCAACAGTCCAAGAAAAGACAATCCGTTCGTCCCGGTCAACTGCTCCGCCCTTTCTGAAACTCTCTTGGAGAGCGAATTGTTCGGCCATGAGAAAGGCGCTTTCACGGGCGCGATCTCCATGAAAAAGGGAAGGTTCGAATTGGCCGACAGCGGAACCCTCTTTCTCGACGAAATCGGCGAACTTTCCCCAAGCCTGCAAGTCAAGCTTCTTCGAGTAATCCAAGAAAAGGTTTTCGAAAGAGTGGGAGGCGTCAAGCCGGTCAAGGTGAACATCCGCCTCCTTGCCGCAACCAACAAGGACCTGAAAAAAGAAATGGAAGAAGGTAGATTCAGGGAGGATCTTTTTTATCGGTTGAACGTCGTTCGCATACACTTGCCCCCTCTGAGACGCCGCAAGGAAGACATCCAGCTTCTCATGGAGCATTTCATCAAAAAACACCGGAACGAGCGAGTGTCGGACATACCGGTGAAAGGCGTGGATCAGGAGGTCAGACGCTTGTTCTACGAATATGCGTGGCCGGGAAATGTTCGCGAGTTCGAAAATGTGATCGAGAGGGCCATGATTATGTGCCCGTCGGACACCATCCAGGTTTCGGACCTGCCAAGGGATTTCACCGACAACGCATTCAACCGGCTACAATTCGAGGACATTCCACCCGATGCCAAACTCTACGAAACACTCGTCTTGGTCGAAAAACAAATGATCCTGAGGGCTTTGAAAATGGCCAACGGCGTTCAAACGCACGCAGCGGACATTTTAGGGATCGGCAAGAGCGGCCTGAACCAAAAGATCAAAAAATTCGGCCTGGAAGTGAGTTCAAAAAATTGAATTGTTTCCGCCTCGTAAAAACCCGGCAACAACAAGCGTCCGAAGGAGTATGAACAAGCCGGGTTCAAAATCTTGAACCCGCTGTTAAACATCTTGAATCTTTTCGCGAAAAATCGAGAGCGTAACGCATGCGTACCGAAAGTCTACCTCGGGCAACCGCCTGATATTACCTGCAATTTCATACAGACAAAACTGTTGCCACTTTTTTGCGGATTGGCAACAATATTGCATCCACCAATTTCACCCTAACAAAGAAACTTCATCTTTTTTTCTCCTATAAAAAAGGCTGGTCGGCACCCCACCGACCAGCCTTTTTTATTTGTAAATTTTTCGATTGTAAAAATTCTTTTCGCGGCAACCTTTTTACGAATTTCCCTTCAAGTGATCTTTGATCAGAGCGATATAAATCGAATCGGGATATTCGGAGGCGAGTTTGTCGTACGCGGCGGCGCTTTTTTCAGGGTTTCCGAGTTCCGCGTATAATCTTCCCAAATTGAACAATGCTTCGTCCTTCAGTATCCGCGAATCCGACCCGACGATCATTTCGAAATACCGGCCCGAGGAGTCGTAATCCTTTTTGGCCTCGTAGGAATATGCCAATCCGCTCAATATGAAATTACGGTACGAGGGGTCGTCGCCGAAATCTTTCAGAGATTTTTGGAACAACTCGACGGCCTTTTCGTATTCGCCTCCTTCGTAGCTGTAATTGGCGAATTCAACTCTTGCGATTTGTCCTCCCTTGTACCCTGAATATTTTTTTACGATATTTTCAAAATCGGTTTTAACAGTTTCAAAGGCCTTTTTGGGGTCGTTGTTTTCGCCAAGGGAGGATTCGTATTTTTGGTTCGCCTGGTTCAAAAGGGCGAAAGCCTGGTCTTCGGCGCGGTTGTTGAAAATGGATAGAAGTCCGAAAATCAAACCGGCCCCGATTACGACCGCGACTGCAATCATGATCCGCTTTTTATAGGCAGTCCCCCAACGGACCGCTTTGCCGAAAGTGGATATAAATTCATCCGGCTCTTTCAATAGTTGTTTGCGAGTTAACTTTTTTGCCATTATTCCTCCGAATTTATATTGTACGCCCTACCACACGAGGCTTTGATGAATCCAACCCTTGTCGCCGTCCGCATGTTGAATTTCGATCCATTCTCCTTTTTTCTGCAGCACTTTGAAAGGAACGCCTTTCTCGACCTTGAAAAGGATCTCGAAATTGGTACCGGGTCCGCTTCGAATATTGCATTCCTTGTTAACCGTAATGACCGAGGGGGTTTTATCCACAACCGTGGTGTGTATCCAACCTTCGTCGCCCTCGAAATCCTTGAATCGCCGCCACTGACCTTTTGTTTCGACAATCTGGATGGGAAAATATTTTTCGCAGTTCCAAATGACGCCGTACTCGGCTCCTGGCCCCGAACGAATGTTGGCTTTGGGAACGGAAATCGCCAGACGCTCGGCGTAAGCATGGGTCGAAATCAAAATCGCAAAGAACGTCATAAGACCGGTGCAAAATTTCATACTCTCATTCCTATGTTCAAAAAGTTCTTGTTTACCGGCATTCTGTGCCATGTTCGACTCGAAATGTCAAATATTGAAAATCGTTCGTCACGCGTCGTTTATACGGAAAAAAACTCCAGCTCGGTCAATTCGACTCCGGTAAGCCTGTTTCCGTAAACGGCCCCGGTGTCGATTCCTATCTTGTTGCGTGCAATAAATGGCTGCGGAAACGGGGTATGGCCGAAAACAACGATTTTGCCGAAATCGTAGTCGGAGTAGATGAACCTGTCGCGGGACCAGAACAAATCGTGTGGATGCTGCCTGCGCAACTCGACGCCCTCTTTCAGGCCGGCATGGACGAATATGAAATGGTCGGTTTCGTAATAGGGAACCAAAGATCGAAAGAACTCGAGATGTTCCTCTGGAAAAACGGATTCCTGTCCTATCAAAGCGTTTTGACGGTAGCTTTCGATCGTCCGGTCTCCTCCGTTGGCCAAAAACGTCGTTCGATCCTTGCCCGACAAAAATTCCTCCAGCATCTTCTCGTGGTTTCCGCTAAGGAAAACGGCCCTTGGACACTTTTTTCTCAAATCCAATAAAAATTCTATTACGCCGAACGAGGAAGGCCCACGATCGATATAATCCCCCAAAAAAACGATCCTGTCTCGTTTCGGCTCGAAATCGATGCGGGCGAACAATGCTTTCAGCTTATCTAGGCATCCATGTATGTCGCCTATGGCGAACATTTTTTCGTTCATGCGAGAAACCTATTCGGAAAAAAATCAAAATACAAGCCGAAAAACGCGTCGGGGAGAATCGAGCCTTTTTATCCCTTCTTCTTTGGCAATTCGAATGGCCTCCTTGAATTCCTCCTCCATAATGCGACGGGAAAGAGCCTTGACTTCGGAGGCCTTTCCGCAGGGCCTGTATTGGGCCATAATATTTACGTAACTGTCGGCAGACACTTCGGAAGCGATGAACCTCATGACTTCCCGTGTTCCCGCAAGCCCTTCGGGCAGGACAAGATGCCTGATCAAAAGGCCTTTTTGGGCGATTCCGCGTTTATCCAAGACAAGGTCCCCCACTTGCCGATACATCTCGAGAAAGGCCTTCCTCGCCACCTCCGGATAATCGGGAGCGGCGCACGTTCTTTCGGCCACGTCCGGGTCCCAGAACTTGAAATCCGGCATGTATATATCGACTATCCCCTCGAGAATTCTCAAAGTTTCCACGCTGTCGTAGGCGCTGGTGTTGTATACGAGAGGAACGCGCAAACCTTCCTGAACCGCCGTCGCCAAGGCCGATAAAATCTGTGGGACCACATGCGAGGGAGTGACGAAATTGATATTGTGGCATCCCTCGTCCTGAAGCGACAGCATCATGCTCGCCAGTCGGTCGTCCCCGACCTCCGTGCCCAACCCCTCGCTGCTGATGTCGTAGTTTTGGCAAAAATTGCACAACAGGTTGCAATGGGTGAAAAAGACCGTTCCCGATCCGTGCGACCCGACCAGAGGCGCCTCCTCGCCGAAATGGGCGTCGAAGCTATACACCACCGCCCTCTGTCCCGTCTTGCAAACGCCTGTCTCCCCCTTCAGGCGATCGACCTTGCACCTTCGAGGACATAAAACGCATGATTTCATTGTTTTACGGATCTTTTCGATTTTCCTCTCTAAAAGGCCGCTTTTATATGTTTCAATATACGCTGGTTGAAAATCGGACATAAATACACCTTTGTTATATAGCGCTGCCGAATCCCAGCAGTACCCCTCCCTGGTAGACGGCGAAAGCGACAGTCCACGCCAAGACGGTGCTGTAGACGATGCTGAAAAGAGTCCATTTCCATGAACGGGTCTCTTTTTTAATCGTCGCAACCGTTGCCAGGCACGGCACGTAGAGCAGCACAAAAAACATCATGGAAAGGGCCGAAAGCTTGGTCATGCCAGACTCTTTCAGAGCGTTTTTCAGAATATCGCCCTCTTCGCCGCCTTCGTCCTCCGCGACGTACAGGACTCCGAGCGTGCTCACTACGATCTCCTTCGCGACAAATCCGGTCAAAAGCGCCACGCTACCGCGCCAGTCGATTCCCAAGGGAGCGAAAACGGGCTCCATAAACTTCCCGATGTTGCCCATGTAGGATTTTTCCGCCACCTCCGTGCGCCTTGCGCGCTCTATTTCCGCGACAGCGAGCTTTCGCTCCGTTTCTATCCGCCGCAGTTCGTTTTCGTTGGAATCCGCAGCCGCCGCGCGGCCCTTGAACGCTTGCTCGACGGCCTCGATGCGAGCCGAATAGTCCTCGGAACATTGGATGTTTCTGGGAAAGGACGACAGTGTCCATACGACCACCGAACCCACCAGGATTATCCCGCCCATTTTCTTCAGAAACATCTTGCTCCTGTCCCACATGTGAATCATGACGCTTTTCAGCATCGGGACCCGGTAGGGCGGAAGCTCCATCACGAAAGGCGCGTCCATGCCTCTGAGCAGCGTAGAGCGGAACAATCGGCCGGTGACGATGGATAGCACGATGCCGGCCAAATAAATGGCGAATATCACGGTCCCGGCGTTGGCCGCGAAAAAGGTCCCGGCCAGGACTATGTATATCGGCAGCCTGGCCGAGCAGGACATGAACGGCGTAATCAGTATCGTGAGAATACGGTCCTTCTCGCTTTCAAGCGTCCTCGTGGCCATTATCGCCGGAACGTTGCACCCGAACCCCATGAGCATGGGAATGAAAGATTTTCCGTGAAGCCCGATCAGATGCATGATCTTGTCCATTAAAAAAGCGGCCCTCGACATGTAGCCGGTATCCTCGAAAAGGGCTATGCAAAAAAACAGGATGAGGATGTTTGGCAGAAAGATAACGACGCTTCCGACTCCCGCGACGATTCCGTCAAGCAGCAGCTCCTTCAAAATGCCGTCCGGAAGAACGCTTCCCGCAAAATCGGAAAACCAAGCCACCCCCGAATCGATCCATTCCATGGGATATGCCCCCAGCGCGAACGTCAACTGGAACATAGCCCAAATGAAAAAGAAGAAAATCGGAAATCCCAAAAACCGGTTGGTCAGAACAAGGTCGATATTCCTGGAAATATCGACCCGTTGCCTCCTTGAAGTGGCCATCACCTCCTTGACGATGCCCGCGATGAAACCGTAGCGCTCGTCCGTGAAGATAATCTCGGGCTCCTCGTCGAAAAAGTTCATGATATGCGAGCGATGGACCTGTGCCTCCTTCAGGATTTCCGGGGCCTTTTCTCCGGCCTTCCGGACGATTCTCTCCTTCAAGATGGCGTCGTCTTCCAAAAGCTTGATCGCCACCCACCGGGGATTGTATTCCAGTCTGTCTCCGGCGGAATCTACGAGGAACTGCCTAAAGTTCCCGATACATTTTTCGATGTCCTTGGAATATTTGACCCGTCTGCTCGCCGGGATAGGCGCGTCGGATTCCGCCAGTTCGACGGCCTTTTTGAGAAGGTCGTCGACGCCTTCGTTTTTGTTGCCGACCGTGAAAACCACGGGCACGTCCAGCAACTGGGAAAGTTTTTCCGCGTCGATTTTTATCCCGCGGGAGCGCGCGACGTCCATCATGTTGAGAGCGAACAAGACCTTGCAGTCCAACTCCCGGATTTGAGTGGCGAGATACAGGCTTCGTTCCAGGTTCGAGGAATCGATGATGTCGATGACTACGTCGGGATGCTCGTCCAGGACGAAATCCCGAGCTACGATTTCCTCGATGGAAAAAGGCGTGAGACTGTAAGTTCCGGGAAGATCGATGATTTCCAGGTCGTAGCCGAACTTTCGGATCGATCCCTCTTTCTTTTCGACCGTTACGCCGGGCCAGTTTCCCACTTTTTGGCGGGCGCCCGTGATGTTGTTGAATATTGTCGTCTTGCCCGAATTGGGGTTCCCGGCCAGTGCAATTCTAATTCGCTTGCGAGCCATCAGCCGATTCCTGTCTCACGTCCTCCACGAGAAGCTGCGCCGCTTCCTCCACCCGGAGCGAAACGTGATAGCCCTTGACGATCAATTCCACGGGATCTTTCAAAGGCGCGTATTTTTCGACGTAAATCCTCGTCCCTTTCAAGAACCCCATTTCCAGCAATCTTCTGCGCAATGCGCCGTGCCCGCCCACCCGATGGATCAGGCCGCTCTGCCCTTCTCGCAACTCGCTCAGCCTTACAGGCTCGGGTTTTTTCAATAAGACATCGTCCATATTCGATAGATCCCGATCTTGACTTGACCGTTCCAGGTTATTCCAGATTTTCCGAGGCGGATTTCACCAGGATTTTCTGCGCGAGTCCCCGTCCAAGGGCGTACCTCTGATAATCCGCGGCTATCACCACCTGCCCCTGCCCGTTGTTCGTAATCACTTCTATTTCGTCGCCTTTTTTAAGTCCCATGGTCAACAGTCGCATTCTGCCGTTGGCGCCCCCTGTTATTTCGCCTATGACAAGGCGTTCGCCGGGCTTGGCCATGTCCAAGGCAATGAGCCGCGACCTGTCCTTCAGGCATTTTCGGCAGATTCCGTAGATCTCCATCTTATGCTGGAGCATGTGGAATCCGTGGATGGAGGATATCCGGGACTGCAGCCGTTCAAGCTCTTCGTTTTGAAATTCGAAAATCCTGCGGCATTTGGTGCAAATCATGTGGTCGTGATGCTGGCCCAAGTGCCGATGCTCGTATTTGGGAATGCCGTTGTCGAACTTGTTCTTCTGTGCGAAACCGTACCGGCAAAGAAGCTTAAGGGTATCCCTCACGAACGCGGGGGCAAAATCGTACCCTTTTTCCATCAGCAACCCGTGAAGCATCTCCACAGTAACGTGCTGCTCGGTCTGCAGGAACACTTCCAGAACGGCGAACCGGTCGTCGATATTGTCGATATGCTCCTGCTCGAACAGACTCCTGAACTGTTCTTTTTCCGCCTGGTGTATCCGCGTCATTTTGCGACTACCGACCATGCCCCGGCAACTCGATGGTTGTACAAGATCCCGACGAACAAGTCCGGTTCTGGGCCCGGGGGCCGGTGTTTCCGCCCGACGCTCCCATGGCGTAGCTGGTCGTGCTCAACACGCGTTCGAAGTTTTCGCTTTCGCACTTGGGACACTTCATTTCATGGGTTTCTTCGTTGCTCATCAA
Organism: uncultured Desulfobacteraceae bacterium; assembly: GCA_964575975.1. Classification (GTDB taxonomy): domain Bacteria; phylum Desulfobacterota; class Desulfobacteria; order Desulfobacterales; family SKZT01. Next base: position 25,754 of record CAZNTU010000011.1, read on the forward strand.
CAAAAGTTCGAATATGTTTTCGCAATCCTGGCATTTAAATTCGTAAATAGGCATTAAGGGGTTCTCCTTGTAATAAGAAACAATCGGAAAAATAGCCTTTATATATAGTCTTGTTTTTGATTGCCGTCAACGCCGCTCGAATGAAATGTTCGAAAACGGCCGCGACCAGAACTTAGAACACGATTCCGACGTACCCCACGAAGCTTTCACCGGGGCTTTTGTCATGGCTGGTAGCGTAGGAAAGGAGTCTCGCCCTTTTGGCGCCCAGTCGTTTTCCGGCCGAAACGGCGGCGGCGGCCGCGCCGGAGCAGCATGCGTTCTGATTCGAAAGGCCCTCTTTCACTATCCTTTCCGGGTCCATTTCCAGCATGGCGTCGATCACCCGCCTGTCGTTCTCGTTCTTTACCCAGTCCAAAGCTTGCTTTCCCGATCCTTTGGGGGTAAAGGCGTAATTGGAGCCATAGTGGGTCAAGTCGGTCGAGCCGAGGATTTTTATACGGATTCCCGACCGGACCGCCAAGTCGGCGACATAGGCGCCGATTTCCATGGCTTTTCTCGCGGGAGGCGCTCCTACGGGAACAATTTTGGACTCTTTGAAAAAATATTTGAGGAAAGGAAGCTGCAACTCAATCGTGTTGTCGCGAGTGTATCTTTCCGCAGTCTCGATCTTAAACGGAAATTTTTCCGCGAGTTCCTCCGCAATGGTTTCATCAATCAAGAGATCCCCGAATGGAGTGGCCCATGCGCCTTCCGTCATGATGTAAGCCGGTGACGCTGGATGAAGATGCATTCCGAAAATAACGAAAACCTCCGGCAGCGTTTCGTCTTGGAGGGCCTCGATGACGTTGCATGCGATGGCGCCGGAAAAAGACCATCCGGCGTGAGGCACTATCCCTCCCACCGTCGGTCCCGAAGCGGCGCCGCCTTTCTTGCCTCTCGAAAATTTTTCGATTTCCCTTTCGCATTCCGAGGCGCTGCTCGGGTACCAGCTGCCCGCAAAATCGGCGTTCCTTGTTCCCATAACGAAAAAATCCTTTCGCCTTTATTGTTCTTTACCGCCAATCGTTCTACAAGATTGTTCGTTGGAATATAAAATAGTTCGGAATAAAAAAAAATCGACACGCAATCCCCGTTACATTGTATAATAGTATTGTGTTTTACCCCAATTTCGTTCTGTTGAAATCTGTTTTTATTTCTTGGTCTTGGTCTCATTTTCGCAACGCTTTCGCGACGGGAGAGATTCGAATGAACCAACAAATCCGGGTGATAGTTGTCGAGGACGATGAAAGAGAAGCGGCGACCATAATCGACCGACTGCGCAAGGGTAGCTATGATCCGGTCTGGCGCCGCGTGGATACTCGCGAAGCCTATGAGGAATCCCTGCGGTCGGGAAAATGGGATCTCGTGCTTTCCGCCTATGACTTGCGAGATTTTAGCGGCTTGAACGCACTGCAAATGTTGCGGAAAAAACACCTCGCCATTCCTTTCGTTGTCTTTTCCGAGCCTCTGGACGAAAAAACGGTCGAGAAAATTTTCGACGAGGGCGCCGACGACATAATCGTCAAGGGATTTTGGGCAAGGCTGGTTCCCGTCGTAAAGAGAGAGCTTCGGGAGACAAAGGGAAGGCTGGACCGCCAAAAGGCCCAGCAGGAGAGAATCGAGGCGGAAGCCAGGTATCGACGGCTTTTCGAGAATATGGTCGAAGGCATTTTCGTAAGCCACAAGGACGGTTTTTTTGTGACTGTAAATCCCGCAATGGCCAGAATGTTAGGGTACGAAACTCCAGAGGAGCTGATGGCGCACATCCTAAACATCGAGGAACAACTTTATGTTAAATCGCAAGATCGCCGGACGCTTTTCGAAAAACTTGCCAAAGAAGGAAGGGCCTCCGGCTTCGAGGTATTGTGGCGATGCAAGGACGGAAGTGTCATATGGATTGAAATTCACGCGAGGGCCGTTTTCGACGAAAACGGAGAAATCGAATCCATCGAAGGCATCGTCGTGAACATTACGGAACAAAAAAAAGTGGAAAAAGAATTGTCGAGACTCGCGACCGCGATAGAACAGGCGGCCGAGGGAGTTTTGATATCGGACATGCATTGGAACATATTGTATGTCAATCCGGCACTGGAAAAAATCAGCGGCTACACAAAAAGCGAAATAATCGGCGCGCGCACGGACTTGTTGAAAAGCGGAAAGCACGACAGTCGGTTCTATGGAGAAATCAAAGGCGTCTTGAAAAGCGGGAACGTGTGGTCTGGCAGGCTGGTCAACAAACGAAAGGACGGCACGGAGTACGAAGCCGAAGTCACCGCATCCCCGGTCAGGGACGAATCCGGCGAAATAATCAACTTTGTCGCGGTCCATCGGGATATCACTCACGAAGCAAGATTGGAGAGGCACCTCAGACGAGCCCAGAAAATGGAGGCTATCGGCACTTTGGCGGGCGGCATCGCCCACGATTTCAATAACATTCTCACCGCCATCATGTGCTACACGGAAATGGCGATTACCGAATCGGAAGGAATGGGCCGGATTCCCGCCCGCCTTAACCGGGTTCTTATGGGATGCCAGAGGGCCAAGGAACTGGTCAATCAAATCATTACGTTCAGCCGCCAAAGAGAACGGGAACAGAAACCCGTGCTGATCAACTCCATCATCAAAGAAACGCTAAAGCTCCTCAGTTCCTCGCTTCCCAAAACCATCGAAATCCACATGAACATAGAAAGCGGCTCCAGCGTAATCAACGCCGACCCCAGCCAAATACACCAGGTCCTTCTAAACCTGTGCACCAACGCAGCCCATGCAATGCGTGAAAACGGCGGCGTTTTGGAAGTGACGCTCCAAAAAATCGACTTGGACGAAACGTCGACACGCAGTCGGATCGATCTCGAACCCGGACCGTATGTGAAGCTTGTCGTAAGCGATACGGGCCATGGTATTGACGAAAGCGTCAAGGAGAGAATATTCGAGCCTTTTTTCACCACCAAGCCAAAAGAAGAGGGGTCCGGCATGGGTCTGTCGGTCGTTCACGGAATCGTGAAAGGACTCGGCGGAGCGATTTCCGTCTACAGCGAACCCGGGTTCGGCTCTACGTTCAATGTCTATTTTCCCAGAATCGACAGCGAGACACAAGCTCATTCGAAGCCCTCCGAAAAAATTCCACCGGGGACCGAAAGCATTCTTTACGTGGACGACGAACAGGTGCTGGTGGAGATCACGACCGAGATGCTCGAAAGCATCGGCTATAAAGTGACCGCCACCACCGACGGCATGGAAGCACTGGATCTCTTCCGAACGAGCCCGGAAAAATTCGATCTGATCGTCACGGACATGACCATGCCCAGACTGACCGGAGAAACCCTGGCCCGGGAATGTTTGCGAATCCGCCCCGCCATTCCGATCATTCTTTGCACCGGGTTCAGCGAATTGATCACCGAAGAAAAAGCCAAAAAAGCGGGTATCCGGGGCTATATCATGAAGCCCTTGCTCGTAAGCGATCTTGCAAAAACGATTCGAAATGTCCTTGACAACCCCGATTTGTCTTCCCGCGAAAGATGATTACGTTATTTTCCGATTTCAATCGAACGGGTTCGAGACGGGACAATTATTCGAATCAAGGAGGTATTCGCATGTGGGAATACACTGACAAAGTGAAGGAACATTTTTTGAATCCCCGGAACGTCGGCAGGATAGAAGACGCGGACGGAGTCGGCGAGGTCGGCTCCTTGGCGTGCGGAGACGCGTTGAAACTATACTTCAAATTGGACGACGACGGTAGGATCGCGGACGTGAAATTCCAGACTTTCGGTTGCGCCAGCGCCATTGCGTCGTCCTCGGCACTGACCGAAATCATTAAGGGGATGACCCTGAATGAAGCAAAAAACATCAGCAACGAGGACATCGCGGAATTTCTCGGCGGATTGCCCAAAGAGAAAATGCATTGTTCCGTGATGGGAAGGGACGCCCTCGAGGCCGCCATAGCCAACTACCAGGGCGAAGTCGCCAGGAAAGCCGAAGGCAAAGTAGTCTGCGAATGTTTCGGCGTCACCGAAAAGGAAATCGAACGGGCCGTAAAGGAGAACAATCTTTCCACCGTGGAGGACGTCACCGACTACGTCAAGGCGGGCGGCGGCTGTGGCCAATGCCATGAAGACATACAGAATATTATCGACCAAATTATGGGCGGGAAACCCCCCGTCGAAAAAAAGAAACCAAAACTGACCAATATTCAAAAGATCAAGATGATCGAGGAAACCCTTGAAAGGGAGATCAGGCCCGCACTCAAGCAGGACGGAGGGGACATCGAACTGATCGACGTCGACGGTAACCAAGTGTTGGTTAGCCTTCGGGGCGCATGCGCCAAATGCGCGGCCTCCCAGGTGACGCTCAAGCACTACGTGGAGACCAAGCTGCAGGAACTTGTGACGCCCGAATTGAAAGTGGAGGAGGTGCGGCCATGAATCTGATATACATGGACAACAACGCGACCACCCGGGTCCACCCGGAAGTCGTGAAGGAAATGCTTCCCTATTTTTCCGAGTATTACGGGAATCCCTCCAGCATGCATTCTTTCGGGGGCAAGTCGGGCGAAAAGGTAAAGGAGGCCCGGGCCAGGGTCGCCGCCATGATCGGCGCGCGGCCCCAAGAAATCGTTTTCACCAGTTGCGGCACCGAAAGCAACAGCACCGCTATATATGCCGCGCTAAGATCGAACCCCGACAAGAAGCATATCGTCACCACGCGCGTAGAGCACCCGGCCGTAAAAAACCTGGTGGAGTACCTGTCCAAGAACGGCTACCGAAGCACCTTCGTCCCGGTGGACGCAAAAGGGAGGCTGGATCTGGACGTTCTCTGCGACAGCCTTTCGGACGACACTGCCATCGTCAGCGTCATGTGGGCCAACAACGAATCCGGCGTTGTCTTTCCCGTCGAGGAGATCGCCTCCGCCGTTCGCGGCCGGGGAATCGTCTTCCACACCGACGCAGTGCAGGCGGTCGGAAAACTGGATGTGGACGTGGAAAAGGCGAACGCGAACATGCTCTCCATATCCGGCCACAAGATTCACGGTCCGAAAGGCATAGGCGTTCTGTATGTCCGGAAAGGGACGAAGTTCTCTCCGTTCCTCGTCGGAGGACACCAGGAAGGCGGGCGTCGGGGAGGGACGGAAAACGTGGCCTCGATCGTCGGCCTGGGAAAAGCGGCCGAGCTGGTCGCGAACCACCGGAACGAAATGAACACGCGAGTCAAGGCGCTTCGCGACAAACTCGAAAAGAGCATATTGGAGAAAGTCCCCAATACCATAGTGAACGGCGATCCGAAAAGCCGCCTTCCCAACACGAGCAGCATCGCGTTCGAATACGTGGAGGGAGAGGCGATCCTGCTGATGATGAACGAACTGGGCATTTGCGCGTCATCGGGTTCCGCCTGCACGTCGGGTTCCCTGGAACCGTCGCACGTGCTTCGCGCCATGGGAGTTCCGTTCACCGCCGCGCACGGCTCCATCCGTTTCAGCCTGAGCACTTTCACCACCGAGGAGGAGGTCGATTTCGTGATCGAAAAACTTCCCACTATCATTCAAAAGCTCAGGGACATGTCCCCGTTCTGGGCGGACCGGGAACAGCTCGCCGACGCCATGTGCGCGGTGCAATAAATTTCGAGCCTCCGTCCTCTCGAAAGCTATTTGGGCCTGCATCTCTCCGCGCCCGCCTGATAGCCTTCCCGGAATTTCAGCTTCAGGGACGGGTGCTGGATTTTTCCGTACACCTCTTGAAGCTCCGCTTTTATGCTCTCGGTGTTCTGCGACATGTGCCGGCATCCCATTTCGTCGCCGTCCTTGTACATTTGTTTCAATTGTTCGGGCGTGGGAGCGGGAAGGGAGGATGCGTCCTCGAAATTGTCGGGGCCTGGCTTTCCATCCCACCCGACGTAGGATTTCTTCCTGCTGTTGTGCCCGAACTCGAATGCTGGCTCCAGGATGTATTGGGCGTAAGCTTCCGCAGCCGGTATCAGCATCAGCCTTTTCGGGTTCGAAGTGTCCACCACGTACACTTTTCCGTCTATTTTCACCTCCAGCCACATGTGTCCCCCGCTGTACTCTCCGCAGGTGGCGGAGCCTCCCACGGCCTTGACTTCCGAAAAACGGGAATTCTTCGAGCCGAGCAAGACGGAGGCCGCCAAGAAGGTCAGGTCCTGGCAATTGATCTTGGAACCGTCCTTCAGGTTGACCATGGTAGCCCCGCCGTTGACGCACTTGAAAACGCCCATGGTACCCTTGAAAGTTTTCTCGATCCCCAGATCGGTCGGGCCGCGCGGATTGATCGTCGTCGGAAGCTTGACTTTGCCGCTGTGGACGAACCTTTGCACGTCCGGGTTGTCGGGCTGGATCAGGATGTGGGGAGAGTCGGTGACCGTGTAGCGTCCCGCCATCCCCATCAAGGCCACGAACAGCATGCCTCCAACCACTATTGCGGCGATCGAGGAAAAATGCTCCAGGCGAAACCGCACTTGTCCCTGGTCGTCGATCTTGTAGTCTGTCACCTCCTCGAGAAAACCGCCGCTATCGACGATTATCGCAAGCTGGCCGCCTTGCGACAGTCGCCGGCGCGATTCGGGGGAGATTTTCATGGACACTTCCACAGGAGCGGCGAAGGTGGTGCCTGAAGGCCCCAGTTCGACGGTCGCGGCCTCCAGAATGTCGTCGGCTCCGATGTTCGATTCCGGGTCGCGCTCGATTTTCACGTCCGCCTTTTGCACGGTTATGGAAACGGATTGGTTCAACGCTCCCGGCGGAATCGTCAGACTGACGCACCCTTGTTTCCAAGGCACCTGCCCTCCTTGGAGGCCGACCTCCACCTCCGCCGTTTCCCGGGGCTGCGACGGGAAAACGTCGGACGGTTCCGGTTCCGGAATATTCCCGGAAGGCTCTGGAGCGGGAGGCTTTATGGGTTCTTCGATCTCGCCCGGCTCATCGAACGCAGGGGGGGAAGATTCGGGAGGAGGCTGCTCGACTGGAAGTGGGCCAGTCTGGCTTCCCCGGTCGGAACTCACGACCGTCCGCCAGTCGCCCGCTTTGGAGCCTTGCGGGTAATTGGATTGGGCCGACAGAATATCCCGGTTCGTGGAAAGGTCCTCTTTCGAATTCCCGGAAAAATTATCGATTTGCCTTTTCGGCAAGTCGTCGCGACCGGCGAAAGAAAACGCCGGCGAGGACGGAATCGTCAACAGAAACGACAAGAGCAAACTCAGGGCGCAACGCGCGCGAATTCCGACCGACTTCATGGGAAGCCTCCTTTTTGGCGTGTAACGAGAGAAAACACGAAAAGTCCGACAAGAAAGCGTAAGCTGTGCCGACCTAATCCCGAATAACGATTCTGTTTTTCCTGTGCTCTCCGATGGCATCGGCCGCCAGAATCGCGTGGAGGACCATTTCCGGCGCGATCTTGCCCGCTTCGTGGTGAATGCATTCTATCGGCGAGCAGGCTTTTTTCGCGACGGCCATAAGTCTGTTTTTGTCGCAATTTCCGAGACCGAGATCGGCAAGGGTGGTTGGCAACCCCACCTCTTCGCAGAAAGAGAAAACGACGTCGGATTCATTGGGAGAAGCGTCCGTGAGTTGAAGTCCGGCCAAGACGCCGAAGGCAACCTTTTCTCCGTGGTAAAACGCATGGGTTTCCTCCAGCGCGGTGAGTCCATTATGAATGGAATGGGCGCTTGCCAAACCGCCGCTTTCGAATCCGATTCCGCTGAGAAGAATGTTCGCCTCGATAACATGCTCCAGTGCCGGCGTTACGATATGTCGCTCGGCGGCGATTTTGGCGGTCGCGCCATACTGGAGCAAGGTGTCGTAGCAAAGCTTGGCTAGGTTGAGGCCGGTCAGCGTGCCGAGTCCTCCGCAGGCGTTCTCGGATTGCGTCTGTCCACAGGATCTGGCTTCGAACCATGTCGCCAAGCCATCGCCCATTCCAGCCACCAGAAAACGGACGGGGGCCTTGGCGATGATTTCCGTGTCCACGAGAACGGCTGCGGGGTTCGATTTTTGGTAGTACACCGACTCGAAAACGCCTCCCTCGGCATACAAGATAGCGCAACCGCTGCAAGGAGCGTCGGTCGATGCGATGGTAGGAACGATTACGACGGGAATTTTAGCGCGGTCGGCGGCTATTTTGGCAGTGTCGATCGCCTTTCCCCCTCCCATGCCTACGAGAACGTCCGCGCCTTTCTCCCGGACGACCGTCGCCAGCCTTGCAAGTTCACTCTCGCAACACTCGCCCGAGAACGGTTCCACAGACAAAGAACGCGAGTCCAAATCGATTCCGCTCTCGGGAAGAATTTTATCGCAGGACGTCGATGAAGCGAGTATCAGTCCCTTGCCGCCCAATGTTTTTACCAGATCCGGCAATTCCTGAAGCGCGCCGACGCCTTGGATGTATTTTCCCGGAAACAACGCTTTTTTCAACATACTTTTTTCCTCCACAAGAATCAATTCGTCGCTTTCATCGTTTGCGGCTTTTTTCGTTTCGCTTCAAACGATCATCCCGCATGAACCTGCTCATGAACGTTTCGTCAATCACGAATGTCTTCACAGGAACAACGCCAAATTCCAATTTTTCAATAATTCCAACGAGTCTTTCCCCATCGACAAGTTCGATTGGCGGTACGACTTCGCGCTCTGCTTCCGCTTTGGCATCGGCGGAAAAAACGCGAAGTGGTGAAAATAATCCCTTTGTCGGCACGGCCTAACATCGCATTTCTGCTGGTTATAAACCGCTCGAATCCTTGCGGATCAAAATTCCGGATAGTGGTTAAAAGAGACGCTCGAAATCGAGATTCCGGATCCAACAGCTCTTGCTCGTCTATCGTTTCTTCGACGTCCAACAAAGGGGTTTCATTTCTTGTTTTTTTGTTTCTTCGCTCGGCGTGAATACGAACCCATTTCAAAAAGATGGATCGGGCTTCACGGTCCGAAAGATGCGTTTTTTCGCCTTTTTCGGTTAGATTCCATATCCCGTACTTGGAAGATCCAACCAGACCTTCCCACACAAGATACTGGCGATCCCATTGCACCTGATTATGAAATAATCGAAGAATCCCACTTTTCATGGTAGCTTCGGTCGTTTCAGGAGGGAAATTGAGCTTTTTTGCAATCCAGTTGGAAACCTCCTTGGGCTTTGCGGCACCGTTCAAAGATCGAAGCGCATCCAGTAGATGCGGTATCCATTTGATGAACTCTGCGCCTTCAGATTTGCTCATTTGCATTTTCCTTTTCATATTCCGCCAAGAAATCAGGTAGCAAAATATAAAATGTTATGAGGATTGTCAATTAAAGATATTCCGCATCAGCGATTCTAATTTGGGTAAGGTTCATGCCGAAGAGGTCTCGATCAATCAGGCAACCAGACCAGGATGGTCTGGTTGCCTTCAAGGCACCGGGTATTGCAGAATTGAGATTGCTCATTCCGCATGGCCGGCAGCAGAAAAGCGGGAAACAATGCGAGTATTCTTTTTAGGCCACGAAAGAAAGCGGCAACCATGCGACAGAATCATGGATACATGAGAAATTGCGTCAGCTTGTTGACGGCTTGGAATTTCGGGTTGAAGGTTGTTTTGTTTTTATGGTCGGATTTTTGTATCCTTTCGTTGCTATTTCCGAGTGCATCGTGTTATCGTTTTTATCCGAGACGAGCGAACGAACCAACTCTTAAAAACATAAAAACAGGGGCGGGAAAGATTTTCCTTCGGGAAAGAAGGGGGTTGAAATCATGCAGGTTTGACCGGAACAATATCGTTGCGGATGAGAGCAGTCAGTTCGCGTTCTGCGGGAACTATTAATTATTTCCCGCCTCGGTGACACACGGGAGGGATATGCCATGTGCCCTTTTTCCTCGTATCAATGGGGGGACAAAGTCGTCGATCCCGAGGTCGTGCTGGGAAAAATCCGACCGGGGATGAACATTTTTTTGAGCACCGGCGCGGCGGAACCGCGAACCCTAGTGCGTCGCCTCATGGACAGCCACGCCACGAACCTTCAGGACCTGGAACTGACGCAGCTGGTCAGTTTTGGCGACGCCATGTCTTTGGAGGAAATTTTTTCAAAAAATTACCGGCTGAAGACGTTTTTTTCCGGATGGGTAACCGGCGAAGCGGTCACGAGGGGGGACATGGATCTTATCCCTTCCCGCTTTTCCATGATTCCGGAGCTTTTCGAGTCGGGCTTGGTCCAGATCGACGCGGCTTTCGTACAGATAACGCCGCCCAACGACGCCGGCTATTGCAGTTTCGGCCCGGCCGTGGACGTCGCTAGGCTGGCCATGGAACACGCGCGGATCTCGGTGGGGGAAATCAACGAAGACGCGCCTTTCACGTTCGGCGACGCTTTCGTGCCCGTAGCGGATTTCGATTATCTCGTCCGGTCAGAATACCCGCCTTATTATTTCGATCGTTGGTCGGTGAACGACGTTTTCGACAAGGTCGCCTGGTACGTGGCGTCGCTCGTGGAGGACCGCAGCTGCATCGCTTTTTCCATCGGCCCCGTTTTCGACGCGCTGGCACCGCATCTTTCCCAAAAAAAGCATTTGGGGGTGCATTCTCCCCTTTTCACCGACGCGCTCATGGATCTCGTGAGAAGCGGAGCGGTCACCAACCGGTACAAGGGAATTTACCGGGGAAGATCGATCACAAGCCACGCGCTGGGCACGAAGGAACTCTTCGCTTGGCTGGACCACAATCCTCTCGTAGTGTTCCAGGGAATCGACAAGGTCTACAACCCGGTGCTGATCGGAGGGAATCCCCAATTCGTCGCGATTCTTCCGGCTCGTAAAATAGACCTTTCCGGCAATATAGCGCTTCACGTGGGAAAGGGGAACGTGGCGACCGGGCCTACGGAGGTCATGGATTTGTTCAACGGAGCCCGGATTTCGCCGGGCGGGAAATGCATTTTCGCTCTCTCCAGCAGGAACATGAAAAACGAGTCCAATTTTCACCTGTCGTTGGACGGCTTTCCCAACAGGTTCAGCATGCGGGAATCGGTGGACATGGTCGTGACCGAGTACGGGATCGCCAGCTTGAAAGGCCGGCCTTTGCGGGAACGCGCGCAAGTTCTTATCGACATCGCCCACCCGGACGACCGTCCGCTGCTCATGGAGCAGGCCAAGGAAAAAAGGCTGATCTATGCCGACCAGATTTTCGTTCCGGGAAGCGCCAAGCTTTACCCGTTCGATCTGTCCGTCGAAGAGACGTTCAAGGGCGGGGTCAAGATTCGTTTTCGCGCGATAAAGCCCTCGGACGAGGAAGGGGTTCGGAGACTTTTCTACCGGTTTTCGGAACAGGGGGTTTACGAGCGCTTCTTGACGCGAATCCGCGCCATGCCGCACTCCAAGGTTCAGGAGTACGTGAACGTGGACTGGGGAAAGGCCACTTCCATTGTAGGAGTCGTGGGAATGCCTGGAAAGGGGCGTATCGTCGCGGAGGCAAGGTATATCCGCGAGGTGGAAAGCCCGTACGCCGAGGTCGCTTTTCTGGTGGACGAGGCCTGCCAGGGAATCGGCGTCGGGTCGTTCATGTACCGACTCCTGGCGCGGCACGCGAAAGAGCACGGATTGAAAGGCTTTACCGCCGAGGTCCTTTTCGCCAACACGGCCATGATGAAAGTGTTTCGGAAGATGGCCGACCGGGTGGACGCGAAGCTGGAAGAGGGCGTTTACCAATTGCGGATTCCGTTTTCGCACGAGCCGGTGGTACAGAGATTGCCGTAGCGCATTATCGCTACCGAGCTTCCTTCTCAATGACCGCTTTTAAATCAAGAAATAATAGACACGGAGGACCGCAGGTTTAGCTTGAAACTCAGGAAAAATAGGAAACGGCGTTTTCGAATATCTTGAGCCCCAGGGGCGGAAGTCCCGATTCCTCTATGTTTTTGCCGTTTCTCTTGGCAATCTCTTTATAGCGAGTCCAAACGGGGTGATTGGTTTTATGGATGAAGGCCTCGGGATGAGGCATCAGGCCGAACACCCGCCCGGTCGAATCGCAAATCCCGGCGATGTCCAGCAAGGAACCGTTCGGATTGAAGGGGAAAAGCCTGGCGGCAAGGCTTCCGTCGGGCCGGGCGTATCTGATCGCAGCCAGTTTCCCGTCCTCGATTTTTTCCAGAATGTCCTCCTTGGCGATGAATTTGCCCTCTCCGTGTCGGACCGGCAATTCCATGCGCGAAAGCCCTCTTGTGAAAACGCAAGGGGATTTTTCGTCGATGGCAAGGTGTACCCAGTCGTTCCGGAAGCGTCCGCAGTCGTTGTACGTGACGGCGGCGGACCGCTCGGCGTAGTTGCCGTCGAGACCCGGCAGAAGCCCCATGTTCACGATGGTCTGGAAACCGTTGCAGATACCCAGGACCAAGTTGCCGTTTTCTATGAACCGGAGAATCTTCTCCCCCAAGTTGTTTTTCATCCGCACGGCCTGGACGACTCCGGCGCCGTGGTCGTCGCCCCAGCTGAATCCGCCGACGAAGGCCATGATGTTGAAATCGTCCAGAGACGCCTCTCCGTCGATCAGGGAATTGATGTGTATCCTTTCGGCGTCGGCGCCCGCCAGCCGGAAAGCGTGGGCGGTTTCGTGATCGCAGTTCAGCCCGTACCCGGTAAGCACCAATGCTCGTATTTTACTCATATTCGTTCTCCATCGAGATGGACATGTCGTTTCTAATAAATGGTGTGTCACAGACCTTCGAAAGGACGTTTATAGGATTCTTTCAGGTCGAAAACATTCAGCCTGGAGATTTCGTCTTGCCCCTTTTTAATGACGAAATCGGGGTTTTCCGAGATCTTCCCGACGCACGCGAACGGAAGTCCCTTGAAGAGCTTGTCGAACGTTCCCCGGTTTTCCGGAGCCACGGTTACGACGAATCTTCCCGGAGTCTCGGAGAACAACAGGGAATCGATCCGCTCCACGCCCTCTTTCGGGACAAACTCCAAATCGATTTCCATCCCTGCGTGCCCCGCCATGGCGGTCATGGCAAAATGGACCCCCAACCCGCCCCGGTAGACGCCATGGGCCGAGGCGATCAGTTCCATTTCCATGGCGCGGAAAAGAGCACGGTACAAAACATGGAATTTCGCGGGATCGACTTTGGGAACGTTTAGCCCTACATAGCCAAGGTGGTCGTAGTATTCCGAACCGCCCAGTTCGTCACGGGTGATTCCCAGGATGTACACCAGGTCTCCCGGCGCCTTGGCGTCGGGCGTGACGCATTTGTTCACGTCGGGAACCAGGGAAATTGCCGAAAACTGCAATGTCTCCAGCGCGGAAACCTTGTGCGTTTCTCCGTAGGGTCCGGCCAGGTGGCCATCGACGTACATGCTGTCCTTTCCGGAGAGCAGCGGTATTTCGTAGGCCAGGCATATGTCCTTGAGCGCGTTGCAGGACCGGACAAGCTGAGCGGCCTTGAACTTGCCGTCGGGGTTTTTAACAGGGTGGTACCCGATGTCCGGCCAGCAGAAATTGTCCACGCCGCCAACGTGTGAAGGGTCCGCCCCTGCGGCCACCACGCGCCGCAATGCCTCGTCTATGGTACACGCGGTCATGTGGTACGCGTCGATGGCGGAATAGTGGGGAAGCAGGGATTGCGAGAATGCCAGTCCCCTTTCCGAAGACAAGACGGGCCTTACGACCGCCGCGTCCCCGTGGATGTCGCGCCCCGCGCCCACAAGAGGCTTGATAACGCTGGTGGCCTGAACCTCGTGGTCGTACTGTCGCGCGATCCATTCCTTGGAACAAATGTTGGGTCGAGCCAAAATATCGGTCAACAATCTTCCAATGTCCTTGGGCTCGCGCAGAACCGGTTCGAAAAGACCCCGTTTTTCGGGAGGCTGCCACTCCGCCTCGAACTTCCACTGGGGAAAGCCCGATTGCAACAGGTCCATATCCACGTATGCGCACGTTTTTCCGTCGTAGGTGATGTGAAGCTTTCCGGAATCGGTGTACCGCCCGATCACGGTGCTTTCCACGGCATGCTTCGCGGACAGTTCCATGAACCGGTCCAGGTTTTCGGGTTTTACGGCGATGGTCATGCGCTCCTGGGATTCGGAAATCCAGATTTCCCACTGGTCCAGCCCCTCGTATTTCAAGGGGGCCTTTTCCAGTTCTATCAGGCACCCGTCGCTGAACCTGGCCGACTCCCCCAAAGACGAGGACAGACCTCCGCCGCCGTTGTCTGTAATGAATTGAATCAGCCCTTCGTCCCGGGCCTCTATCAGAAAGTCGTGCATTTTCTTCTGGGTGTACGGGTCGCCGATTTGCACGTGTCCCGCCGGCGTGTGCTCGGAGAATGTCTCGGAGGCTGCGGTGACGCCGTGGATGCCGTCTTTTCCGATTCGTCCGCCGCACATGATCGCAAGATCGCCAGGAGAGGTCTTCTTTTCCTCGGCGGGCTTTCCGTCCACCAGCGCGGGCATCAATCCCACGGCGGTTACGAACACGAGGCATTTTCCCATGTATCCCCGGTGGAAAGTCACCTGGCCGAAAGGCGTGGGAATGCCGCTCTTGTTGCCCCCGTCCCGAACGCCCTCGATCACGCCGTCCAGAAGACGCCTAGGGTGCAGTTTGGGTTTCAGCGGCCCCTTGTAGTCGCGGGGTCCGACGCAGAACCCGTAGCTTCCCATCACGAGCTTGGCGCCCTTGCCGGTTCCAAGAGGATCTCTGTAGACGCCCACGATTCCGGTGATGGCACCGCCGTAAGCCTCCATGTTGGACGGAGAATTATGGGTCTCGCCGGTGATGACGTAATAGTGGTCGTCGTCGAACTTTCCAACGCCCGCGTTGTCCCAAAGCACCGAGACCACCCATGGCTTTTTATTCTCCAATTCAAGCGTCGGAGCCTCTATGCAGGTCTTGAAGAGGTTGTCGACCGTCTCGGTCTTTCCCGTGGACATGTCCCGATAGCGAAAAAGCCCGCGGAAAGTGTTGTGATTGCAATGGTCGCTCCTTCCTTGGGAGATGTATTCCAGCTCGAGGTCGGTAGGGTCGGAGAGACCGACGCCGGCCCTTTCCTTCCTGACCCTGTCGTCGAGGAAATACGCCCTGATCGTGGGAATGTCGTTGGGATTCAGCGCCAGGTTTCTCTGGTCGCTGATTTTCCGAACGACCTCGTCGGATTCGATGGAGACGACGGACACGTGAGGCTCGTGGTCCAGAACGACGCGAGGGCATATGAAACCTATGCCTTCGGACGGGTCCCAGTCCTCTTTGTCGTATATTCGCCATTGCTGAATGATATCGTTGGCCAAAAGTTCGCCCGCGATCTTGTCCACGTCCGCGGCCGTCAAATGAGAACCCACGAGGCAGAACCGCTTGGACGTATAGATTGCCCATTCTGGCGGGAATTTGATTCCCAGCACGTCCTCTGCAGCCTCGACCGCAGTGCTTCCCGGATTGTCTTTGACGCCGGGGCGGTATCCGACCCAAACCATTCGGTCGAACGGCTCCGGAAGCGGGTCGTACGAGGATATCTGCGTGACCGGGTTGGTAAAGACTTCGACTTGAAGCTTTTCAAGCCGATCTTGGGAAAGATCGGCGTCTATCGTGACAATATGGATGGTTCTGACGCTTTCCGCGTGTATGTCGAAATAATCCGCCGCCTTTTTGCGGACCATCTCCCCCTCGGCGTCGAAAAGTTCGGGTTTTAGAGTGATTTCAAGACGGTGGGGCATGTCGGTGTAGCCTTTTCCTTTTTTTATTCGGATGCTTGATGGAGGTTAATTGAACCAAAATCTTGTAATGTCGTTGTAAAAAACGAAGATCATCAAGGAGATCAGGATAAAGATACCTGCTTGCTGGGCCACTTCCCTGACCCGTATGCTGACAGGCCGTCCGATCAACATTTCGATGGTGAAAAAAAGCAGGTGGCCGCCGTCCAGGACGGGAATCGGGAGGAAATTCAAGATCGCCAAATTGATGCTCAACAGTCCGATAAAGAAGAGGAGGTTAATCAAGCCTTCTTCGGCCTGCTCTCCGGCCAGTTCGGCGATCATGATCGGACCTCCAAGGGTGTCCATGGACAACGTCCCCTGTATGAGCTTGACGATGCTTAGCACGGTAAGTTCCGCGACCTTGTAGGTTTGGACGACGCTGTGCCCGATCGCTTGGAACATACTGAGTTCCTTGGTGGCGAATTCGTTGGACGAGCCAATGCCGATCACGAAGCGTTCGATCTTTTCCCCGAAAATGTTCACGTCCTGTTGGACCCTAGGCTCTATCGTAATCGGAACGGTTCGGCCTTCCCGTTTCAGTTCGATTTGGACAGGTTTTCCATTGCTTTCCGAAATGATCGCGGCCATCTCCTCCCAACTTTCGACGGAAACGCCGTCGATGGAGGCTATTTCGTCTCCGGGCCGAAGTCCGGCGGTTTGCGCGGGCGTATCGGGCGCTACGCTGCCCACCACGGGTTTTCTGACGTAGAGACCCGAGAATTGATAGA
This sequence comes from uncultured Desulfobacteraceae bacterium, assembly GCA_964575975.1. Lineage (GTDB taxonomy): Bacteria > Desulfobacterota > Desulfobacteria > Desulfobacterales > SKZT01. Next base: position 42,219 of record CAZNTU010000011.1, read on the forward strand.
TCAGGTAGAACAGCAATACCGCGAGAAGAAGGTTGAAAAACGGGCCCGCCGCCACGATTAAAAACTTTTTCACCACGTGCTTGTGCGTAAAGGACAAGGGAATGTTTTCGGGGGCGATTTCCGCGTCCGGTTCCTCTCCCACCATTTTGACGTACCCCCCCAATGGAATGGCGGATATGCGATAATCTGTGATTCCCACTTTCTTCCCGAGAATTCTGGGGCCGAACCCCAAGGAAAATTTTTCCACGCCCACGCCGAAATACCGGGCAACGAGAAAATGTCCCAATTCATGGAAGAAAATCAGGACGCCTAATACGATTATGAAAGAAAACAGACTTGTTACCATTGCTCAAGGCATCTCTTTTTTTCGATTGGTTTCAATGCGAATTCCGTATTCGGAATCGCCGGTCCCGCAGTACAAGAAGCAATATAGATACGATCGCTTAAGATTTCAAATGGAATTCCAGGTTTTCGGCCCAATCATAAAATCAAGGAACCGATTTCCTCGTCCGCTCTGGATCTGGCCCACATGTCGGCCGCCAGGATCTCGTCCAGTCCGGGTGCGAAAGCGGGTTGGTGAGAATCGACTACCTTTTCGACGATTCGTGGAATTTGGACGAACTTTATTTTTTTCCGCAGTAAATTTTCCACTGCGATTTCGTTTGCGGCGTTCAAGACGGCGGGCATGGTTCCGCCGATCCGGCAGGCTTTCATCGCCAGCGATAGGCAGGGAAATTTTTCCAGATCGGGGTCGGCGAAGGTCAGGCCGTTCAAGCCGGAAAAATCGGGGATGGAAAGCCCAATGTTCAGACGCTCGGGGTAGGACAGGGCGTAGGCGATGGCCCCTCTCATATCGGGTATCGACATTTGCGCGATAATGGAGCCGTCCTTGTAGGCGACCATGGAATGCACGATGCTTTGCGGATGCACCACGACCCTGATGCGGTCGGGCGACACGTCGAACAGCCATTTCGCCTCGATGAGTTCCAACCCTTTGTTCATGAGAGTCGCCGAATCGATGGTGATCTTGGGTCCCATTTGCCATGTGGGATGGTTTAGAGCGTCCTCGAGAGTGACCCTGTCGAATTCCGATTTCGGCAAATTGAAAAAGGGTCCGCCGGAGGCGGTCAACAAAATCGTATGGAAATCTTCCTTTCGTTGCCCGGAGAGACATTGGAAAATAGCGCTGTGTTCGCTGTCGACGGGAAGAATGGCAACCCCCGCCTCCTCCGCCTTTTTCATCACCAGTTCGCCGGCCATGACCAAAGTTTCCTTGTTGGCTAAGGCGATGTTCTTTCCGGCTTCGATGGCTTTGAGGGTCGGCATAAGCCCCGCCGCCCCGACTACGGCGGTTACGACCGTGTCCGCTTCCTGGATGGCGGCGGCCTCCGCGCACCCTTCCGGGCCGTAAAGGATTTCGACCCTGGAATTTTTCGGGAGAAGTCTCTTCAGCTTTTCGGCGTGTTCTTTGTCGACGACGGCGGCCAAAACGGGAGAAAAGCTCCTTATTTGGGTCGCCAGAAGCTCGACGTTGGTCTTGGCGGCCAAGGATACGATTGTGAAGCGGTCGGGAAACTTTTCCGCGATTTTCAATGTATTGCGGCCAATGGAGCCGGTGGAGCCCAATACGGAGATACGTTTCATAAATTTACTCGTTTGCGCTTCGCTCCCGGCAAATCAAAAGCCCCCGTTCGCGAAAAGAATGAAGAAATACATGACGGGAGTCGCGAAAAGCAGGGCGTCGATCCTGTCGATAATGCCTCCGTGCCCAGGAAGAAGAAAGCCGGAATCCTTTACTCCGGACATTCTCTTCAGCCCGGATTCGAAAAGATCCCCCACTTGTCCCGCCGCGCCGATCACTATGAAAAACATGATACAGATTCCCCAGTCCAAACCGGGAAATAAAATGAATTTGAAAACGGTTCCCACGATAACATTGGCCATGATTCCACCGGCGGCGCCCTCCATGGTTTTGCCCGGGCTTATGGAAGGGCTTAACTTGTGCTTGCCCAAGTAGCTCCCAAAATAATAGGCGCTGACGTCCCCGGCGAAAATGATGGCAAGCAGGAAGAAAATCCAAAGAGAACCGTCGGCCATGTTCCTGATCAGCACCAAAAGAGACAGTGAAAGAGGGATATATAAAATACCCTGCGCTTGGATGCGCAAAAGTTCGATGATTTGGGGGCGGGTCTTGAAAAGGGAAAGGAAAATTATAGCGGAGAGAACGACGTTCGCGGCCAAAACGACGAAAAGCATCTCCGCGCCAAAATAGTGGGCGGCAACCGTCAACAAAAGGGCCGTGACGAAACCGAGCCCCATTACCGCAGGAGAATTTGCCTGGTAGGTGTTGAAGACGATTCCGAAGTATTCCCAGAGGGCTAAGAGGCATGCTGCCGCGATCAGGGCGGAAAACGCGATCCCGCCTGTATGGACTATATAGACAAGAACGGGCAGGGCGACAATGCTGGTGATCCATCTTTTGAGATGCATTTTTATTTTTTCCGTTCGATAGCCGCAGGTTTCTCGGACAAGACGGGACGAACTCGGTCGGAAAAACTCGGAAAACCTCCTATACTTTGCCGAATCTTCTATCGCGGCTTTGATACTCTTTCAAGATCGACAAAAATTCGTCCTCGCCGAAATCTGGCCACAGTGTGTCCGTAACGAAAATTTCGGAATAGGCGATCTGCCACAGCAAAAAATTGCTGATGCGCATTTCCCCGCTGGTCCGAATCATAATATCAGGATCCGGCACGCCTCTGGTATACAAATGATCCGCGACCGTGTCTTCGTCGATGGTTTCCGGCTCCAAATCCCCCGCTTTCGCCTCTTCGGCGAGTCGTCTTGCCATGCGAACGATCTCGTCTCGTCCGCCGTAGCTCAACGCCAAGTGTACGTTCATCCCTTTGTTGCCGTCGGTTTCGCGAATCGTATTTAAAAGGGTATCGCGCACATCGTCGGGAAGACGTTCGCTTTGCCCGATCGTTTTCAAGCGGATCTGTTGTTTCATCAAGTCTTCCCGCTCGGAAACGAGGAATTTTTTAAGCAACGTCATCAAAGCCGAAATTTCAGACTGAGGGCGATTCCAGTTTTCCGTGGAGAAGGCGTACAATGTTAGATGTTTTATGCCCAATTCCCTGCTTACGCGGACAACTGTACGAACGGTTTCGGCCCCTTTTTCGTGGCCTTTTACGCGATTCATAAAACGCTTTTTCGCCCAACGCCCGTTCCCGTCCATGATTATGGCGACGTGTCGGGGAAGGCGGTCGGGGTCCAGGCTATCTCGAATCTCCTCCGCGTTAGAATTCAAGAATTTCCTTCTCTTTTTCCTTGTAGACCTTGTCTATTTTTTCAATAAACTCGTCCGTTATTTTCTGGACCTGCTCCTGCGCCTTGAAAGCGTCGTCCTCGGAAATGTCGCCGTCCTTTTTCAAGCTTTTCAGAATGTCGTTGGAGTCGCGTCTGATGTTTCGAATGCCGATCTTATAGTCCTCGCAAAGATTGGCGACCATTTTCACCAGTTCTTTTCTGCGCTGCTCGGTAAGCGGCGGAATCGCGATCCGAATGATTTTTCCGTCGCTGGAGGGGGTAAGGCCCAAATCGGATTTCATAATCGCTTTTTCGATGTCCTTTATAACGGAAGTGTCCCAAGGTTGAATGGTAATCAACCTGCTTTCGGGAATCGACACTGTCGACATTTGGCTCAAGGGAGTCGGCGTGCCGTAATAATCGACCCGTATGCCATCGAGCAAGGACGTGGAAGCGCGGCCGGTGCGGATACGCTTCATGTCGGTTTTCATGCTTGCGATGGACTTGCTCATCCTGTCTTTGGTTTCTTCGTATATCTCTTCGATCATAGAGGCCTGCCTGTTTTTTTGATTATAAACGACCTGCGATATTCGGATTCGGCCGACGGACTGAAGCATGAGGAAGTCCGTCAATTGGTGATGGTCGTGCCGACATCCTCTCCGCAAACAGCCTTGCAAATATTGCCCTTGCCGCTGAGGTTGAACACCATCAAGGGCAGGTTGTTGTCCATGGCGAGCGAAATCGCCGTCATGTCCATCACGTGAAGCTGCTTTTCGAGCACCTCCATGTAGCTGGTTTTTTTGATGAAAACGGCTTCTGGATTTTTCACAGGGTCCGAGTCGTAGAGACCGTCCACTTTGGTGGCCTTGATTAAAACCTCCGCGTGAATTTCCTGCGCCCTCAAGACGGCCGCCGTGTCCGTTGTAAAATAGGGATTGCCGGTACCGGCCGCGAAAATGACCACTCTGCCCTTTTCCAAGTGACGAATGGCTCGTCGCATGATATAGGGTTCGGCCACTTCATGCATCTTGATAGCCGATTGCACGCGGGTCTGCATCCCGTTGTCCTCCAAGGCGTCCTGGAGGGCGATGCTGTTGATTACAGTGGCGAGCATCCCCATATGATCGGCCGATGCGCGATCCATCCCGTAGGAGCTGGCGGCGACTCCCCTGAAAATGTTGCCGCCGCCAACCACAATAGCCACTTGAACGCCGAGGTCCACGACCGATTTGATCTCGCTGGACACATATTTGAGCATATCGGAACTGATCCCGAACTCCTGCGTCCCCATGAGGGCCTCGCCGCTCAGTTTTAAAACGATTCTTCCGTAACGGGTCTGTTCCAAGCGTCAGGAATCCTCTCCAATCTGGAATCTTGCGAAACGTTTAATGGTGATTTTTTCGCCGGTCTTCCCGACGGTTTCGTTTAAAAGGTCCTGAATGGTCAAGGATGTATCCCTGATGTACTGCTGGTTCAACAGGCAATTGTCCTTGAAAAATTTCTGGAGCTTGCCCTCGGCGATTTTCTCCACGACGTTTTCCGGTTTTCCGGTTTCCAAGGCCTGGGCCTTGTAGATCGCCTTCTCCCTTTCCACGATGTCGGAGGGAACGTCCTCGGCGATGATTCCGACGGGATTGGTGGCTGCGATCTGCATGGATATGTTTTTGGCGAATTCGAGAAAATTGTCGGTTTTCGCCACGAAATCCGTTTCGCAGTTGACCTCCACCAGTACGCCGATTTTTCCGCCCATATGAATGTAGGATTGAATCACGCCTTCGTGGGTCGCTCTTCCGGCGCGTTTTTTAGCGGTGGCCAGTCCTTTTTTCCTCAAGAAGTCGATCGCCTTCTCCAGATCCCCCTCGCATTCGGCCAAGGCCTGTTTGCAGTCCATAATCCCGGCTCCGGTTTTTTCCCGAAGCTCTTTGACCATTGCGGCGCTAACTTCACTCATTTTATTAATCTCCCGTTTTTAATAATCCTCTTTTTCTTCAGCAAACTCTTCCTCCGCTTCGCCGTAGGCCGAACGCTTGATTATCTCCACCACCGGTCCTTCGGTTCCGTCGGAAATGATTTTTCTTTCTCCGGGTTTCAAATTTTCGCCGGCGAAGGGTTTTTCGGAGACTTCCTCCTCGGCTTTGTCGGCCTCGGCCTGCTTTCTCTCGGAATAGAGCTTAGCGCCTTCCTCGCATGCGTCGGCAATCCTGGAGGTAATTAGCCTTATGGAGCGAATGGCATCGTCGTTGCCCGGTATGATATAGTCGATGTCGTCGGGGTCGCAATTTGTGTCTACGATCGAGACGATCGGGATATTGAGCCTTTTGCCCTCCCGGACGGCGATGGATTCGTTCTTGGGGTCCACTATGAAAATAGCGCCCGGCAGCTTGTCCATATGACGAATGCCGCCTAGCGTGTTGTCCAATTTTTTTCTTTCCTTTTGAAGCTTCAACGCTTCCTTCTTGGTGTACAATCCGATGGAACCGTCGTTTTCGATCTGGTTGAGATGGTTCAGACGGTCGATGCTCTTCTTGATGGTTTGGAAGTTGGTCAGCATTCCGCCAAGCCATCGGTTATGCACATAGAACATTTCGGCCCGGTTGGCCTCTTCGTAGACAGCCTCGCGCGCCTGTTTTTTGGTCCCCACGAAAAGGACCGATTTTCCTTTGGCAACCGTATCCGTAACGAAATCGTAGGCGGTCCTGAACATCCGTACGGTTTTCTGAAGATCGATAATGTAGATGCCGTTTCTGGCCCCGAATATGAAAGGTTTCATTTTCGGGTTCCAGCGTTTGGTCTGATGGCCGAAATGAACGCCGGCCTCCAGAAGTTCCTTCATGGTGATGTAAGCCATTTTCATCTCCTTTTTTGGTTTTAACCTTCGCCCGTTTCATCCCCGTTTTCCACTTTCGCCGGAGCCCCTTGCCCAAAGGGATAGAGAGTTCCAGAAAAAGCACCGGAAAAACAGGTCCGGGGCGTGTGAATTTATAAATCGAGACTGAATAACAAATTCGCTTTGTTTCCGCAACCCAAAATTAAAAGATTCCCGATTTAAGTTATTTTTCAGCACACCGTTTTATTTTTGTTTCTTTCGTAGGACGGCCACCCGATCGTAGCCGCCGTAATCCTTGAAAATCTGGGCCGATTCGTAGAAACCGACGGTCTCGGCCTTCGATAAGACTCCTTGCCCCTGGTCGTGTCCAATCTCCAAGATCAAATGTCCGCCAAGCTTCAAAAACAAAGGCGCTCGATCGATAATATGCCCGAGACTTTCCAATCCGTCCTTTCCGCCGTCCAAAGCGCCGAAAGGTTCAAAGTCCTTGACTTCGGGCTCGAGTTCTTCGATGACGCAGGTCTTAATATAAGGTGGATTCGAAAGAATCATGTCGAAAAAAAACAAACAGGGCCTTAACGAATCGAACCAGTTTCCCGCGAAAAAGCGAATTCTATCGGCCATCGCATGCCTTTCGGCGTTGCCGCATGCGACCCGCAAGGCCTTTGTCGACCGGTCGGAGGCGAAATACCGATGGCCCGGACGTTCGGCCGATAAGGCCAAAACGATCGCCCCGGAGCCCGTACCCAATTCCAGTATGTTCAAAGGCTCTCCCTGTCCGGGGACCGACACAGGCAAACGCTCCACGGTCCGCTCCACTAGGCACTCCGTTTCCGGCCTCGGAATCAACACGTCCTCTGTCACCGCAAGCTCCATGGACCAGAACTCCTTGGATCCGACGATATAGGCGGTAGGCTCCCTTTTTATTCGCCTTTTTATCGACGCCTTGAATCCGGCCAGTTCTTCGGGCGACAACGGCTGGTCGTATCGTATGTAAAGCTCTATCCTCCTTAGACCCAGCGCATGGGCCAGAAGAATTTCCGCTGTCGTCCTCGGGCTGTCTATGCTGTGGGATTTAAAGTAAGAAGTCGTCCATTCGAGGATTTTAAGGATTGTCCATACCGACTCTTTGTTCTTTGCCGCTTTGGCCTCCGATTTCCGCATTTTGCAATGATTCGGCTTGATAATAGGTTGTCAGGCTTTCGATAATCTCGCGAAGATCGCCCTGCAAAACGCTCTCGAGCTTGTAGAGCGTCAACCCGATTCTGTGATCCGTGACCCGCCCCTGAGGAAAATTGTACGTCCTGATTCGCTCGCTGCGGTCACCGCTTCCGATCTGGTTCTTTCTTTCCGCGGATCTTTTCTGGTTCTGTTCCCGGATCATTCCGTCCAAAAGCCTGGCCCGAAGGACTTTCATCGCTTTGGCCTTGTTCTTGTGCTGGGACTTCTCGTCCTGGCAGGTTACCACAAGCCCGGACGGCAAGTGCGTTATGCGCACGGCCGAGTCGGTCGTGTTGACGGATTGTCCGCCCGGACCCGTCGAACGATATACATCCACCTTGATTTCCCCCGGATCGATCTCGACTTCGACGTCCTCGGCTTCCGGAAGCACCGCCACAGTCACGGCCGAAGTGTGGATCCGTCCCTGGGTTTCCGTGGCAGGAACTCTTTGAACGCGATGAGTCCCGCTTTCGTACTTTAGACAACTGTAGGCGCCTTTTCCGTGTATCATGACGACGATTTCCTTGATCCCGCCCTGATCGGCTTCATGGATATTCATAATTTCCACTTTCCACCCGCGTTCCTCCGCGTATCTTCCGTACATCCTGAAAAGGTCCCCGGCGAAAAGAGCGGCTTCCTCTCCCCCGGTACCAGCCCGGACTTCCACAAGCACGTTTTTGTCGTCGTTGGGATCCTTTGGCATGAGAAGAAGCTTGAGTTCCTCGTTTAACTTGTCCCGTTTTTCGGTCAAGGCGTCTATTTCTTTTCTGGCGAGTTCCTTGATTTCGGGATCGGAGTCGCGCAACAAGTCTTCGCTTTCGGCCATTTCCTCGACCGTTTTCTTGTAGACCCTGTATACCGAGACGATCTTGTTCAGGTCGGAGTGCTCCTTGGCGAGTTTTTCGTATTTCGCCCTTTCCCTCACGACCTCCGGGTCGCTAAGCAACTTTTCAAGTTCGACAAATTGTTTTTCGACGCCTTCTAGTTTGTCCAACATCTAATTCGCCCGTTATTGGTTCGTCCGTTGAAGTCCGATTTTTCCAAAACCAAAGGGACCGTCGCCCCCAGGATTCGCTCACCCCCCTCCGAAAAATACGAACTTCAGTCGTTCTTTTGAAACTTTTCGTATTTTTTGCGAAATCTTTCGATTCTTCCGGCCGTATCGACCAATTTCTGTTTTCCCGTGAAAAAGGGGTGGCACTGCGAGCAGATTTCCACGCGGACGTCGGACTTGGTCGATCCCACTTCGATTACATTTCCGCAAGCGCAGGTAATTTTGGTTTTCTGGTATTTCGGATGAATATCGTTTTTCATTGGTTCGGTTCTCCTTGTTACATTAGTGTTGTCAAGCGTTCATGGAATCCAAAAAGGCCTTATTATCTTTCGTTCCATGCATTTTATCAAGTAAAAATTCGAGGCTGTCGGCGGGATTCAGGGAAGCCAGCAGCTTTCTCAGTATCCACACCCTGTTCAGGACGTCCTTGGGAAGCAAGAGTTCTTCCTTTCGGGTACCGGATTTCTTTATGTCAATGGCCGGGAACAAGCGCTTGTCCGCGAGCCTGCGATCCAATTGCAGCTCCATGTTGCCGGTTCCCTTGAATTCCTCGAAAATGACCTCGTCCATGCGGCTTCCCGTGTCCACGAGCGCCGTTGCGATAATGGTCAGGCTCCCGCCCCCCTCGATGTTTCGAGCCGCCCCGAAAAATCTCTTGGGCCGTTGGAGCGCGTTGGAATCGACTCCTCCCGAGAGTACCTTGCCGCTCGGAGGCATGACGGAGTTGTAAGCTCTGGCCAACCTTGTAATACTATCGAGCAAAATAATCACGTCTTTTTTATGTTCAACCAGTCTTTTGGCCTTTTCGATCACCATCTCCGCGACTTGGACATGCCTTTCGGCGGGCTCGTCGAACGTGGAACTGACGACCTCTCCCCTGACGCTTCGCTCCATGTCGGTGACCTCTTCAGGACGCTCGTCGATCAGAAGAACGATCAGCACGATATCCTTGTGGTTGGTGGTGATGCTGTTGGCGATGAACTGAAGCAGCATGGTTTTTCCCGACCGGGGCGGCGACACGATGAGTCCTCTTTGGCCGAACCCGATCGGCGTCAACAGATCCATGATTCTGGTGGAATAGTTGTCCGATGCAGTCTCCAGCCTGACCTTCCGGTCGGGATAGAGCGGAGTCAGGTTGTCGAAAAGAATTTTTTCCCTTGCTATCTCGGGGTCCTCGTAGTTGACGGCTTCCACCTTCAGCAAGGCGAAATATCGCTCGGAGTCTTTGGGCTGTCTGATCTGTCCCGAAACCGTGTCGCCGGTCCTCAGGTTGAAACGGCGAATTTGCGACGGCGAAACGTAGATGTCGTCGGGACCGGGCAGATAGTTGTAGTCCGGGGCCCTCAAAAAGCCGAATCCGTCCGGAAGAATCTCCAGTACGCCTTCTCCGTAAATCAGCCCGTTTTTTTCGATTTGCGCCTGCAGGAGCGCGAATATAAGCTCCTGTTTTCTTAGCCCTGCCGCGCCGTCGATTTTGAATTTTTTGGCCAGCTGGGTCAGTTCACTGATTTTTTTTTCTTTCAATTCACTTAAATTCATTAAAATTTACTCCACAGGTTGATTGTCCGTTTATAACACCTTTTTCGGCCTACATAGCAACTTGGAAATGTTCCATGGAAAGACCAGCAGGAGCTTCGCCCAATTCGATGATCGGGTGCGACGTCCATATCGGCTTTCCGGGGACTCTCTTGTCTTTTGTCGGATTGAACTTGATATCAACTGTAATAACGGAAACTGGTCGAATAAACATTTCAATTATTTCAATGCCACGAAAAACGGCGGCGATGCAGCTTTTTCCGGTCGGTCTTGTTCAAACTGTATAAAAGATTGATTTGAACCATGATGGTCTAACGGAGATTTTCGCGTTTTTGTTCGTGGTTAAAATCGAAGATTTCTTTGGATCTTAAAGTTGCTCCGCAAGGTAGGCACCAGCGTCTTATAAAATTCCTATAACATGGCATACTCCATGTCAAGCGCTTTTATGGCTTCGATTTGATTTGAACAAGGTAAAATGCAATTTTTTTATGTCCTGTTCCAGTTCTTTCAATCGACCGGTATTGCGAATAACATAATCGGCACGCTTCGACTTTTCCGTATCCGACATCTGCAAATCGACGAGGGCGGCCGCCCGATTCCGATCCACGTTGTCTCTTTCTTCCAGGCGTCCGATTCTGGATTCCCGTTCCGCGTACACCATAATTGAAAAATCGAACATATTTTCCAATTCCAACTCGAATAATAGCGGGACCTCCATGACGACATCGAGGCCCGATTCGCGAGCTTGGTCCAGCTTTCGACGCATGGTTCCCGTAATTTCCGGGTGTACGAAACTTTCCAGCGCTTTTTTGGCCTTCGGGTTTACCGTGATGATTTCCCTGAGTAGCTTCCGGTTCAAGCTGCCTTCTTGATCCAAAATATTTTTTCCGAAGTGAGCGACGATTTTCCGGTAGGCGGGCGTTCCGATTTCCACCGCTTCGCGGGCAAACCTGTCCGCGTCGAATACCAGCACTCCTAATTTTTCGAATATTCGACACACGGTCGATTTGCCCGAGCCCGCTCCGCCCGTAACGGCCACTCTGATTGGTCGATCAGCCATTTTCCCGAAAAACCGCCTTCGGGTCCTGACAAAATCGCATCGAACCGGAGAACGTCGGCGGCCGACAACCGATTTTGCCGTTGCGTCTATCTTTGTGCGTGGAAAGTTTCCGCCTAGTTAAAAAATAATGAAGGGAATCAGGGAATGGAAAATGGGGAAGTTCGACTGGCATTCCGTTGCATTTCATAACTGCCGCGCCAAGCGACGTTTTTTCGACGACGCTCGCATGAACGCGCCAGTAACGACTGAGAATGACAAATAGGTCTCCGGGAATTCGCGCTTCCGGAGACCATTTACATACCATTTGTATTGGTCTGGAATATGTGAGTCCGTTCGCTTTTAACAGTCCGGTTCGCTCGCGTTAAAACCCGATTTTCCGAAATCAGCTCTTGAATTTGTCCAAGGCTTCGAATATCTGGTCCCGAATTTGGTCGACCTTGCCGACACCCTCTATTTTGACGTATTTGGGAGCGTTGGCTTCGCCGGTCTGTTCCCATTTCTTGTAGTAGCCGATCAGAGGCTCGGTCTGGGAATGATAGACGTCGAGACGTTTTTTGACGGTCTCTTCCTTGTCGTCGTCACGCTGAATCAAGGGTTCTCCCGTCATATCGTCCTTGCCCTCGACCTTGGGAGGATTGAAAACGACATGGTAGGTCCTTCCGCTGGCCAGATGCACTCGTCGGCCGCTCATGCGCTTGATAATCTCCGCGTCGGGAACGTCGATGTCAACCACGGCGTCGATCGCGACGCCAGCGTCCTTCATGGCGTCGGCCTGGGGGATGGTTCTCGGAAACCCGTCGAACAGGAATCCTTTCTTGCAATCGGGCTGCTGAATTCTCTCCTTGACAAGTCCGATGATGATGTCGTCGGAAACCAATCCGCCGGCATCCATGACCTTTTTGGCCTTCACTCCGAGTTCCGTGCCCGCCTTTACCGCCGCCCGGAGCATGTCACCCGTTGAAATTTGCGGAATTTCGTATCTTTCCTTGATGTAATTGGCCTGAGTTCCTTTGCCCGCGCCGGGGCCTCCCAATAAGATTAGACGCATCCCTCATCCTCCTTTTCGATTGTTTCCATTTTGTCAGACTTCCGTTAACCGAGAGCGGAATATGACCCAAAGCGAATTGTAAGTCAAGATAATTCCGTACAAATTCCATCCGGAATCGAAAAAAATTTTTTTTTGGGTTGAAATATCGCAAAAAATGGTTTATCAATGCTGGTTCAAATTAGGTTGAAAAACATACGGGGATCCGTACGGACGCCGATGGAAAAAAGGGGGCGAATAGGTTTGAAGGCAATCGAGGTTAAAGTCTACGACAACGACCTTGAAAAAGCCATGAGAATTTTAAAGAAGAAAATTCAGAACGATGGCCTTTTCAAACGGTTGAAGCTGAAAAAAAGCTACGAAAAACCAAGCGAATACCGTCGTCGAAAACAGCGGGAAGCCTTGAGGCGTCAGCGCATTGCCGCTTCAAGAAAATATCGCTAAACGACGGCGCGAAAAAACGACGAAAACCCGGCGGGGTCGGAAATCCGCCGGGTTTTTTGGTTGAACATCATGGATACTTCACAAAAATACGCGCAATGCCTCGAGACCATGTTCGGCCTCAAGCGATTCGGGATTAAACTGGGGCTCGATACAATCCGGTCCATTCTGGAAGGCCTCGGAAATCCGCACGATAAATATCGGTCCGTTCACGTTGCCGGCACCAACGGCAAAGGTTCCATCGCCTCCTATCTGGCCCGGATACTTGTAGAAGCGGGTTACCGGGTGGGACTCTACACTTCGCCGCACCTTGTCAAGTTCAACGAAAGAATCCGCGTGGACGGGGAGCCTGTTTCGGACAACGACGTATTGCACGCCTACGAGGCCGTCAAGGAGGTTCATCCGGGAGACAGGGAGCCGACTTTCTTCGAATACACTACCGCGATGGCTTTCTACGAATTCGCGAGGAAAGAGATCGAATGGGCGGTGGTCGAAACCGGCATGGGAGGGCGACTGGATGCGACCAATGTCCTGGCCCCGAAAGTTTCCGTCATTTCCAACATTTCCCTCGAACATAAAAAATATCTCGGAAACACGCTGGCCGAAATCGCGACCGAGAAGGGCGGAATAATCAAGCCCGATACTCCGGTGGTAACGGGTGCGGAACAAAAAGCCGTCGTTTCGGTGCTCGAAAATATCGCACGGGAAAAGAACGCGCCGTTTTACAGAAAAGGCGTACATTTTCGGGTCAGGCGAGGCGAGGAAAAGGACAGCTTCTCCTATTCGGGAATAGGTTCCAAGTGGGGCGACCTAAAATTGAACCTCCGAGGAAATCACCAACTGGAAAACGCTTCCCTCTCGTTGGCCGCCTGCGAACTGCTGATCCGAAACGGCGCCAAAATCGATATCGGCCATATCCGGGAAGGTCTTTTGAAAACCCAATGGCCGGGGCGTCTCGAGACCGTCTCCACGAATCCGGTCGTAATTTTGGACGGCGCCCACAATCTGATGGCGGCCAGAAATCTCGCGAAATATCTTTCGTCCAATTTTCAGAAACAAAACGTCGCGATGGTCTTGGGCATATTGGACGACAAGCCGTATCAGAGCATGCTAAAGACCCTTCTTCCGGTCTGCGGCCGCGCCATTCTCACGCGTCCCGTGATCGACAGAGCGCTGGAACCGGAAAAACTTTACGAATGCGCCAAACAACTTTTGGATAATATAAAGGTGATCCCAAGCGTGCGGGAGGCCGTAGCCTACGCCATGGAAACAGCGGCGCCGGACGAGGCCATTTGCGTCGCGGGTTCGCTCTATGTGGTGGGAGAGGCCAGGGCCGCCCTTCGGGTTTGAACGGCGAATCCGGAAAACGGTGGTCGGCGCCGAATCGATTTATTGGCTTGACTTAGCCGTTTCACTCCTTTATTCTTGATTTTCGATCGAAACAGATGGCCTGTTACCGTTGTTAAAAGATGTTCGCACGTGCGCCCGTGGCCCAGGGGATAGGGCGTCAGCCTCCGGAGCTGAAGATCGCTGGTTCGAATCCAGCCGGGCGTACCAAC